>CADAYJ010000033.1 GCA_902792115.1 uncultured Ruminococcus sp. | reverse complement strand
TTTAGCCCATAAAGAAAAGCGGCTGTTACCACCAACCGCTTTCTTTGAGTTAATCTCTATTAAAATTGAATAGACATCACAAGAGAGAGCATACAACACTCACCGATAACAGTTACGCCATGACCTTAACGCTGTGTTAAGCCTTTCAAGGAAAGCGAGCCAACCAATTGCCACTTGGTTGCTGCCTTCGGTGAACGGTAAGATAGGGCAAAAGCCTATCTGTTAAATACGCGGCGAGTAATTAAAAGAGTCGAAAGGCACTGTCAGGCGCAGGAAAACGTATCTCTGTGATCACTATCTAACAACAATGGTGAAAACAACTGTTGTTACACTGCTGTTAGCACAAAAGCCATGTTACCTTGCGATAACATGGCTTTTGTGCTTTTGGCGCGCTGTGAGGGACTCGAACCCCCGACCTACTGGTTCGTAGCCAGTCACTCTATCCAGCTGAGCTAACAGCGCATTTGCACCGTGTTTTTCAGTGCCTATATATAATAACACAACTTGGAGGAAAATGCAAGTGTTTTGGAAAAATTTTTTTCTCTGTGTGAATAGCCTTGAGTTTTTTTGAAATGTGGTATAATATTTTGTGAAAGACCGATAATCTGTTTACAAACTCTTTTGGAGGAAGTATAATGAAAATGATCGGTTTTGTGAATTGTACCACCCGTGTCCGTACCGCCGCCAAGGCGCTTGCCTGCGCGTTCCTCATTTGTGCATTCTGTTCGATGACGCGCTTTGACGCGCAGTCGAGGGAGATCTCGCGCGAGGTCGTGCGGCTGCATATCCTCGCGAATTCCGACAGCGAGGAGGATCAGCGGCTCAAGCTCACGGTGCGCGACGCCGTTTTGCGGCTTTGCGCCGATATCTATCCCGGAAGCTGTACGAAGGAGGAGGCGGAGAGCCTGCTGCGGAAGAAGCTGCCGCAGATCGAGGCTGAGGCGCGGCGCGTCGTCAGGGAATGCGGTTACGATTACCCCGTCAGGGGCGAGCTTGTCAATATGTACTTCACGACGCGGACGTACGGAAACGTGACGCTCCCTGCCGGGAAGTACGACGCGCTCCGCATTGAGATCGGCAGCGGTCAGGGGCATAACTGGTGGTGCGTGATGTTTCCGCCGATATGCGTCGGCGCGGCGCAGGCGAGGATATCGGACGCGCTCTCGCCGGAGCAGACGGAGCTTGTCTGCTCGCAGGGCGTAGAATATAAATTCAAGATCTACGAAATATATGAAAATTTCGTCTCCGAAAAGAGAGACAGCAAGGAAGTGAGCAAATGATACATCTGATCGAGGGACGGAGCGGCAGCGGCAAAACAGAGTACCTCTGTTCCGTCCTTTCAAAGCTCGCCGAAAACGGCAGCGAGCGGCTTTTGTACCTTATCCCGGAGCAAAGCTCCTTCGATTGTGAAACGGAGTTCCTGCGGCGCCTCGGTCCGCGCCTTTGCAGGAATATCGGCGTTATGTCGTTCACACGGCTGTACCATCTGGTGATGTCGCGAACCGGCGGCGTTCCCGGTACGCCGATCGACGACGACGCGCGCAAAATTCTTATGTCCGTGACGCTGGAGGACTGCGCCGATAGCCTTACGCTCTATGCGCGGCAGGCGGCGAAGCCTCAGTTTACGCAGACGGCACTCTCCGCCGTCAAGGAGTTCAAGCAGTGCGGTATCCTCCCGGACGACGTCCGCAGGAAGGGGCGCGAGGCAGGCGGAGAGCTGGAGAACAAGCTATCGGAGCTTGCGCTTATCTATGAGCTTTTTAACGCGAACGTGTCGCTCAGCGGCGTCGATCCGTACGACAACGATATGCGCCTCGAGCAGCGTATCGCCGAGACGCGCTTTTTCGAGGGGTATACGATCGCCGTTGATGATTTCAGCGGCTTCACGGCGCAGCAGTATAAGATACTTTCGCTGATGATGGAGCAGGCGGACGACTTTTACATATCGCTCTGCACAGAGCCATTCGGCACGGACGAGCTTTTCAGCACCGTGAACAGGACGAAGGCGCGCATAACGGAGTACGCCGGGGGAGCAAGGCTTAAAATCGCAAGCCCTGTGCGCCTTTCGGAAAATTTTCGTACAAGCAGCGAGCCGCTTCTTGCAGTCGAGGAAAATATTTACCGCGCGGCGCAGACGGACGAGCACCCCGATCCCGAAGGAGCCGTGAAGGTCGTTCAGGCATCGGACGTGTACGACGAGTGCGAATACGTCGCCGCACAGGTCTGCGAGCTTGCGCTTTCCGGCGTGTGCAGGTGGCGCGATATAGCCGTCGTCCTGCGCGATCCCGAGAAATACTCGGGCGTCCTGGACGAAGCGTTCGAGCGCTGCGATATCCCGTATTTTATGTCGAAGCCGCAGCCCGTTGAGGCAAAGCCGCTTATGCGCCTCGCTGTCTCCGCGCTCTCTTTTGCGCTCGATCCGAACGACGAGAGCCTCCTTCTCGACGCCGCGAAGACGGGGCTTTTCGCGATCCCCGACCACGAGATAGCACAGCTTGAAAACTACATTTTCGTGTGGGGGCTGAAGGGGCGCAGCCTTTTTTCGGAGCTTTCAATGCACCCGGACGGATTTTCCGACAGCTTCTCCGACGACGACAAGCGCCGCCTCGCCGAAATCAACGATGCACGAGAGCGCGTCACAGCGCCGTTCTCTGCGCTGCTTGAAAGGGTGAACGCCGCAAACCGCTTTACGGCGCGCGATATTTCCTCCGCGCTGTATGAGTTCATGGTCGCAGCCGGAGTTCCGGAGCTTCTGAAAAGCCGCGCCGAGAGAAGGCTCGTGTTTTCAGATGAGGGAGTGCGCCTCTGGGATACCCTTACGCAGATTCTCAATAAAATGCACGTTTCTCTCGGCAGCCGCCGGATCACGCTCAGGCGGTACACCGATCTTTTCAAAATGGTGCTGTCGGGAACGGATATCTCCGATATACCGCAGACGCTCGATCAGGTGCTCGTCGGCAAGGCTGACAGCGTGCGCCTGTCAAAGCCGTATGCCGTCTTTGTGATCGGAGCCGTGAGCGGCGAGTTTCCGCACGTTCCCGTTGCCGACGGCGTGTTCAGCGACGCCGAAAGGCAGCGCCTGATAAGCCTCGGTATGCCTCTTTACGACTGCCTCGAGGATCTTTTCCGGCAGGAGCGGTTCCTTGTGTACAACGCGGTCTCTGCGCCGACAGGCAGGCTCATCGTCTCGTATCCGCGCAGCGATCTTCGCGGCGGCAGCGCCGAGCCTTCGTCGATCATCACGGAGCTTCTGAGGATATTCCCCGAGCTGCCCGTGACGAGGACGTCGTCTCTCGACGCGCTCTCACGTGTCACGAACGAGCGCACGGCGTTCGAGCAGTACGCCCGGGGCTACCGTTCAAAAACTCCGTTTCAGGCGGCTCTCGGCGAGTATCTCCGCGACAGCTTCGACTACGGCGAGCGCGTATCCTATCTCGGCAGAACGATCAAAAATACCGACGTGAAGCTCGCGGACAGGGACGTCTCCGCCGCACTCTTCGGCAGGGATAAGCACCTCTCCGCTTCGCAGATCGAGGCGTTCTACGAATGCCGCTTCAAGTATCTGCTCAACTACGGCCTGCGTATCAGAGAGCGCCGCCGCGCACAGCTCGACAGCCTGCTGTACGGCACGCTGCTCCATTATATCCTCGAAAACGTGATACGCGCCTACATCAGCCGAACGGGCGCGCCGTTTACCGACGACGAGCTTACGCAGCTTCTCGAAAGCCTGATGAAAAAGTACATGGACGAGGAGCTTGGCGGCGCCGAGGGCAAGACGGACAGATTCATGTTTATGTACGAACGCTCGAAGGAGCGCGTCCTGCGCGTTTTGAAGCATATGACGGAGGAGCTTTCGCAGTCGGGTTTTACTCCCGTCGATACGGAGCTTGACGTCGGTATGTCCGGCATGGGCATACCCGAATACACCGTAATGACGGACAAGGGCGAGACGGTATACATAAACGGCAAGATCGACCGCGTGGATATGATGGACTGCGAAAACGGCAGCGCCTTCGTCCGCATTATCGACTACAAAACGAACGGCAGGACATTCAGCCTCGAGGAGGTACTCAACGGACTCAACCTGCAAATGCTGATATACATGGCGGCGGTCGCGAAGAACGGCGAAGCGCGGTACCGCAGACCGGTGGAGCCTGCCGCCGTGCTCTATATGCGCGCGCAGCTCGGCATCGTTTCGGTCAAGAACGAGGGCAAAAAAACGAAGGAGAAGGAAGCCGAGGACGAGGCAGGAAAGCAGCTCAGCATGACGGGCGTCAGCGTCGATACGGAGCAGGTCGTCAAGGGCATGGGGGAGAAGAGCGGATTTGTAAACGCTGAAAAAATAACGGCGCAGCAGCTCTCCATGATCTTCGATTATGTCGATAAGATGATTCTTCGCATGAACAGCGCGCTCGACGGCGGCGACGCCTCGGCATCACCCGTAAACAACGTCAAGGCGAAGAAGACGTCGTGCGAATACTGCGACTACAAGCCGATCTGCCGACGCGAGGAAAGCGACGGCTACAAGCTCATCACGGGAGAAAAGAGCGAGACGACGCTCGAAAAAATGCACGGCGAAACGGAGGGGAAGAATAATGAGTAATATCAGCTGGACAGACGCGCAGCGTCAGGCGATCTTTGCGAGGGGCGGTCCGCTGCTCGTTTCGGCTGCCGCCGGCTCAGGCAAAACGGCGGTGCTCGTGCAGCGCGTCATTGAGATAATAACGGCGAAGGAGCCTGTCGATATCGACCGATTCCTGATCGTGACGTTCACAAACGCCGCAGCCGAGGAGATGCGCCAGAGGATAGCCGACCGGCTCGAAGCGATGCTTCACGACGATCCGTTCAACGAAAATCTGATCCGCCAGCAGCTCCTTCTTTCAAAGGCTCAGATCAGCACGATCGACAGCTTCTGCAATTCTCTCGCGAGGGAGTATTTTTACGCGCTCGATATCCCTGCCGATTTCCGGATCGCGGACGACGAGGAGCGCTCCGTGATGAAGGACGCCGCGATGAACGCCGTCTTCGACGGGAAGTACGCGGCTGCCGATCTGACATTTCTCCGCCTTGTGGATACGTTCTCGTCAACTCAGGACGACGCGCCGCTTCGTGAGCTTGTCGGGAATATTTACGGCTTCCTCGGCTCGCAGCCGTTTCCCGAGCGCTGGCTCTCCCGGCAGCTTTCCGCGTTCTCCTGCGAGGGCGATCCGGCAGAAACGCCTTGGGGCAGGCAGATTATCGGGGAGGCGCTCTCGAAAGTCGGATTTGCAAAGGTGCAGAGCAAGAAAATGACTGAGACGATCCCGGAGGATATGACTGTCCTTTCAGGTGTGCGCGAACTCGCCGTCTCCGAAAACGCGATGATCCTCCGCCTCGAAAAAGCGCTTTCAGGCGGCAGGTGGGACGATATCGTTTCCGCCGTTCGTGCGCTCTCGTACGCGCGCTTCCCGTCGCCGAAAAAGCTCGGAGAGTCGGAGGCAGAGGTGAAAAACGAGGCGAAGGCGTACAGAGACAGGTACAAGAGCGCGCTCGAAAAGCTGCCTGTCCTTTTCTCAAAGGACGCCGGGAGCTTCCGGGAGGAGATACGCGAGGCCGGAACGACGGTCGTCGGGCTGTTTGAGCTTGCGAGCGCGTTTGAGAAGGAGTACGGCCGCATAAAGAGCGAGCGCGGCGTCGCGGAATTCGGAGACGTCGAGCACTGGGCGCTGCGCCTGCTCGTGAAGGAGGACGGCGTGACGTTCACGGAGAAGGCGGCGGAGGTCGCGCAGAGGTACGACTACGTAATGGTGGACGAGTATCAGGACACGAACCTCCTGCAGGATCTCATCTTCCGCGCCGTCAGCGACAACGACAAAAAGCTGTTCATCGTCGGCGACGTCAAGCAGAGCATCTACCGCTTCCGCCAGTCGAACCCGGAGATATTCATTTCGCGAAAGGACAAAAGCCTTCCGTACGACGAAAACGCGCCGTGCTTCCCGTCGAAGATCAACCTCGACGCGAATTTCCGCAGCCGCCGCGGAGTGACAGACTGCGTGAACTACGTCTTCTCGCGCCTCATGACTAAGGAGGCGAGCGAGCTTGACTACACCGCGGACGAGGAGCTGAAGCCGATGGCGGCGTATCCGGAGGACACGGGAGCCGCCGCATCGCTCTGCCTGCTCGAATCGTCTGCCGGCGGTGAGGAGTCTGCCGCCGAGGAGGCGAGGTTCATCGCCGGAGAGATTTACAGGATCATGAGCGAGGAAAAGATCAGCGGCAGAGACGGCCTGCGCGCCCCCGCGTTCAGCGACTTCTGCATTCTTCTGCGGACGAAAAAATACGCTCATGTCTACGCGCGCGAGCTTCTTCGCCTCGGCATACCGAATATCTGCGAGAAGGGAGAGAGCTTCCTTCTCCGCCCGGAGATACGCCTGATGGTCTCCCTGCTGCGTGCGATCGACAACCCTGCGCGCGACATCTCGCTCGCCTCGGTGCTTCTCAGCCCTCTGTTCGGATTTACAGCCGACGACCTCGGACGGCTCCGTGCCGCCCACCGCGAGCTTGATCTTTACGAGATGCTTCTCGCCGAGCGCGAAACGAACGAGAAGGCGGAGCGCTTTCTCTCGACGCTCGAACGTCTGCGGACGTACGGCAGCAATATGCCGGCGGACGAGTTCATCAGCCTTGTATATAATGAAACGCTGCTTCCGGAGATCGTTCTCTCCGGCGAGGACGGAGAGTTCCGCCGCAAAAATCTCAGGCTTCTCGTCCGCTACGCGAGAAAGTACGAAAGCTCCGGCTTCCGGGGGCTGTCCGGCTTCGTGAAGCTGCTCGACAAGCTCGGCGAAAACGAATTCGAGCTTTCCGCGGCAGACCGCACCGGCGAGAACGCCGCAAACGCCGTCTCGATCATGACGATACATAAATCAAAGGGGCTGGAGTTCCCGGTCTGCATCGTCGCACGGCTGGCGGGTGATTTCAGCGACAAGGACGCAAAGGCTCCGATCGTCCTCCACGACAAGCTCGGCATGGGCGTCAGCATGATCGGCGGCAACGGTACCTTCCGCTACAAGGGGCTTACGCGCCGCGCCGTCGAGAGCGCGAAAGCGGCGGATCTCCGCGCGGAGGAGCTTCGTCTGCTCTACGTCGCAATGACAAGAGCGAGGGAGCGCCTGCTGCTCGTCGCGTCCGTCAAAAACATACAGCAGAAGCTGACGCTCGTCGGCGGCCGCCTCGATGACGGGCGGACGGTTTCGCCGTATTCGTTCGCAGCGGCGAATTCCTTCTGCGACTGGCTTCTCTCGTGCCGCGTGATGCAGGAGCGCGACGGCGCGGATATCTGGCGCTTCAGAGAGGTGCGTCTGAGCGCGGACGCCGAGCCTGAGGGCGAAGCCCCGGACGAAGCCGAGGCTTCTCGGGAGCCTTTGCCGGACGAGGCTGAGGTTAAGAGCGAGCTGCGGCGCATAGAGGAGAAGCTCGCGCGCCGCTATCCGTACGCGAGGGCGAGCGCGATCCCCGTCAAGATCACGGCTTCGGCTGCCGCTGAGAGGGAGAGCGGAGGCCTGCGCTGTGAAATGAGCCGCCCGGCGTTCCTTTCCGAGGGCGAAATGAGCGGCTCCGAGCGCGGCACGGCGCTCCACGCCTTCGTTCAGCACTGCGACCTTGAAAAAGCGGCGCTCTCCGTCGCCGA
Organism: uncultured Ruminococcus sp.; assembly: GCA_902792115.1. Lineage (GTDB taxonomy): Bacteria > Bacillota > Clostridia > Oscillospirales > Acutalibacteraceae > RUG592. Next base: position 7,877 of record CADAYJ010000033.1, on the reverse strand, counting down.
CGAAAAACGCAGGCTCGTCGATTCAGGCTTCCTGACGCAGCGGCAGGCGGACTGCGTGAACGAGAGGCGCGTCGGGGAATTCCTCGCGTCGCCGCTGTGCAGTGAGATGAAGGCGGCGCAGATGCTCGAGCGCGAGTACCAGTTCACCGTCGAGATCCCTGCCGTACTTGCCGACAGCACGCTCACGCCGCCGTTGGGCGAGGAGAGGATCGTCCTCCAGGGGGCGATCGACGCGCTCTACGAGCTAGACGGCTGCCTCACGATCGTGGACTACAAAACCGACCGCGCTTCATCTCCCGACGAGCTTTCCTCGCGCTACGCGCCGCAGCTTGCGCTGTACAGCCGCGCCGTCGGGGAGATCTTCGGCCGCCCTGCCGACCGCTGCGTGATCTACTCCTTCTCGCTCGGCTGCGAGATCGAGGTCGAGGTCGGGGAGTGATCCTCGTCCGCCGCGCCGGGAGCCTGCCGTCCTTGTACAGGCGTTTTGACCGTTCTTGCGGCAATTTTGCAATTTAACGAAGCCGAAATTGCAGGAATTTCGTGAAATCCGACTTTTAACGTAGAAATATACGCTGAATTTGAATTTTTTTCAGAAAAAATTGAAATTTGCTATTGCATTTTTGAAACAATGGTGCTATACTCTTAGGGTAGGCATTGCAAAGGAACGTCCGCGGACTCGTTTCCGCCGTTTTTTGCGGCTTACGGAAGTAATCTTCGATTGAAAGAGATTTCAGTTAATTAATTATGGAGGAATGATTACAATGGCACTTAAAAATGAGTATTTGATCGATCTTCTTGAAAGAGTCAAGAAGCGCAACGCAGGCGAGCCCGAATTTATCCAGACCGTAACAGAGGTTTTCGAGAGCATCGAGCCCGTTATCGATCAGCGCCCCGACCTCGTTGAGTCCGGCGTTATGGAGAGAATTGTTGAGCCTGAGAGACAGGTAATGTTCCGCGTACCGTGGGTAGACGACAACGGCAAGGTTCAGGTCAACCGCGGTTACAGAGTACAGTTCAACTCCGCTATCGGACCGTACAAGGGCGGCCTCCGTTTCCACCCCTCCGTATATATCGGTATCATCAAGTTCCTCGGCTTTGAGCAGATCTTCAAGAACAGCCTCACAACGCTCCCCATGGGCGGCGGCAAGGGCGGCTCGGACTTCGATCCCAGAGGCAAGTCCGACGCAGAGGTTATGCGTTTCTGCCAGAGCTTCATGACAGAGCTTTACCGTCACATCGGTCCGAACCTCGACGTTCCTGCCGGTGATATCGGCGTCGGCGGCCGTGAGGTAGGTTACCTCTTCGGTCAGTACAAGCGCCTCAAGAACGAGTTCTCCGGTGTCCTCACAGGTAAGGGACTTCAGTTCGGCGGCTCGCTTATCCGCCCTGAGGCAACAGGCTTCGGCGCAGTTTACTACACAGAGAATATGCTCAAGTACTTCAAGGACGACATCGCAGGCAAGACCGTTGTCGTTTCCGGCTTCGGCAACGTAACATGGGGTACTGTTACAAAGCTCACAGAGCTTGGCGCTAAGGTCGTTACTCTCTCCGGCCCCGACGGCTACGTTTACGATCCGGACGGCGTAAGCACTCAGGAGAAGATCGACTACCTCCTCGAGATGAGAGCTTCATGCCGCGACAAGGTTCAGGATTACGCAGACAAGTTCGGCGTTCAGTTCTTCCCGGGCGAGAAGCCGTGGGGCGTCAAGGCAGACCTCTATATGCCCTGCGCAACTCAGAACGAGGTCGGCATGGCTGAGGCTGAGAAGATGGTCGCTAACGGCGTTAAGTACTACGTTGAGGTTTCCAATATGCCTACCTCCAACGAGGCTATCGCATACTTCAAGAGCAACGGCGTAGTCGTAGCTCCCTCCAAGGCTGTAAACGCAGGCGGTGTTGCAGTATCCGGTCTTGAGATGTCTCAGAACTCCATGAGATACAACTGGACTTCGGAAGAGGTTGACGAGAAGCTCAAGGGTATCATGAAGAACATCTTTGAGTCCTCCATCAACGCTGCAAACAAGTACGGTCTCGGCGACGACCTCGTAGCAGGCGCTAACATCGCAGGCTTCATTAAGGTTGCAGAGGCTATGAAGGCTCAGGGTGTGGTCTGATCCGCTCCGGAGCATTCTACCGAGAGATCTCCATAATAAACACTCTTAATAGATGCCCCCGGCTGAAAGGTCGGGGGCGAACTCTTTTTGTTTTAAAACTGTACCCTTAAAAAAATAAAAAACCGGCTTTTACAAAGTGCCACAGAGGTGGTATTATTTATACATACCTCAGAGGGGAGTTGAAAAACATGAATAACAAACACAAAAAGATTCTTTACTACGTATTTGCCTCGATCATGGCAGCTATGATCTTCGTTACAACGTATTTTCTGAAGATCCCGATCGCCACACCGGCAGGGCAGACGATGCTTAAAGTCAGCAATATTCTCGTACTGCTCGGCGGAATGCTCTTCGGCGGCGTTTACGGCGGTCTCGCGGCAGGGATCGGAAGCGGACTTTACGACCTGCTCGATCCCGTGTATATCGCGAGCGCACCGCTCACGTTCGCAAAGTTCTTCATAATGGCGTTCGTCTGCGGAACGATCTCGAACTCCGGCGGCTCGAAGGGGCTTTCGATGAAGCGCAACGCCGTCGGCGCTGTATGCGGCGGCGTAACGTACTGGCTGCTCTACATCACAGAGAGCATTCTCAAGCTGATGATCGCCGGCAGCACATTCTCCGCGGCAGCGGCGGCGTGCGCCCCGAAAATGATAACGTCCGGAATAAACCAGACGGTCGCGATCGTCGGCTCACTGCTGCTTATCGTGCCGCTCAACAAGGCGCTGCGCGGTCTGCTCCCGAAGTTCTCGAAGAGTGCGGAGGGCGAGGAGAACAGCGATCCGAAGAAGGAAGACAGTAAAGAAAAGAAATGATGAATATGCGTTCCCGGCTGCGGCTGAGGAACGCATTTCTTTTTGCTGCTGCATTTTCATCTTTTTATAAAAAAAACTCTTGACAAATACCCCATACGGGTATACAATAATACCCATAGGGGGTATATTTATGAATGATGAAGAGATCATGGTAAATGATAATGATACACAGACGTGTGCCTGCCGCAGGACGAAGAAGCGCAGCGATGAGGAGAAGAGGTCGCTTATGAACCGCCTCAGCCGCATTGAGGGGCAGATACGCGGCATCAAGGGCATGGTCGAGCGCGACGCTTACTGCCCCGATATCCTCGTTCAGGCGGCTGCCGTTACGTCGGCGATGAACGCCTTCAACCGCGAGCTTCTCTCCGTACACATCAAGACGTGCGTCGCCGACGACATCAGAAACGGCAGCGACGAGACGATCGACGAGCTTACGCAGCTCATTCGCAGACTGATGAAATAATGGGGTGATCGTATGGAACAGTACACTGTTACGGGCATGAGCTGCGCCGCGTGCAGCGCCCGTGTCGAGAAGGCTGTGAAGGGCGTGCCCGGCGTTGCGTCGTGCGCCGTGAGCCTTCTCACAAATTCAATGGGCGTAGAGGGTACGGCATCTCCGGGCGACGTTATCGCAGCCGTCGAGGCGGCAGGCTACGGCGCGTCGGTGAAGGGCGCTAAGGCGGCGGCCGGGGAAGATGCGCTCAAGGACACGGAGACGCCGGCGCTCAGGCGGCGGCTCACAGCCTCGCTCGTCTTTCTGCTGACGCTCATGTACCTTTCGATGGGGCACAATATGTTCTCCCTTCCGCTTCCTCCGTTCTTCGACGGCAACGCTTTGGCGCTCGGTATCGCTGAGCTGCTTCTCTCCGCCGCCGTGATGGTCATCAACGGTAAGTTCTTCGTAAACGGCGTGAAGGGCGCTATTCACCTCAGCCCCAACATGGATACGCTCGTCGCGCTCGGCTCGGCGGCGAGCTTCGGGTACAGCACGTTCGCGCTCTTTCTTATGACGGCGTCGAGCGAGCCGGAGCGGTATCTCGGCGAGTTCTATTTCGAGTCCGCCGCAATGATTCTTACGCTTATAACGGTCGGGAAGATGCTCGAAGCGTACTCCAAGGGAAGGACGACGGACGCGCTGCGCGGCCTGATCGCGCTCAAGCCGCAGACAGCCGTTGTGGAGTCGGGCGGCGAAGAGAAGACAGTTCCCATAGAGGCGGTCAAAAAGGGCGATATTTTCGTAGTCCGCCCCGGCGAGACGATACCGGTGGACGGCGTCGTCGTATCGGGCGAGAGCGCCGTTGATGAGTCGGCTCTGACGGGCGAGAGCGTTCCCGTCGATAAGGAAACGGGCAGCACCGTCTCTGCGGCGACGCTCAATACCTCCGGCTTCCTGCGCTGCGAGGCGTCGCGCGTCGGAGAGGATACGACGATCTCTCAGATCATCAAAACGATCGGCGAGGCTGCCGCGACGAAGGCTCCTGCTGCAAAGGCGGCGGACAGGGTGGCAGCCGTGTTCGTTCCTGCCGTGATCGCCGTCGCGCTCGCAACGCTCGCCGTCTGGCTGCTTCTGGGGCAGACGGTTGGCTTTGCCGTCGCGAGAGCCGTTTCGGTGCTTGTAATAAGCTGCCCGTGCGCTCTCGGGCTTGCGACGCCCGTCGCGATCATGGTCGGTAGCGGTCTCGGGGCGAAAAACGGCGTGCTGTTCAAGACGGCGGCGGCGCTCGAAACGGCAGGCAGGGTGCAGATCGTCGCGCTTGACAAGACCGGAACGATCACCTCCGGCGCGCCGAAGGTCACGGACATCATTCCCTGCAAGGGCGTGACGGAGCGTGAGCTGCTCGAAGCCGCGGCAAGTGTCGAAGCCGGCAGCGAACACCCTCTTGCGCGCGCTGTCATGGAGAAGGCTGAGGAGCTTGGGATCGGCGCGGAGCCGGTCAGCGGCTTCAGGGCGCTTTCGGGCAGCGGCGTTTGCGCGCAGCTCAACGGGGAGGAGCTTCTCGGCGGCAAGCCGTCTCTTATATCTGCCCGTGCGAAAGCCGACGATTCTGTTCTTCGCCGCGCCGAAGAGCTTTCGGAGCAGGGCAAAACGCCGCTCTGCTTTTCTAAGGGCGGCAGGCTGCTCGGCATTATCGCAGCCGCCGACGCGATACGCGAGGAAAGCGCGCAGGCCGTTTCTCAGCTGCGCAATATGGGTATCCGCGTCGTTATGCTGACGGGCGACAACGAGCGCACCGCCGCCGTTATCGGCAGAGAGGCAGGCGTGGACGAGGTCGTCGCGGGCGTGCTTCCGAACGAGAAGGAAAAGGTCATCAGAAGCCTGCGCGGATACGGCAAAACGGCGATGGTCGGAGACGGAATCAACGACGCGCCCGCGCTCACAAGCGCCGATCTCGGGATAGCCGTCGGCGCAGGCACGGATATCGCGATCGACTCCGCCGACGTCGTCCTGATGAAAAGCAGGCTGACCGACGTTCCGGCAGCTATCCGCCTCGGACGCAAAACGCTGAGGAATATCCGCGAAAATCTTTTCTGGGCGTTTATCTACAACGTGATCGGCATTCCGCTTGCGGCAGGGGCGTATATCGGCGTGCTCGGCTGGAAAATGGATCCGATGTTCGGCGCGGCGGCGATGAGCCTTTCGAGCTTCTGCGTCGTATCGAACGCGCTGAGGCTCAACCTCTTCGATATTCACAGCACGGTCAGAGACAGAAAACAGAAGCCCGTTGAGGGCATTATAATTGAAAGAGAGGAAAAAAAGATGAAAGAGATAACAATGAAGATCAGCGGCATGATGTGTCCGCACTGCGAGGCAAACGTAAAGGGCGCTCTGGAGGCGATCGAGGGCGTTGAGGGCGCAAGGGTGAGCCACGAGAAGAACGAGGCAGTCGTCACACTCTCCTCTGATGTCTCCTTCGGCACGCTCAAAAAGGCGGTCGAGGACAAGGGCTACAAGGTCGAAGGCTGATATGTATTACACGTATATCCTTCGCTGCAGCGGCGGCACGCTCTACACCGGCATCACCACCGACGTGCCGCGCCGCATGAGGGAGCATTTCACAAAGGCGCAGGAGGGCGCGAGGTACACGAAGTCACACGACGCACAGCGGCTTGAGGCAGTCTGGGAGAGCGGCTCGCGCTCGCTCGCCTCGCGGCTCGAGAGCAGGATAAAACGGCTCAGAAAGCAGAGCAAGGAGCGTCTGATCTCCGAAAACGCATGGGAGCTTCTCGGAGACGGCTTCGATCAGGGTGAGTACCGCCGCATGGAGCCGTCGGAGCTTACGGCGGCGGTATCAGACTTTTGAGGTGTTCAAGCTCTGAGCGCGTCTGTTCTCCCGTGAGGTAGTCGGACGAATAGAGAATGTACCCGTCCGCCTCCTTGAAGCGCGCGTATTCGACCTGAGACGCGATGATCCCGTCGGAGCCGAGCCATGTTCCGCCGTCCTCGCCGGAGCCTGCCTTGTAAAGCGCAAGCCCGATGTACAGCCGCACGCTCCCGTCGGAGACGATCCGCCGCCAGGCGTCCGCCGTGCTCTCGAATGGGCAGACCTCGTTTTCACTGTTGTAGTAGATCTGCGGCGCGATATAATCAATGTATCCGCTTTGCGAGCACCACGTGTACACATCTGCGCCCATCTCAACGTCGTTTTCGGGATTGCCCTGCGGCGATATGCCGAATAGCGTCTCGCTGTCGATCTCCTTCACGGCGGAATACAGCCCTGCCACAAGCACGCTCACATTGGCGCAGCGCCACTTTTCGAGCGTGAGCGGCTTCTTTCCGCGCGACACGCTGCCGAGGTACGCTTCGTAATCGGCGGAGTCCACGCCGCTTTCGGTGAATGCGTAGAAATAGTCGTCGAGGTGGACGCCGTCAACGTCGTAGCCGCGTACAAGCTCGCGCACGCCGTCGATTATGAGCGAGCGCACCTCGCTCGACGCCGGGTTCAGGTAGAGTCCGCCGCCGTATTCAATGACGTTGCGGCTGCCGCTCTCCGCCCATTCACGGCAGGGACCGCCGCGCGGAAGCTCGCCGTCGTCCGAGATCCTGTACGGGTTGATCCATGCGTGCAGCTCCAGCCCTGCGCCGTGAGCCGCCGTCACCATGTAACTGAGCGGATCGTAGTCGGGTGCTTTGCCGTTTTGAAGGTACGTCTCGGCAAACGGAAAGATTTCCGACGGATAAGCCGCGTCACAGTGGGAGCGGACATGAACGAACAGAGCGTTGCAGCCGCAGTCCTTCGCCTGCGCGATGATGTCGTCGAACCGCCGCTCAAAGCGCGCCTTTGTAAGCTGCCTCGTTCCGTCGGAGATCGAGAAGTACGGAACCCACACGCCGCGCAGCTCTCCCTCGTGAAAGACGTGGCGCGTCTGCGCTTTCTCGTCCGACGGCTCGGCGGTTTCGCTCGTTTCCTCGGGCAGCGGCGCGCCGGGGGAGACGTCCGAAAAGCGCAGAATGCAGACAGCCAGTATCGCCGACACGAAAACCGCGGCGGCGACAAAGGCAGGAAAAAGTTTTTTTATCAACATATGATCGGTCACCGGCCTTCGCTTTTAGGAAGGCGCTGATTACGAGCGTCCAAACAGCGCGCGGTTCCTTCGCCGAATTGAAGAAAAGGAACGTGCGGGACGGGCAGAATTTAATCAGCGGCTCCTTTGTATGATCTGATTATACAGCGCCGCAGGTGTCACAAGAGGTAAAATATGGGCGTAACAATAAAATTTCCCGTCGCGCAGGAGTACGGCGGAATGAGGCTGAGGGAATATCTGAGAAGAAAATGCGGCGTGTCAGCGTCGCTTCTCACGGCGCTGAAGCAGACGGCGCACGGCATTGAGATCAACGGCGTACACGCGCGCGTCGTCGATCATATCAAGCCCGGCGACGACGTGGCGATCACGCTTCCGGACGACGAGAGCGATATTCCGCCCGTGCCGATACCCGTAGCAGTGCTGTACG
>CADAYJ010000032.1 GCA_902792115.1 uncultured Ruminococcus sp. | reverse complement strand
CAAGGCGCAGACCGATTGGTATGTGTTACAAGTGCCCTTGGGGTGCAAGCAAGATGAGTGCTCAGTTCGCAGAACGTGATTTATTCAGTGGCTCCTTAATGCTCACAGCCCGAATTATCATAATTGCGCTGTACAGCAGGATAAAACCGCGTCTTCCGCTTTCCCTTTTAACAAACTGATTTTACTTCACCGGCTTGTTTATCGGAACGTCCGCGTCTGTGATGCCGACGCTGTAACGAAGCACAGCAAGCGCGTCGTTCGCCGTGATCTGTCCGTCGGAGTCAACATCGGCGAGCTTCTCCTGATCCGGCGTGAACGTCTCTATGCCAACGCTTTTGCGAAGGATCGCAAGCGCGTCGTTCGCCGTGATCTGTCCGTCGCCGTCTACATCGCCGTACACGCTGCCTTTCTTGTCGGGAACGTCCGTGTCGCCGGGCTTGTCCGTATCGCCGGGCTTGTCCGTGTCGCCGGGCTTGTCTGTGTCACCGGGTTTGTCCGTGTCGCCGGGCTTGTCCGTATCGCCGGGCTTGTCTGTATCGCCGGGCTTGTCTGTGTCACCGGGAACGTCCGTGTCGTCGGGAGTTTTCTCTCCCGTCGCTTCAATGCGGATCACGCCGTTCTGATACCAGTCGCCGCCGACCAGCTTGCTGTCATCAAGCGTTATGTTGTCCGGATCTAACGTAATTGCCATTTGATCCTCCGCGAGGACGGTGAGCGAGGTGTTCTTTACCGTCAGCTTCGCATTGCGGCTGCCGTCGAGCGGATTTGTAAGGCTCATGCTGCTGTCCTTGAAGGTGATGTTCTCCGCTTCGTCGCTCAGATACATCTCTACCATATCGAGATCACAGCCGCTGATATATACGTTCTTTCCTTTTGCGACTATGGCTGTGTATTCGCCGTCAAACCACTTGTCCTCGGGCTTGTTTTTCAGCTCGTGAGCCTTGACGTCCTTCATAGTCAGATTACCGAAGGCAGTGATAATACCGCCCTCAAGCACGGTATTGGTAATCTTTGCCGATCCCTGAACTTCAGCCCAGAGCCTCTGAGCCGTAATATCAGAAACGGTCAGATCGCCCGAAACGGTCATATTTGCGATGCCCGTCTCGGTGTACTCAACGAACTCCCACGACTCCTCGTCGATGTCGTGCCGCTCCAGGTCTCTTACAAGACCGGAAACCGTGCCGCTGCCCTTAATGATGAGGTTGCCCTCTGCTCTTATGAAATGCGGCTCATCATCATAGCCTGTTTCCACGGAAACGTCGCCGTCAATAACGACAGTGAGCGTCGGCAGAGCCGAAACTATCGCCGCCTTCGGGATATTCTCGGACTTGTACGGATCCTTTTCGTCGTGGGTATACAGGTCTACCGCATGGGGCGTCAGCGCTCCCGTGAGCGTGGCGTTTTTAAGCGTCAGCGTGTTTGTCTCAGGATCAAACACAGCCGTACCGTCGCCGCATTTTACGGTGAGATTCTTGTCGGTGATGATGCTGCCGTTTACGGTCAGCGGATAGCGCTTTGCGTCGTTTTCAAGCAGGTATGAGAATTCACTGCAGCGCGACGTGAATTCCTCCTCGTGCTCCTTCGTGACATTAACAACGAGATCTATCGGAGCAAAGCAGAACGCCGATTCGCTGTAAATATTACAATTACTTTCAAATGTGACCGTTTTAAGGTTCGGGCAGTCGATAAAACCGTAATTGGGTGGATTGCCTTCGTCCTTGTACGTTACGCTCTCAAGCGATGTGCAGCCCATGAAGGAGCGGGAGCCTGAGGTCGCAAAATCGTTGAACGTCACCGTCTTTAGGCTCGTGCAGCCTGCAAAGGCTTCGTTGTTCACCAGTATGGGAGCGTTTGATTCAAACGATTCAAGAGAGGTGCAGTCCGCAAACGCGCGCACGGGCAGCTCATTTACGTATTCGTCGTCCGCCGTTCCGAGATTGATCCGCTTGACCTTCGGGGCGAGCGACGGATCGCTTTCCTTTGCCTCAACCCAGCCGGCCGCGCCGTCCTCGTTTATAATGACGAGCGTGCCGTCGTCGTACAGCTTCCAGAGATTTTTGTCAAGCTCCGCGTCTGTCTCGCTCGCCCATTTTGCGTAGAGCGTCTCGTTAAAATAATGGTCACACTCTGTATTGTAGTCCTCGTCGCTCATATTAAGGAGCTTGCCGTAAAAGAACGGCTTTAGGTTGATGTGCCAGTAATAAGGACATCCGTCCCAGAAGTACTTGAACGCCTCCATGCCGTTGTCCTTGGTAACGAAGCTCGTTGAGCGCGCCGATTTCTTCGAGCACCAGCCGAGGAATGTGTCGCCCTCGCGCGTCGGCTCTAAGTTTTTAAGCTCGGTGTCGAAGTTGACTATCCAGCCCGCGTCGTCGTCATATTTTGTGTCCGGCGCGAGAACTACGTGATCCATTCCGTCGATAGTGCCGCCGTTCGGATCAAGCGTAAGCGTGAATCCGGAGTTGAGATCCGGCTCAAGACGAAGCTCGCCCGGACCGCAGATCGCAGTGTCGCCGTCCTTGTAATCCCACTTAACGGTAAGCTCGGTGTGATCGTTTTTCACATTCTCATGATCCCAATTCAGACTGTCGTAATTCAGCTCGGAATCCCAGCGATTGAGTTTACTGCCCTCAAGCACGGCGTTCGGAATGCTGATCGTATATTCCTCGTCGGTTATCCAGTACGCCTCGGGGAAATCAAGATTTTCAAAGCCGTCCTTCCAGAAATAGCTCCTGAAGCCCTCGGGATCAAGCTCCGTCGGCTTCGGATCGAACGCATACGTTATATAGTAATACGGTGCAAGCACAGTGTAGCCGATGCCGCCGCTTGCACACCGGACATCGTGATCTTCATAGTATGCATACGGCGCGTCCGAGCCACCGCCTGTTCCGCCTATGAGGATCGGGCAGTTGAGGTTGTTTTTAAAGCTGCTCGGGAATTTGCCGGATATAGGCTCTCCGTCGGCGTTGACCGCGCCGGGGTTTAAATAGGTGTAGTCTGTGATATCGACCGAGCCTGTTACCTCAAGCCCGTACCTTTCGGGGCTGAAATAGCCTGCGTAATAATCTTCCTCCCACCCGTCGCTTGTATCGAGCTTTCTTCTTATATATACGCCGCCGATCCAGTTATTTGTACTGTCGATCTCCTCCGCGCGCCCGGTGACGTAGCCGTCCTCGCGGCCATGGAAGTCTATCGTGTAGATCTGATCGTACGTTATATCGGTCTGTATGTCGAATGTGTCGCCCGGCATTATGACCTCGCCCGTCAGGATAAGCGCATGATTCTCATCGCGCTTAAAGACGTGGTGCTTCGGCTCGCGGTTTTTCAGCACATCGGGCATTTCGGGAGCCTCGGTTCTGTCCGGGCGCAGCTCAAAGCTCGGTTCGTCTACCGTGCCCTTTTGGATCTTGCCTCCGTTCCACGAAAAGCCGGTGTATTCGTGAGATTCGGTATACACTACCTCGTTCTTCTTTTTTTCGGCGCTCGCCGGTATCGCCGCCGCCGAGGACAGTATCGTAAGCGCAAGCACAGCCGAAAGCAGCTTCTTTGGTTGTCGTTTCATTTGGTTGACCTCACTTCCATAATGTTTTAGTCTGCAAATCAGAAAAATAAACAATAAAACGATCATAGGATAATAGATTCAATGATATTATACCATATTTGCCGGTCGATTTCAATAGTTTACGGGTGCCGAAGTGCGCCTTCACTCAATTTAGGCGCGAATTATATAAACCCGGTGCGAAACCGCGTCCTCGGCTGTCCGCAAGCAGACCGAAGCACTCAGCGGACTTTGCAGGTGAATTTAACGCTTGTCGTGATCCACAAGCTCCAGCGATATCGTTCCGATGATCGTATATGCTGCCGAATGGAGAATCAGCATAAGCCAGCAGGAAAGAAGATGCTGCGTCGTGCCGTCGTATGCAATGTCGTATTCCTGAGTCAGTCCGAGATCCTTCCAGCTCGATACGGAGCCTCCCACGGCGGCTTCCTTCAGCTTTGAAAGCGTGTCCCAGGTGGGGATCTCGTTGATGTCCGCGCTCGTGCATACGGCCTTCAGCCCCCAGCTGCTCACGGTGAAGTTCGGCAGCAGCTGCGCGTTTTCCGGCAGAGGGAACATCAGTCCTGCAAGTACAAGCTCAATAATGAGTGCGAACGGCATGACGGTCATTGCCGCGTTCTCCGTCTTTACGATCGACGAGATCATAAGGCCGATCGTGTCGGAGCTGAATATAACAAGTGTGAACGAGATGAAGAATTCCATTCCGATCCACTCCAGCATTATGCCGCTCGACGGGAAATCGCGGAAAATCGAAAAAACGATCGTAATAATCATCCCCTCCGCCATGCAAAGAAGGAGCTGAAAGAGCAGATGCGCCGACATATACGACGTGATGTGCAGTCCTGTGCGGTGCTCGCGCTTGATGATATCGCGTTCGCGGCATATGAGCTGTACGGAATTGAACATACCGATCCAGATGCAGCCGCAGATCATCGCAAATACGCCTGTCTTAGTCGGCTCGTTTACCGAGAATGTGTTGTCTCCGATCACCCACGCGAGTATAACAGAGATTATCACGGTGCTGATAAGCGATTTCCAGCCCTTTTCATTTACAAATGTGCGGCAGCATTTGCCGAAGTAGATGCCTGTCTGTCCGACTCTGCCGACTCTTGTCTCATTCATGATCTGCCAGCCTCCAGCTCCTTGTATTTTTTGATGTAATAGTCAGAAAGCCCCTCGCCGTTTTCGTCGGGACGATTAATGCGCTTGACGATACCGCGGAAGGCGGTGACGTCAAAGAAGCGGAACGCCTCGTCCGGGGTGCCGTAAAACGCCAGGTGACCGCAGTTGTCAACAGAGCTTTTCGCAAGAACGATCACCTTGTCGAACAGGTCGGCGGCACGCTCCGGGCTGTGCGTAATTATCATCACGATCGTTCCGCTGTCGGCGATCCTCCGCAGATTCTCCATCAGCCCTCTGCCCATAACGTCGTCAATGCCCGAATCCGGCTCGTCGAGGAAAAACAGCTTCGGTCGCGAAATGAACTCAACCGCGATGCTGAGCCTTTTTCGCTGCCCGCCGCTGAGCTTCGACACGAGAGAATCCCTCTCCCTCGAAAGCCCGAATTCCTCAAGCATCTCCTCGACGCGAGCCTTTCGCGCCTCATCGTTCATGTGTGCAGGGAGCTTCATTCTTGCGGCATTTTCGAGCGTCGCGTATACGTTGTCCGTCCCGCGCAGCAGGTCGTTCTGCGGAACGAAACCGATCTCGTATTTCATTTTGTCGTATTCGCCGTAAATGTCCGTGCCGTCGTAAACGATGCTTCCGCTCGCCTTTTCGTAGCCCATAACGGCGTTGAGAAACGTCGTTTTTCCTGCGCCCGAGCCGCCGAGGATCAGCACCATCTCTCCGGGCGCGACGGAAATGCTGATGTCCTGAAGGAGCGTGAGCTTTTTGAACCGCCGCATAACGCTTCTTTCAATAATATTGATAACGAGCCGCTCTCCGCCCGGCGTGACAGTTTCCTTCCTTATCTGCTCGTTCTGCGTTGCTCCGGCGGCTTTCTGCAAAGCCGGGGCAGCGCTTGCGGCCGGGGCAGGCGCTGACTGCGCGGCTCCTTCGGGAGCGGAGAAAAGCAGCTTGTTCCCCAGAAATACGAAGTACACGCCTGCTATGGAAACGGTGTCGGACGGCGATAGATAGCGCGGAGTGGTCAGCCGCTTGCCGTTCAGAAAAACGCCGTTCGTGCTTGCGTGATCTATCAGCACCCAGCCGTTTTCTGAGCGGAAGAACGATGCGTGCTTCTCGGAAACGGCGTCGTTTCGGATCGTAAAGCCTGCCTCGTCCGAGCGCCCGATACGTATCTCAGACGTGTTCTCCGAGAGCGCAATCGTCTCGAAGCGCGTATCCCTCGGAAGATTTCTTGTAAACAGCGCCGTCACGCAGCCGCTGCCGGAGTCTTCCGCCGGCTTGAATCTCAGTACGTCGCCGCTTGAAAGCGCTGCCGTGTCCTCGCCGTCGGAACTGCCTGCCCCGAGCCGCTTTCTGTTGAGCCGCGTGCCGTATTCGCAGCCGAGATCCCTGTACAAGTATTGTCCGTCCACAAGCGCGATCCTGCCGTGAGCTTCCGCGACGGAAGGCGACTCAATGCGTATTTCCGCATCACCTCCGCTGCCGATGACCGAAGAAAGACCTACGCCGAAGCAGCCGATAAGTCCGTCGGCGCCGAACACCCAAAGAAGAGCAGGCTCGTTATCGTTTTCTCTGTATAGGATCGTTTCAGACATGGTAAACCTCCCTCTATGCCGCTTCGTCCGTTTCGTCGCCGGACTGATTCGTATCACTTGTGCTCTCCGAGTCCGTTTCGTCGGTCTCGGTGCCGGTGTCGGATTCGCTGTCACTGTCGAGAAGCGAATCCGCGTCATACGTCGTGTCCTTTAGAAGCTCCAGCTCATCTTCTGCGGCAAGCTCCTCCTTTGTGTGGAAATTGAAACTGAAAAAGTATTTATCCTGCGTTCGATCGTCCGCGTCATACAGCGCTGCCGATATATTCTCGCACGATTTGAGCGCTTCCATATCGAAGCTGTCGCGGTAGGTCAGGGACAAATGGACTTTTTGCGTCAGAGTCCCGTCCAGGGCGATAATACCGCTGATATCTCTGATATCGTTTTCCGCCGCCCATATGTCCTGTATTCCGGATATATCGAAAAGCCTTGTTATATCGGTCAGCCGGTTGAAGTTCAGATTGACTCTTTGGAGCGCGCTGCATTTTGTCAGCGCAGAAGCGTCTGATATTTCGTTGTAGCCGAGGTATGCGTATTTAAGCTCTGCACACTCTGCAAGCGGCGATATATCCGAGATCTTGTTGTGAGACAGATTAATCGAATTGCATTGTGCTCCCGACAGCGGCGAGATATCGGTGATCTCATTGCAGCTAAGGTCGAACGACCGGCCTGTTTGCTCCAGCAGCTTTGTACACGACGCGAGAGGGGAGATGTCCTTGATGTGATTTCGCTTGAGATCGAGCTGTGAAAGGTTGTCTATCGTTGCAAGCGGCGAGATGTCTGTGATCTCATTGCACGAGAGGTCGAGAATGCTGATCTTGAATCTGTCGGTCAGCGGAGTGATGTCTTTTATTTTGTTGTTCGACAGCTCCAGTATGCCGAGCGACTTCGCTCCGGCGAGCGGAGAGATATCGCTGATATCGTTAAAGCTCGCATGGAAATCGGACAGCCTCTCTTTGTTTGCCAGAGGCGAAATATCGCTTACGCTGTTGTTTGTAATGTCGAGACTGCTCAGATCAAGCTCCTTCAGCGCAGAGATATCGCTCACCTGATTTGAGCAGAGATCTACTGTCGAGAGCCTCGTAAAGCCGGAAAGAGCGCTGATGTCGGTGATCTCGTTCTCACTTGCGTCGAGATAGTAGAGATTCTCGCCGGCAGGCTTCAGAAAGTCGAGCGTGGTCAGCCCGACTCCTTTTGCACGGAAATACTTCATTGTTGATGGAACTGTGATCGTTTGCGGATCAAGCTCCTCGATCGAATTGATCTCTGCCTCGGTGAGACTGCCGAACGAAGACAGGCAGCTCAGATCGTGTACCTTTGTATTTGAAATATCAAGTGTTTCCAGCTCGGAAAGAGAGGTCAGCGCGGAGATATCGGTTACACTTGTTTCGGATATCGAAAGATCTTTGAGATTTTTGAGTGACGTAAGGCGTGATACGTCTGTGATGTCCGTGTTGTAATCTATGTAAAGTCTTTCAAGAGAGGTAAGCTCGCTCAGATAGCCCACGTCCTCGTCGTCGAGGAAGCAGCCGGACAGCCGGAGATAAGTGAGGTTTTTCAGCTTTTTAAGGCGCTCCATGTCGCGGTTCGTGATAAGGTCGCCGTATAATGAGACGCTTTGCTCGTTTAAGTTTATCTGCTGGTCGCCGATCATGACCGTATTGAGACCGTGAAACGCCATAAAGCCTACAACGCCTAAAACCGATATGACCGCCGCACCGGAGGCTATCTTTTTAAACAGCTTCCTTCCGCTTGGCTGCAGGCGCCTGTAAAAAAGCCAGGAAAAGAATACGGCCGCAAGCGCCGATTCAAGCGAGACAGAGAGACCGAACGGGCGGCTTGTCACATCCTTTGAAAGCGTCATCTGTATCAGCAAAAACACGGAAACGAGCAGGAATAATACGGAAAACACGGGAAATACGGCTTTCGGCTTCGATTTCCTGTCCTTCGTCCGCGGAAAGTATGTCCGCCCTGCAAAGACCATGCCGACGGCAAAAACCAGAGAGACTGCGAGCAGACCGAGGCAGAAGGGCTTTGACGGAGCCTCGCTCGAATTGTCGAACAGAGCGCTGACAGAAACAGGGAAAAGCAGCAGTGATATAACGCCGCATACGATCGAGCCGAAAAGTCCCAACTTGCTCGGCGGAGCCTGCGCGATCTCCTCCTTCCGGAGGCTCAGAGGCTGCTGAGGCGGCTGCACGGGCGTAACTGCCGGCTGTGGTGCGCTCTGAACGGCAGCTTTCGGCGGCTCCAAAACGGGCGAGGGGGAGGGGGCTGCCTCCTGCTTCGGAGCCGGAACGGGCGCCGCCGCCGCGGAGTGCTGCGCCGGAGAGAGGCACGAGGCAAACGCGGCGCACATCTCGTCCATCGTGGCGTACCGATCCTTCTGCGAGACCGCCATGCCCTTCATGACAGCTTCCTCCTGCTCCTTAGTCACGCTGCCGTTGAGCGCCGTGATGCTCTCGATGTCGTCCGAGAAGAGCCTGCTGATCGAATCAACGGGAACCTTCCCCGTGAGCAGGTAATAAGCCGTTGCCGAGAGCGAGTAGATATCGGTCTGAGGTCCCTGTCTGCCGCTGCTGCGGTACTGCTCCTCGGGCGAATATCCGACCTTCAGCACGACCGAGTACGTCGCGTCGGAGTCAGCCGTGAACTCGCGCGTCGTTCCGAAATCTATCAGCTTCGCGACGCCGTCGCTCGTGAGCATGATGTTTGCAGGGCTGATATCGCGGTGGATCAAACCCTGAGCGTGGATCTTCCCGAGAGCCTTCATGATCGGCGAAAGCAGCTCGAACACGCGCTCGTATGACATTTTCCCGTTTGCCGCGATATAGTCGTTCAGATTAACCCCGGGAACGAAGCTCGTAACTATATACGACGTGTTGTTCTCGGTGAAGAAATCGCGGACATTTACGATATTCGTCTCGTCCGTGAAAAGCGAGAGCGTGCGCACCTCCTTGAGAAACTGCTGCTTTCCCTTCTCAAAGCGTTCGGCGGCTTTTCCCGTGCCGGGCGTGACGTCGAGCGACGCGGAGATGCTTCGCGTTACGTCGCTTTTCGGAAAATACTCCTTCACGGCGACGCGCAAATTGAGGTTTATATCCCTTGCGATATACGTTATCCCGAATCCGCCTTCACCCAGAACAGCTCCGAGAAGATACTTCCCTGCAAGCACCGTGCCGGGCGGCAGCGTGTGAGGCGGCGGCGCGTATCGGCTGCTGTTTTTGCCGCAGCCCGGGCAAACGTCCGTTTCGGACGGATTCATACAGTAAAGACAATACTTATCTGACATATCATCTGCGACTCAATGATGAGTCTCCTCCCTTTTTTGCAGATCCTCCGGAGCAGCCTCCGATCTGTCTGTCTCCGGTATTGCCTATATTCTATCATATATCGACCTTTGATGTAAATATTTTTATAAAAATTTACCTTAATTTCATTTGCTTTACAAAAAGACGAGCCTCCGCCTTCTCCGAAACGGAGAGAGCGAAGGCTCGGATTATCAATATGTTTTGCAGAGTGCTTTATTCGTCAATACCGGACAGCGGAACTGCCTGCGGCCGCGTGTCCGCCAGCGCCTTGTCGAGCGTGTTCCACCCCAGCTTGGCGCATTTCACGCGCGCCGGCATTTTTGAAACGCTCTGTAAAGCGCCTGCTTCTTCAAGCTCGGAAAGCTCCTCGTCTGTGATCTCTCCGCTTATCATTTTTGAAAACAGGCTGCTGAGTCTGCGCGCCTCCTCCTTCTTCCTGCCGATGATAAGCTCAAGCATTATGTCTGTCGAAGCCTGCGATACGGCGCAGCCAACGCCCGTGAACGAGCCGTCTGTTATCACGCCGTTCTCGATAGCCAGGTGGAGCGTGAGCCTGTCGCCGCAGGACGGGTTTATCCCCTTTACAGAGCACGTCGCGCAGCCAAGCTCGCAGCGGTGAAGAGGGTGCAGATTGTGGTCGAGAAGCACCTCGCTGTAAATACTATCGCTCATATCCCATTCTCCTTCTTATCGTTTTAAGAGTTTCGATAAATCGCTCGATATCGCGCTCGTCGTTGTATATGCCTATGCTCATTCTCGCTGTGGACTGTACGTCGAGATACTCATGCAGCGGCTGCGCGCAGTGGTGTCCGGCGCGTACCGCGATATTGTCCGCGTCAAAAACGGCAGCGATATCGTGAGGGTGAACGCCGTCGATCGTAAACGTGATTATACCGCTGTGATCGCCTGCGTTATCGGAGCCGATTATGTGTACCTCCGGGATCAGCTTCATCTCATTGAGAGCAAGAGCCGTGAGCTTTGCCTCGTGCGATGTGATGCTTTCAAAGCCGATCGAATCAATATAGTCTATCGCCGCATGAAGCCCGACCGCGCCTCCTGCGTTCACGGTTCCTGCCTCAAATTTATGAGGAAGCTCGGCGAACGTCGCGCTTTCACGTGTGACGTACTCTATCATTTCTCCGCCGAAGAGAAACGGCGGCATCTCCTCAAGCAGACCGCGTTTGCCGTACAGCACGCCGATCCCCATAGGCGCATACATCTTGTGACCGGAAAACGCGAGGAAATCGACGTCAAGCTCCGTTACGTCAACCTTCATGTGCGGAACGCTCTGAGCGCCGTCGCAGACGATAAGCGTGCCGTTTTTGCGGCAGATACGGGCAAACTCCTTTATCGGATTCTCGCGGCCGAATACGTTTGACACCTGCGCTGCCGCGAATATTTTCGTTTGCGGAGTGAGGGCGTTTTCGAGCGCCTGCGGAGTGTATTCGCCGTCTTTTCCGCATTCGAGGTATCTGAGCCTTGCGCCCGTCCTCTGAGCCAGATTCTGCCACGGCAGCAGGTTTGAGTGGTGCTCGGATATCGCGACGAGTATCTCAGCGCCGCCGCAGAGCTTTTCAAAACCGTAAGCGTACGCGATGAGGTTGAGGCTCTCCGTCGCGTTTCTTGTAAAGACAATCTCGCTTGTGCTCTTCGCGCCGATGAATCTTCTGACAGCCTCCCTGGCGCCCTCGTAGCTTTCCGTTGCCCTGGCGCTGAGGTCATACAGTCCGCGCAGAGGGTTTGCGTTTTCCTCCTCGTAGTACCGCGTCACCGCGTCGATAACGCAACGCGGCTTCTGCGTCGTGGCGGCGCTGTCGAGGTAGACAGTGCCGGGGTGCTTTTGAAATATCGGGAAATCCTTCTTTAGCTCATTCATCTTCGTCACCCCACCCGAGCGCACCGTAAATGCGCCGCTTCGTTTCTTCGTCCGATCTGTTTATTACGTGCGCCAGCTTCGCCCTCGACATCAGGCGCGTTATCTCCTCCTCCGAGAAGCCGCGCGAGCGCATATAGAAAATCTTATCGTCGCCGATGCGCCCTGCCGTCGCGCCGTGGCTTCCCTCGACGTCCTCCTCCGAGCAGAGTATCACGGGGACAGTCCTGCTGCGGACGTCCTCGCCGATGAGCAGAACGTCCTCGCTTTCCGTGCCCTTTGCGCCCGACGCGCCGTTTTTAAAGTCTATCGTTCCCTTGAACACCTTGTCGGCGCTGCCGTTCATAACGCCGCCGACGTTTATCGCCGACACGCTCTTTCTTCCGCTGTGCTCGGCGACAAAATTTATGTCGAGCTTGTCGGAGCCGCTGAGCGTGTACGCGATATCCGATTTAAGCCCTGCGCGGAATCCGGCAAGCTCCGCCTTATTATCGCTTACTGTGTCGCCGCCGATATACAGCTGTACAAGATCAAGCTGCGCGTTATCGGCAATTTTCGCGTTCAGCCTTGAAACGACCGCTGCCCTGCTGTCAAACACCTGAACGAGCGTCACGCAAGCGCCGTCGCCGATCATTATGTCTGTGTCAACCGTGATATCGCTGCCTGCGCCGATATACTGCGTTACGCTTTTCCTGCCGCCGCGTTCTGCGCGAACCGTGCAGCGGGAGCTTTCCGAAATATCGGTGATGCCGCTCTCAATGGCGATAGTACGTGCTTCGCCCTCAATGGGCCTGCGTTCGGCATAATTTACTCCGAGGTGCGAGAACGTCGGCACGGGGAGCTTGTTCAGCTTTACTGTTTCCATCATTTGCCCCTCCTTTATCCGGCGCTGCCGCGCATTTCAAGCCCTATCAGATTGTTCATCTCGACGGCGTATTCGAGCGGCAGCTCCTTCGAGACGTTGTCGGCAAAGCCTCTGACGATCATCGCCCGAGCCTCCTCCTCCGAGAGACCGCGTGATGTGAGGTAGAAGATCGCCTCGTCGCTTATGCGTCCGATCTTCGCCTCGTGACCGACGTCGCACTTGTCCGTCTTTATGTCGATCGCCGGGATCGTGTCGGAGCGCGAGATATTGTCGAGCATAAGCGACTCGCAGTTCACGGACGACTTGCTGCCCGCGGCATTTTTATTGATGACGACGGAGCTTCTGAACGTACTTGCTCCGCCCGATTTGCTGATCGACTTTGTGTTGATATACGACGACGTTTCGGGCGCGTTGTGAACGATCTTCGCGCCCGTGTCGAGATCCTGCCCCTCGCCTGCAAACGTGATTCCTGTAAATTCGGCGCGCGCTCCTCTGCCGTTCAAAATGCTCATGGGGTAGAGGTACGAAACGTGAGAGCCGAAGCTGCCCGATACCCACTCGACGCTGCCGCCCTCCTCAACGAGAGCGCGCTTCGTGTTGAGGTTATACATATTCTTCGACCAGTTCTCGATGGTGGAGTAGCGTAGCTTAGCGCCCTTCCCGACGTAAAGCTCGACACATCCGGCGTGCAGCCCTGCCTCGTAATACTTCGGTGCCGAGCAGCCCTCAATGAAGTGGAGGCTGCTGTTTTCCTCAAGAATTATGAGCGTGTGCTCAAACTGCCCGGCGCCCTTAGCGTTAAGCCTGAAATAAGACTGCAGCGGAATTTCAAGATGTACGTTTTCCGGCACGTAAACGAACGATCCTCCCGACCATACTGCGCCGTGCAGCGCGGCGAATTTGTGGTCTGTCGGCGGCACGAGCTTCATAAAGTGTGTGCGTATGATCCCGGCGTACCGCTCGTCATGCATAGCGCTTTCAAGATCGGTGTACACAACGCCCGACTTCGCCGCCTCAGAGCGCACATTGTGATACACAAGCTCACTGTCGTACTGCGCGCCGACTCCGGCAAGGCTCTCTCTTTCCGCCTGCGGTATCCCCAGGCGCTCAAACGTCTCCTTAACGCTTTCGGGAACGCTGTCCCAGTCCGTATTCATGCGCGATTTCGGGCGTATATACGTCACGATCTTCGATACGTCAAGCCCGTCGATCGGCGCGCCCCATTTCACCATTTCAGTATTCTCGTAAATATCCAGGCAGCGCAGGCGGAATTCGCGCATCCATTCCGGATCGTTCTTTTCGTCCGATATTTCGGTGATGATATCCGGGCTTATGCCGCTTGACAGCCTGTCGCGCTCATCCTCGTCAAAGCGGAAGTCATACAGCGAGCGGTCAACGTCGCTAATCTGTGTTTTCTGACTCATGGGAGCACCTCTGTAAAGCCGTTTTTCAGCACGTCGAAGGCAAGCTGCCCGTCGCCGTCCCTTGCGTTTCTGCCGTCCGACAGTATATGCGTCTTCTCAACGCTGAGCGCTTCAAGTATCGCGGCATTGTGCGTGATGATCAGCAGAGTGCCGCCGGTACTTTTTCTGTATTCGTCGATCCCCTTCGAGACCGTCTTCACCGCGTCAACGTCAAGTCCGGAATCTGTCTCGTCGAGAATTGCCAGCTTCGGCTTCAGGATCAGAAGCTGCAGTATCTCTGCTTTCTTCTTCTCGCCGCCGGAGAAGCCGACGTTCAGCTCTCTGTCTGCGTACGACTTGTCCATATCGAGAGCTTCCATAGCGGCGCCAAGCTGCTTTTTGAACTCCCAGAGCTTTGTCCGCTTTCCCGTTAGCTGCTCGAGAGCGTTTCGCAGGAACTCCGAGAGCGTTACGCCGGGTATCTCGACGGGATTCTGAAACGAGAGGAATATCCCTCTTTTGGCGCGCTTGTCCGCCGTTTCGTGCGTTATATCCTCGCCGTCAAAGAGAATTCTTCCGCTTGTGATCTTATACTCCGGGCTGCCCATGATCGTGCAGCCGAGCGTCGATTTTCCTGCTCCGTTGTGTCCCATTAAAACGTGAGTCTCGCCGCTGCCGACTGTCAGAGACACGCCGTGAAGCAGCTCCTTATCCTCTGCGCTGACGCACAGATCCTCGATCCTTAATAATTCCGACATTTTTTCAGTTCCTTTCAAATATAGATCCATAGCGCCGAGGGCTATTTCTTATATTTCCTACCTATTTAGTATGTTTATTATACAGCGATATCCTTCCCTTGTCAAGACTTTTTTATTCGTTCATTTTTTCTGCGTTATGATACAAAAAAGAAGCCGCTCAAAATGCGGCTTCACAGCTTGCAGATGGTGTTGTTTTTGCCGACTTGGAGCGGCGGAGTGCGGCTTTCGGAGGTCTGATGCTCAGGTCATTTTCCGCCAAAATACGCCTCTCCCGAAAACAGTCCTTCTGCCGGCTTTTTTGTAAAAAAACAAAAAAAAAAACTTTTGGTAATCGGCTTCGGGAAAGTCGAAGGTGATGTGTTTCAGGGCAGGCAGCTTATGAAGCGCGGAGTCAGTGCGCCTCAGCCTTGACCGGCAGCGCAACGATCACTGTCATCATATCGTTCTCATGCTCCGTCAGGTATTGCCCGGAATGCTCCTGAACAATACGCTTTACAATGCGTGAGCCGTGGCCGTGGTCAGGCTCCTTCTTGTCCGATATGAAATTCTTATCCTTGTCTGTCTTCGGAACGCTCGTGCAGGTGTTCTGAACCTTCAGGAGGAACAAGCCGTTTTTGACCGTGCTGTGTATTATTATCTCCTTTTCGTCCTTCTCCTTGTTTACCGCCTCAATAGCATTGTCGATAAGATTCCCGAACAAGCTGCAAACATTGTATGGCGAAAGCGGCATAAGCTCGCAGCCTCGAAGTACGATATCGGTCGAGATATTCTTGTCCTCAACGTCGGACAGCTTGACGTTCAGCACGGCGTTGAGCAGCGGCATGGAGCAGTATTGTATAGACTTTGTGCTGTTGAGTCGCATCTGCATTTCGCTCCAAATGTTCTCGGCGTTCTCCAGCTCGCCGTCCCTGATGAGCGCACGCACCGTCTGTATCTCGTTTTGAAGGTCGTGGCGAAGCTGAGCCGTCTTAGTCTCGTTATTCTTCGCAAGCTCATAGTAGCGCATATTGTAGTTGCGCTCGGTCTGGAGCTGCTTTACCTCTTCAAGGTGTCTGTCGGATTCCTGATGAGCAAGGAAGATGTAATACTGACCTACAAGAAGCACGATCATGATGTTTTGCAGAATGCTGTAAAAGAACAGATTCCTCTCTGTGACGGTGGGGTAGTCGGAAAAATAGAAAGCGGTTATTACGAAGTGCAGTACGGAAAATCCTACGATGACCGCGATACTCATAATTTCACGGTTCAAATGCCGGTTCTTCATTTTAACGGCGCTGAAAGAGTGAAAAATATCCTCTTCACATAGCTGCCCTTTTGCAGAAAGATGATCGCAGGTATCAGAATCAGGATTCCGGCGTTAGACGCGATAGGATCTTCTGTCGGGAGAGCAAGTGCCTTTTCAAAAATAAGAAATTTTGCGACCATTCCGCCCGATATTGCGAGCCACGTAGGGACCGATTTGTATTTCAGCATATCGAGCTGCTGAAAGTAGAATATCAAAAAATACATCGGAAATACAATATTACATTGTCCGACAATATCGGCTGTTGTGATAGTCACCTGTTTAACCTCATTTCTATGCGATTCGGCGTGGTTCTGTCTTATATCTTTTTTGTCAGATATTTTACGTATGCCTCTCGTGTGTCCAGAAATCTGTTCTGACTTATCGGAACGACTGCGCCTTTGACCGTTACCGCCTGATATCGGCATATCTCCTTTGTCAGCGCGAGATTTATCCAGAACGAATAGTGGCAGCGGAAGAAGTATGGCGGCAGCTTTTTCTCAAATTCGCCGCTCTTTGCCGAAAACGAAGTTACCTCCTTGCCGTCGGGAGTGTAGATGTGTACCTTCCTGTGAGAATGCTCATAATACCCCGTTTCGGCGAACGGAAAGCTCATAACGCCGCTTTCCTTCGTTGAATAGACGAGGACGTCGGAGGCGTCGTTCTTGTTTTCGTCCGTAAGGCTGAGTTGGTTAAGCAGCCTTTTAATCTTGCCGAGCGTTACGGGCTTTATCAGAAACCCGGAGGGCTGCGCGTCGAAAATATGCTCGCTGTATACGACGTACCCCGTCACAAATACTACCTGCAGCTTCGGATAACGGCGCTGGATATCAATCGCATAGTTGATGCCGTTTCCGTGCTCCAGAACGATATCAAGAAACGCGACGTCTATCCTTTCTGTTTTCAGTATTCTGTCGGCGTCCTCCATAAGTGACGCCGTAAAGATCCTGCACTCTTTGCCGCCGAGAGCTTCCCTTAGAAGACCTTCTATCTCGCGGACGACAGCCTCGTTATCGTCATATAATAAAAAATTGCCCATACTTATCACCAATTATAATCATACCATCAATCACCATTTTAGTCAATGAGTAAACACCTTTATTGTACGGCGCGATTTTTATTTTCTGCGTTTTTATTCTTAAAATCGACGATTCGATTGATTTATCCGTTTTTATGATCTATTATATAATTGACCGCACAAAGTATGCTTGCAGCTTTACTTACGATCATCTTATCACCCTTGTACATGATTTGTGTGGCTTTTCCGTAAGGTCAAACCAAAGCGCTGTTGATTGATGTCTGCAATCTGCTACTGATTCTGAAATACCCAACCTTCTTCCTGTTGACAGCGCTTGGCTTGATCCGGCAGAATCGGATCAGCAGTCCAAAAATGCAGAAAAGATTCGTTCGATTTTTAGTGCCGAAACGGCGTGCCTTGAGAACGGTGCGCCGTTTTTTCTTTTGGCCGTCCGTATTGGCGGTCCTAATATAATGAAAAGCCTCGTCTGCGCGGGGCTTTTTTCTTTTTCCGAGTGTTCACGGGGATAATATTTAAGCGCTGCGTTGAGCACAGACGATCATTAGAATTTGATTAGAAACCATTAGATTTTGATTAACTTATAGAAATAAACGGAAGAAAAATGTATAATGGAATCGGAAGGTGAAGAAAATGCTGAAATATCCGATTTTGCTCGTTCACGGAATGGGCTTTCGTGACGGGAGAACGATCAACTATTGGGGGCGCATACCCAAAATATTCACTGAGGACGGCAACCTCGTATTCTACGGCGGTCAGGACAGCAACGGCACTATTGAGGACAACGCACAGTTTCTCAAACGAAGAATACGAAGGATAATCCGTGAAACGGGAGCCGAAAAGCTGAATGTTATCGCTCACTCAAAGGGCGGTATGGATATGCGCTACGCAATTTGCCGGCTTGGAATGAACAGATACGTCGCGTCGCTCACGACGATAAACACGCCGCACAACGGCTCGAAGTCGATCGACAGGGTGCTGAGACTGCCTGCGCCGCTCGTCAGATTCGCAGGCGGCTGCTCCGATATTTGCCTTCGCTTGCAGGGCGATAAGAAGCCGAACGCATACGAGGTGTTCAAGTCGTTTTCAACAGAGTATACGCGGAGGTTCAACGAGCAGAACCCCGACGATCCGACCATTTATTATCAGAGCTACGCCTGCGTTATGAAGAACAGCGCAAGCGATATCGTTATGTGTATCCCTCATGCGATAGTAAACGCTGTCGAAGGCGAAAACGACGGCTTGCTCACGCCGCGCGGCGTTATGCACGGCGATTTCAAGGGTATTATCCGTAGCAATTCCGGCAGGGGTATCTCTCACTGTGACGAGGTTGATATGCGCCGCCGCCGTCTTACAAAAAAGCAAGGCGAGGGTATTTCGGATATTCTCGATATGTATCGGGAGATACTGCAAACGCTGAAAGAGAAGGGAATGTGATCAATGAAAGAACGCCTGAAAGGAATAGTATCGGCGATCCTGATCCTGTTATTGATCCTGAATCCGTACAAGCCTCAAAGAACAACAATGGTGATAAAGATGAACACAAATAATCAAAAAATAAAGAAACCAATGATAATAACATTATCTGTACTCGCCGCTATCTGCTGAGCATTTTTTCCGAGAATTGGGAAAACGCTTCAAAAACCGATCTCATTATCTTCGGCATACTTCGGATTCTCCAAAAGATAAATTACAATTATTCCCACTGACTCTCCGATATGGGAAAAAAGCATAACAAAACAGTACAAAAATACGAAAAAGTTAGAGAAACTATTATTGAAAAATGCAGATTGATGTGTTATAATACATAGTAAATAATTATTCGGAGGGTTTTGCTATGCAAAATAAAATTCAAGACATCATGAAGCGTATCCGTGACGAGGACATCAAGATGGTAGACTTCAAAATGGTCGATATCAACGGTCAGTTCCGTCATGTCACTATCCCTGCCGGCTGCTTTTCGGAGGAAACGATGAAAAAGGGCATCGGCTTTGATGCGTCAAACTACGGCTATGCCGTCGTTGAGAAGAGCGACATGGTCTTTATCCCGGATCCCGACACGGCGATGATAGATCCCTTCTGCGAGATCAAGACTCTGACGATGAGCGGCAACGCAATGATCATCGACAATCCCGAAAACCGCCCTCTTGCACAGTACCCGAGGAATATCGTCAAGGCGGCGGAGGAGTATATGAGATCGACCGGCATCGCCGATACGATGCTGATCCTGCCGGAGTTTGAGTTCTATCTCTTTGACAATGTCGGCTGGGAGGTCGGCGCCAACACGAACGCATACACAATAGACGCCGAACAGTCGTACTGGAACAGCATGGATCACGGTCTCGGTCATATCGTTCAGAAGCAGAAGGCATATCACATCGCAAAGCCGTTCGATTCCTCATACGAGATCCGCTCCGAGATGTGTATGCTCATGGAGGAGGCGGGAATACACGTTAAGTACCATCACCCCGAGGTCGCAGCCTCCGGTCAGTTTGAGATCGAGCCGCTTCTCGGAGAGATGTCCAAAATGGCAGACGCAACCATGATGGTCAAGTACATCATCAAGAACACCGCCGCGAAATACGGCAAGAGCGCTACTCTCATGCCTAAGCCGATCTACGGTGAGGCCGGAAACGGTATGCACGTTCATATGCTTCTTCTCAAGGACGGCGAGCCTGTATTCGCAGACGACGCAGGCTACGCGCGCCTGAGCAAAACGGCTCATTACTTCATGGGCGGTCTCTTAAAGCACATCAGCGCTCTCTGCGCGATCACAAACCCAAGCACAAACTCCTTCAAGCGCCTCGTTCCGGGCTTTGAGGCTCCCGTCACGGTCGGATACGCGACCTCCAACCGCTCCGCCGTTATCCGAATTCCCGCGTACGCAAAGGAGCCGAAGGAGCGCCGCTTTGAGATCAGAAATCCCGACGCGACCTGCAACCCGTACTTCTGCTACGCCGCTATCCTCATGGCAGGTCTTGACGGCATTAGGAATCAGATCGATCCCCATGAGAACGGCTGGGGACCTTACGATGTGAACCTCTACAACCTCCCCGAGGAGGAGAAGAAGAAGCTAAAGAGCCTTCCAACCTCGCTCGACTCAGCGCTTGACGCTCTCGAAGCAGATCACGCATTCCTTACAGAGGGCGGCGTGTTCCCTGAGTCTCTTATCAAGACATTCATCAAGATTAAGCGCAATGAAACGGCTGAGCTTGCGAAGATCCCCACACCTGCCGAGTTCGACAGATACTACAATCTCTGATTTGCGATAAACAAAAAGGCCGCATTATATGACGATCATGTTCATATAATGCGGTCATTATTCTGACTTGTATTAAGCTGAAAAGCTATCAAAGAATACCCTCTGCTTCAAACGCCTGCTTGAGGTCGCTGATGATATCCTCCGCGTCCTCAAGACCGACGCTCATTCTGTAAAAGCCGTTGTGGAACTCCTCGGGGTAGAGATACTGGCGCTCATCGTCCTCGCCGATAAACGCGATCAGCGTTCCGTCGTGGCCGAGTGATACTGCTGACGTGATGAGCTTCAGGCGGCTGACGACTCTGTTGTACGTGTCGTGATCCGCCTTTAATCCGAAGGAAAGCACGCCGCCGAAGCCGTGTTCCATCTGGCGTACAGCGATATCGTGATCCTTGTGATCCTCCAGTCCGGGATATGCGACGAAGCTGACCTTATCGACCGTCTTGAGGAAACGCGCAACAGCCATAGCGTTGTCGCAGTGGCGCTGCATACGCATCGGGAATGTTACGGCGCCGCGCATGATGAGCCATGCCGCGAACGGGTTGATGACGCCGCCGAGGTTGACCTGAGACTGGTAGCGTATCTCGTCGAGATACTCCTTCTTTCCGATGATCGCGCCGCCCATAGCGTCGCCGTGCCCGTTGATATATTTCGTAAGGCTTTCTACGACGAAATCCGCGCCGAACTCGACGGGGCGCGTAACGTAAGGCGAGGAGAATGTGTTGTCTACGGAAAGGAACGCGCCGTTTTCATGCGCGATATCGGCGAGCGCTTTTATATCGCAGATCTGCAGCGTCGGGTTTCCGGGAGTCTCAACGTGAATGAGCTTCGTGTTCGGTCTGACAGCCGCCCTGACCGCGTCAAGGTCGGAGACGTCAACGATCGTAGTCTCAACGCCGAACTTCTTGTTGAACAGCTCGTTGAAAAGCCTGTAAACAGCGATATATGTAATGCTTGAAAAAATGACATGATCTCCGCTTTTGAGCATAGCGAAAAACAGACCTGAGAGCGCTGCCACGCCGCTTGCGAGAACTACGCAGTCTTCGCCGTTTTCAAGATCCTTGATCTTGTTCTGAAGATCCTTCTGGTTCACGCCGCCGTTCCTGGTGTAGATGTTGATGTTAGGATCGCTCCAGTTTGCAGCGCTTGCGTCGTACGGGAGAACGTAGCTGTTTGCAAGAGTGATCGGGTGCTGGATAGCCCCTGTTGAGGGATCAACACCGTTGCCTGAATGAATGGCTCTCGTCTGAAAGCCGTATCTCTTTTCTTTTTCCATATTATCTTTCACTCCTTAGTTTATGCTTCATGGTCTGCCATGAACCACGCCTTATATTATAATACTATTTCCGTAAAAAAGCTACATTAATTTTCAGAAAAACGAAAATTTCGGATCGAATTCTTTTATCCGCCGTAACGTCCGGGGTTTTTGCGGTTTTTCGGTAAACCTGACGGCGCGGCTTTCCCGCTGCCCTTGTGTTCTGCTTCCAATTTTTTGAAACATATAGACATTCACATCTCATTTGTGGTAAAATAATAGCGGAATGATCGGATCCCGGAACGACGCAGGCTTTCAAAAGGATACTCGGTCATTGTCTTAACAACAGATGAAACAGACAGGAGGAATCACTATGAAAAGGAATACTTGTATAGCATTGTCATTTCTGCTGACGGCAGCGCTGCTGACAATGCTTTTTGCGCTCCCGATCAATGCGGAAAGCTCCGAATACACGGAAAACGGTGTCCGCTATACTCTTTCCGAAGGCAAAACGGCTTCCGTCGCCGGCTGCGACGAGGGCGTTTCGGAGGTCACGATCCCGGCTGTTCTCAAAAACGGCGCGAAGGTAACAGGGATCGGTGAGGGTGCGTTCAGGGGCAGCCTGGAGCTTAAGTCCTTTGTTTGCAGCGCCGATATCGAAGCTGTCGGAGATTACGCCTTTGAGAGCTGCTCTGTTTTACAGACGGTTTCCTTCAAGGGCAGCGTCGGCAGGATCGGCAGCGGCGCATTCTCCGTTTGTACGTCTCTGTCAAAGGCGGAGCTTCCTGATTCCGTCAGCGAGATCGGCGACGGCGCGTTCTTGATGGACGGTGCGCTCACGTCGTTTTCGTTCCCGTCAGGTCTTAAAAAGGCAGGGGAATACTCCTTCGCTCTGAGCGGCTTGCAGAAGGCGGAGCTGAAATGCGATCTCAAAACGATCCCGGAAAGAATGTTCTATAAATGTGAAAATCTTTCCGAAGCAGTGCTTCCGTCCTCGGCTGAAACTATCGGCAGCCTTGCGTTCGGTCAGTGTGAGAATCTCACTGTATGCTCCATACCGGAGTCGGTTGATGTGATCGGCAATTCCGCATTCGAGTCCGCCACGATCTCCAATATCACATTAAACTGCTCGGAGATCGGTAAAGAGGCATTCAAAGGCTGTTATGAGCTTAAAAGCGTCGCCTTCTCCGATAATCTCAAAACGATCGGCTCCTTGGCGTTCGCAAATGCGTCTGTCGAAAAATTTGTCCTGCCCGAAAATGCCGTGCTTGAAGAAAGCGCGCTCGCTCGCGTAATGACGAGTGAATTCTCCGTTTCGCAGACGAACAAAGGGTACGCCGTCAAGGATGGTATCCTCTTCTCTAAGGATATGAAAACGCTGATCGCGTATCCGTGCGGGAAGGAGCAGGAAAAATCGGTGTACGTTGTCCCCGACGGAGTTGAGAAAATCGCGCCGCACGCCTTCGATACTGCGTGGTCGCTTACGGGGATCACGCTGCCCGACTCCGTCACGGAGATCGGCGAATACGCATTTTTCCAGAGCGGCATTGAGAAGCTCGCTGTTCCCGGCTCCGTAAAGGAGATCGGAGAAGGCGTATTCTCCTACTGTCAATCGCTGAGCGAGATAGATCTCGGCAAAACCGAAAAGATCGGAAAGAATGCTTTCGCGCAGTGCGGCGAGCTTTCGATAAAGCTGCCTGAAACGGTGAAAAGCGTCGATCCGCTCGCGTTCGTCAATTCCGAGGCGAAGGTCGAGGCGAGCGGCGATTATAAAACAGTCGGCGGCGTCCTGCTTGCAGACGGCGGAAAAACGCTCGTATACTACCCGAATTATCTCGGCGACGAGAGCTTCACGATCCCCGACGGCGTTGAAAAAATCGGCGATTACGCTTTCGTGACGAACAGCTCCTTGAAGCGCGTATTTATCCCGGAAAGCCTTGCAGGAATCGGCGAGAAGGGAATAGGGTATACCGCGAATTTCGACGGCAATAACGAAGATTACGCTCTGATCGACGGCTTTGAATTGATCGGCGGCGCCGGAGAAGCTGTAAGGCAGTATGCGCGCGACAACAATATCGGCATATTCACGAGCGCAGACCGTTCGCAGAATATAGAGGAAGCTGTTCTTCAGGGGAAGGAAACAGCCTCGTTTGTTATCTCCGATACAGATCCCCGTGATGTTATCTATACCTCGAATGATGACAAAATAGCTTCCGTGTCGGACGACGGAACGATAACCGGCATTGGCAAGGGCGAAACGTATGTCACGGCAGCCGTAGGAATGACGTACTTCAAATGCAAAGTAACCGTCAAGTCGGACAGCGGCAACGCATACAGCGGCTTTGACGACAGCAGGTTCGTAAAGGTCACTCCGGACTCCTACAAAAAATGGGAGAGCGATTACCGCGCCTTCAACCCGTATCTTACGAAGAATCTGACGGACAACAGCCGCTCTGCTGCGGTTTCGGCGTATCAGTCGCAGTTCTATTTCCAGGCGATGTTCGGAGCCGACGCGCCCGACAGCCACTACCACGGAACGGGCGTCTCAATGTTCGGCGAGGGCTATGAAAAAATGATAAGTGCAGTGAGCCATGCGTGCGACACGGAGCTTTCGCGCTACCGCAATCCGGACGATATGCTCGTTTACAGCGGCGCTGATTACTACACGGCAGGTCTTGTAACGAAGGGAAAGCCCGCGACCATCGCCAATATGCGCGCGGCTGCCGGTACGTCGTTTACCTACCCTCTCTTCACCAGCACAACGCTCGACGAAACTGTCTCTCATGTCTTTTACGGCGGCAGTGACGGCGTCCTGATGATAATCTACGCCGACAAGGAAGCGCTCGACCGGCAACATTCGGGCTATATCGGCACTTACCACGGAGATATAGAGTATGAGCTTCTCATCTCACACGGCGCAAAATTTGAAGTAATAGACGCCGGCGTGCGCTACGTCACGGGCGACGCCTTCCGCGAGGACAGCGAAAAGCTCGATTCCTTTGAGCGCTACGTTAAGCTGAGAATGCTTTCCGACAAGCCCGAGCCGGTATCCCCGGACAAGGACGGCTCAGACGCAGCGTCCTCCGAAAAGTCCTCACAGTCTCAAAGCAGCGATGCCGGGAAGAATGACAGCTCCGTTCAGTCGAAAAATACAAGCTCCAAAAAACCGGACAGCTCCGCTCAGTCGAAAAACACAAGCTCCAAAGAATCGGACAGCTCCGTTCAGTCGAAAAACACAAGCTCCAAAAAACCGGACAGCTCCGTTCAGTCGAAAAATACAAGCTCCAAAAAGCAGAACAGCTCCGCTGCATCCAAGAAAAACACTTCTCAGAGGACAAGCAGCGTTAAAACGGCATCCGAAAAAAGAAATATCCGCAATGTTCTTACGGGTGACATGACGTCGTATACCGTGACGATCCTGCTGATCCTTATCGGCGCCGCAATAGCTGCATTCGTTATCACAAGAAGAAGGGATACGTGACCTTGCGGTCGGCAAGCGCCGACACGCAGTACGCGCACAGAGTATACGAAAATCGAATACTTTGCGCCCGCGTCCAAATAGTATCCCTGAGGACGGTCTCCGGTGGCGGCCAAGCGGCCGCAGGCAGATACGCGCATAAAGTTTAACGAAAAGCGATGACTTTATGCCCGCGTTCAAAACGTACCCCCGGTTGGTGATCGGCGGCTTCGATAAAAGTTC
>CADAYJ010000031.1 GCA_902792115.1 uncultured Ruminococcus sp. | reverse complement strand
GGTTTACAATTTTATTGCTATAACGCCCGAGAGAAGTCACAGAATCCCTCGGGCGCGAAGAAAATGAATCATATTATAAAGACGGCGATCATTTGATAAGCTCCTGTATTTCCGGGAACGGGGAAAGGCTGCGCTTCAAAATGCCGTTCATGTAGGCGATAGCCGTGCCGTAATTTGTGATCGGAACGCCCTGACGCTCGGCAGACGCGAGGCGTGACTGCATCTCGGCTTCGTTTAGCATACAGCCGCCGCAGTGGATCACGAGCTTGAATTTGCTGAGGTCTTCCTTGAATTCCGTGCCTGACGTCCAGGTGAATTCGGGCGACGCGCCGCTGTATTTCTTTATGAGCGCAGGCAGCTTGACCGTACCGATATCGCCGCATTGGCGGTGGTGCGTACAGCCCTCGGCGATCAGAACGCGGTCGCCGTCCTTTAGCGTATCGAGAGTCTTGACGCCCTCTACGCAGAGGCGCAGATTACCCTTGTAATTTGCAAACAGGATCGAGAAGGAGGTGAGAGAAATATCCTCCGGCGTCATTTTGCTGACCTTGCCGAAGACCTGGCTGTCCGTTATGACGAACCTCGGCTTGACGCTGAGCGCCGCAAGCGTCTCGGGGAGGCGGTCGTCCTGGGTGACGGCGCACATGGCATGAGCGTCGAGGATATCTCGGATCGTCTGCTGCTGCGGAAGGATAAGACGCCCCTTCGGCGCCGCCTTGTCTACGGGGATAACGAGGACGACAAAGTCTCCCGGGGAGAGCTTGTCGGAAATGATATGACGCTCCTCCCCTGCTTTAGCGGCGAGTCTGCCGATCATTTCCTTCAATTCAGAGATATTCTCGCCCGTCTCGCTGCTGACGGCGATCTCGTTGCCGGCGGACGTCTCGCGCCTGGAGATATCGGACTTGCTGAAAGCGACGATATACGGGATATTCTTCTCCCTGATTCGCTCTATAAGAGCCTGCTCCTCGCGTCCGATACCGGCTGACGAATCGACGACAACAACGGCGATATTCGTTTTGTTGAGCGCCTGATAGCTTCTCTCTACACGCAGCTTTCCAAGCTCCCCCTCGTCGTCGATACCGGGCGTGTCGATAATAACAACGGGGCCGAGCGGAAGAAGCTCCATCGTCTTTGTGACGGGATCGGTCGTCGTGCCGGGGACGTCGGAGACGATCGCGAGGCTCTGCGACGTTACAGCGTTTACAAGACTCGATTTCCCGGCGTTGCGCTTGCCGTAGAATCCGATATGGATACGCTCCGCTGCCGGAACGGAATTAAGGCTCATGTTTATCATCCTTTCGGTGTTATACTGATTTAATTCAGAGGCTTAACAAACCTAATTGAAAAGCAGTATTGATTTACGATCATCAGATCGGCGGAAATGCGGCGATAAAGCTCGCATTCGGATTGGTTGGCTTATATTTGATCTCGATATACTCGCCTTTATCGTAGCCGGGCGGCAGCTTGTAGATAATCGAATGCGCCGAATAGCTGTTGCCGCTGCTGTCCTCGTACTCATACGTTACGTTGTATCTGACGACCTCCTTGGCGCTCTCGCTCATCAGGCTGTTAAGCTCCGACATAGATCTGCCAAGCTGATCCTCGTAGCTGACCTTTTTTATTTGCCTCCTTGCGATCATAGAGTTCAGCGCTGTAAGGTTGCTGTCATATACGGGCTTTGAGGTCTGACCGAGGTCTGTGTAGCTGTTATTTTTCTGCTGATGTATCTTGATCGTCTGCTCCTCGATATTCGTAATAACGGCGTTAGTCGAGATATAATTGTCAAAGCTCAGTCTTCTGACATTTCTTCTGTATCCGCTTTTATCTGAACCCTCTTTGATTTTTATCACAACGCAGCCGACGAGGATAATAAGGAGAATCAACAGGATCAAATTCAGATCTATTACCACGCATATCACCTCTATTTACAGAATCTGCCCACACAGGGTATCAGAAAACCGCTGTGCGGGCAGATACAGTCATTTATCAGAAACGGAAATCGCGCTCGCCGGCGTGGATACCGGTGAGATACTCCTTCGTTTTTTCGCGCACCTTCTCCTTCGGGATATTATCAAGCTCCCGGAGGATCAGCTCCTCGCCGATCTTTCTCGTCTCGGGCGAAGCGTAGTCCTCAAGGTACTCCTTGAGCGTCATGAGTGCGTTCGGGTGGCAGCAGTTCTGGATCT
This sequence comes from uncultured Ruminococcus sp., assembly GCA_902792115.1. Taxonomy (GTDB): domain Bacteria; phylum Bacillota; class Clostridia; order Oscillospirales; family Acutalibacteraceae; genus RUG592. Next base: position 52,251 of record CADAYJ010000031.1, on the reverse strand, counting down.
GACCTGCCTTGCAGAGACTCATGAACCTATCGCCTGTTCTGCCCTCGCGGTAGCAGGCGGTACAGAAGCTCGGAATGTAGCCAAGCTCCATGAGCCACTTGACGACCTCGTCGAGCGTTCTCTTGTCGCTTACGTCGAACTGCGAGGAATCGTCCTCCTCTGCCTCCGGCTCTGCGTAGCCGCCGACGCTCGTCTTCGAGCCGCCGCTTATCTGGGAGACGCCGAGGTGCAGGACTCTCTCTCTGCTCTGCTGGCTCTCACGTGTTGAAACGATCATTCCCGTGTACGGAACGGCGATCCTGATGCAGGCAACGATCTTCGCAAATGTGTCGTCGGAAATACCGTTGTCGAAGACGTCCGGATCAATATCGTCTGCGCGGCGGACGCGCGGAACGCTGATCGTATGAGGACCAACGCCGAATTTCGCTTCAAGGTGCTCGGCGTGCATGAGGATACCGACAAATTCGTAGCGGTACAGCTCAAGCCCGAAGAGTACGCCGCAGCCTACGTCGTCGATACCTGCCTCCATTGCTCTGTCCATAGCCTCTGTATGGTAGTTGTAGTTGTGCTTTGGTCCTGTCGGGTGCAGGCGCTCGTAGGACTCCTTGTTATACGTCTCCTGGAAAAGGATATATGTGCCGATGCCGGCGTCCTTGAGCTTCTTGTAATTCTCGTGAGTCGTAGCTGCGATGTTTACGTTTACGCGGCGGATAGCGCCGTTCTTGTGCTTGATGCTGTAAATCGTCTTGATGCTCTCGAGGATATACTCGATCGGGTTGTTTACGGGATCCTCGCCTGCTTCGAGAGCGAGGCGCTTGTGTCCCATATCCTGCAGTGCAATGACCTCGTCGCGGATCTGCTCCTGAGTCAGCTTCACGCGGCGGATATGCTTGTTCTTTGCGTGGTACGGACAGTAAAGGCAGCCGTTTACGCAGTAGTTCGAGAGGTAGAGCGGAGCAAACATAACGATGCGGTTGCCGTAGTAATCCTTTTTGATCTTCTCGGCAAGCGCGTATATCTCCTGATTCTTCTCCTCGATATCGCAGTCAAGAAGGACGATCGCCTCCTTATGGGAAAGCCCCTTTCCCTTTCTTGCCTTTTCGAGGATCTCGTCGATCAGCTCGGCGTTATGCTTGTTCTTCTCGGCGTACTCGAGGCACGCTCTGATCTCCTCGTCATTGATAAACTCATCGGCGACCGATGATTTGGGATCGTATTTAAAGCCCATTACGATCAACTCCTTTATTCAGTATTATCTTTTGCAGTCGCCTCTGTCTGTCACGATATGAAAGCCGATTCTATCCATTCGTGCCTGGAGGCAGCGCCTGCACTCAGCAGCTTCGTCGCCGGTGCAGAGCTTGTTGTCATACAGCTTGTATTTATCCCGAACAGCGACGGGCGAAAGGTTCGGCATTACGACGTTCGCGCCCGCCATCATGCCCTTTTCGCGGCCGAGCGGATGTATCGTTCCGAGCGCAGTCGTTGCAGGAAGCAGAACATTCGGGATCGTCAGCCTTATAATGCCGAGCATGAAGAGCGTCTGTTCAAGCGTGCCTGCCGCCTTATCTGCGAACGGCGTGTCCTTCTGCGGGATAAACGGCCCTATGCCGACCATATGCGGCATAAGCTGCTTTATATAGATCATGTCGTCGGCGAGGTTCTCCGCTGTCTGGTACGGCGAGCCGACCATAAAGCCGCAGCCGACCTGATATCCGATCGCCTTGAGGTCCGCAAGGCATCTTTTTCTGTTTTCGGGAGAAAGCTCCTTCGGATGGAGCCTCGCGTAGTGGCCGTTGTCGGCCGTCTCGTGGCGGAGCAGATAGCGATCCGCTCCGGCGTCGTAGAGAGCCTTGTAGCTCTCCCGGCTGCGCTCCCCGACGGAAAGCGTGACGGCGCAGTCTGGGTATTTTTTCTTGATCGACGAAACGATATTGCACAGACGCTCGTCATTAAAGTACGCATCTTCACCGCCCTGGAGGACAAACGTCCTGAAACCGAGACCGTAGCCCTGCTCGCAGCAGCTCATGATCTCGTCAAACGTCAGGCGGTACCGCTCAGCTTTGCGGTTGCTGCGTCGGATGCCGCAGTACAGGCAGTCGTTTTTGCAGTAATTCGTAAATTCTATCAAGCCCCGGATATAGACGTCTCTGCCGTAAAACTCCTCGCGCCGCCTGAGAGCGAGCGAGAAAAGGTACTCGGCGTCCTCGTTTGTATGAGCCGCGATAAGCTGCGCGTACTCTTCCCGGGAAAGAGACGTTTCGCCGTACAGCTTATCTATCAAAAATCTGGCAGACTCAGACATTCGAGAATACCGCCTTAGCGCTGAGTCCTTCGATCATGCCGATCTTTCCGGAGAGGCGGTTGATAACGTCGAGGGGCGCGTCGAGCGAGATGCTGATGATATTAACATTCTTCTTTGCATACGGTATGCCCATTCTGCCGATGATATATTCGCCGTACTCGTGAAGAAGCTCATTCAGCTTGTCTACCGATTCGGTATTCTCAACGATAATGCCGATGATTGCAACTCTGGTTTCCATAGTTATTCTCCTTTTATTCTTGATGTGAAGCAGCAAAGGTTTAAGCCTGCAAAAAAGCAAACGGCCGCACCCGAAAGGGCGCAGCCGGATATTATTCATCGGATAACACTTGCCCTTTCGCATCAGAAAACCTTTTGCGTCAGAATAAGATTTTCAAACCAACTCCCCGACAGCGAATGTCGGGGAACCGGATCGTGAAACAATTATTTATAGAAGTGACCACGCTCTGTATAAGAGGTGTGGAGGTACTTGTGAGATACGTGCGAGCCTGCCTCTTCGAGGAACTCGTCGTAGATCATCTTGATAACCGGGCTCTCGTGGCTCGATCTGAATTCAGCGTTCTTGTCGTAGTCGTAGAGCGCCTTGGAACGGAGCGCCTTGTAGTCCACGGAGTTGAGAACGGAATCGGGCTGGATCGGCTGACCGCCGCCGTTGATGCAGCCGCCCGGGCACGCCATGATCTCGACCATCTGGCAGTCCAGCTCGCCCTTCTTGATCATCTCGAGGATCTTTCTTGCATTGCCGAGACCGGAAGCAACAGCTACCGTGATCTTGAGGCCTGCTACCTCGTATGTGACCGTTCTGATCGGCTCCGGACCTCTGACTTCCTCGAAGTCAACCTTCTTGAACTCGCCGTCGAGAGTATGAGCAGCCGTTCTGAGAGCAGCCTCGAGAACGCCGCCCGTTGCGCCGAAGATCGCGCCGCCGCCCGTTGCCTTGTTGAACGGGAGATCGAAATCCTCGTCCTCAAGATCCGCAAACTTGATGCCTGCGCGCTGAATCATTCTTGCAAGCTCTCTCGTTGTGAGTGCAACGTCTACGTCGTCGTAAGCCTCCTCTGAGCGGAGCTGCGGACGTGTGACCTCGAACTTCTTTGCCGTACAGGGGATAACGCTGACGACGAAGATCTTCTCGGGATCAATATTGTTCTTCTTAGCGTAGTAGCTCTTCAGAACTGCGCCGAACATTGCCTGCGGCGATTTGCAGGTGGAGAGGTTCGGAATGAATTCGGGATAATAATGCTCAACGAACTTTACCCAGCCGGGGCAGCAGGATGTGAACATCGGGAGCGTACCGCCATTGGATACTCTCTGAACAAGCTCGTTGGCTTCCTCGATGATCGTAAGGTCTGCCGTGAAGTCCATGTTGAATACGGCGACGTCGCCGAGACGGCGGATAGCCGCTGCCATCTTGCCCTCGACGTTAGTGCCGATCGGCATACCGAAGCTCTCGCCGAGAGTAGCCTTGATGGAAGGAGCCGTGAAGAAAATGACCTTCTTGTCGGGATCTGCGATAGCGTCCCAGACCTTGTCCACCTGGCTCTTCTCCTTGAGCGCGCCTACGGGGCAGCTTACTACGCACTGACCGCAGCCTACGCACGGAGAATCGGCAAGGCTCTTATCGAACGCGCTGCCTACGTGAGCGTTGAAGCCTCTCTGGATCGGGCCGATCGTGGAGACTGTCTGTACGTTCTTACATACAGCTACGCAGCGCATACACTGAATGCACTTGTTGTTGTCGCGGACGATATACGGGGAGATATCGTCAACGGAGTATCTCGGCTCCTCGCTCCTGAAGTGCTCCTCATCGCAGCCATACTCTCTTGCGAGGCGCTGCAGCTCACAGTTTGTACTCTTTTCGCAGGAAAGGCACTTCTTGTTGTGGTTTGCGAGAAGAAGCTCGAGTGTCGTCTTTCTCGACTTTCTGACGGCAGGAGTATTTGTGAATACCTCCATGCCCTCTTCTACGGGATATACGCACGCTGCAAGGAGACCTCTCATCGGTCTGCCGTTCAGCTTTGCCTCAACCATACATACACGGCACGCGCCGATGCAGTTTATATCTTTGAGATAGCACAGCGTAGGGATCTCAATGTTTGCCTGCTTTGCAGCCTGCAGAATCGTGTAGCCCTTCGGCACTTCCACAGGGATATTGTTGATCTTAAGACTTACAGTTTCCATGCTAACTCCTCCTTATTTCGTAATGATTGCGCCAAACTTACAGTTGCTCATGCAGACGCCGCACTTGATGCACTTGTTGGGATCGATAACGTGCGGATTCTTGACTGTGCCGGTGATAGCGCCGACCGGACAGTTGCGGGCGCAAAGCGTGCAGCCCTTGCACTTTTCGGGAATGATCTCATACTTGATGAGGGACTTACATACGCCTGCCGGGCAGGTCTTGTCCTCGATATGAGCTACGTACTCGTCCTTGAAGAACTTCATTGTGGAAAGGATCGGGTTCGGAGCTGTCTGGCCGAGAGCGCAGAGAGAGGACTTCTGCATATGTGTTGCGAGGTCTTCGATCTCCTGGAGATCCTGAGGCTCGCCCTTGCCCTCCGTGATCTTCTCGAGGTACTGGAGGAGCTTTCTTGTACCGATACGGCACGGCGTACACTTGCCGCAGCTCTCGTCAACGGTGAACTCGAGGTAGAACTTCGCGATATCTACCATACAGGTATCCTCATCAAGGATAATCATTCCGCCGGAGCCCATCATGGAGCCGATAGCGATAAGGCTGTCGTAGTCGATCGGAGTGTCGATATATTCTGCGGGGATACAGCCGCCGGAAGGACCGCCCGTCTGAGCTGCCTTGAACTTCTTGCCGTTCGGAACGCCGCCGCCGATCTCTTCGATGATCGTGCGCAGAGTCGTACCCATCGGAACCTCTACGAGGCCGACGTTGTTGATCTTGCCGCCGAGGGCAAATACCTTTGTACCCTTGCTCGTCTCGGTACCCATGGAAGCGTACCACGCGCTGCCCTTGAGAATGATCTGAGCGATGTTGGCGTATGTCTCAACATTGTTGAGGACTGTCGGCTTGCCGAAGAGTCCCTTGACTGCCGGGAACGGAGGTCTCGGACGGGGCTCGCCGCGGTTGCCTTCGATAGACGTCATGAGAGCAGTCTCCTCGCCGCATACGAATGCGCCTGCGCCGAGACGGATCTCCATATCGAAGTCAAAGCCGGAGCCGAAGATATTCTTGCCGAGGAAGCCGCGCTCTCTCGCCTGGTCAATAGCGATTCTGAGACGCTCAACGGCGATCGGATACTCTGCTCTTACGTATACGAAGCCGTGGTTTGCGCCGATAGCGTAGCCGGCGATAGCCATTGCCTCGATGATGCACTGCGGATCGCCCTCAAGAATGGAACGGTCCATGAACGCGCCCGGATCGCCCTCGTCGGCGTTGCAGGCTACGTACTTCACATCGCCCTGAGATGCCTTGGCGAACATCCACTTTCTGCCCGTCGGGAATCCGCCGCCGCCGCGTCCGCGCAGACCGGAATCGAGGACTTCCTTGATGACCTCGTCCGGAGTCATTGTCGTGAGCGCCTTTGCGAGAGCCTGATAGCCGTCTACGGCGATGTACTCTTCAATATTCTCGGGATCGATTACGCCGCAGTTGCGAAGCGCGATCCTGAGCTGGTTCTTGTAGAACGGAGTCTCGGAAAGAGCGAGGATAGAGCCGTCTGCGTGAACTGTCTCCTGATAGAGAAGCTCCTTAACGACGTTGCCCTCTACGAGGTGCTCCTTAACGATCTTCTTGACGCCCTCGGGAGTCGTCTGCGAATAGAACGAGCCTTCGGGGTATACGATCATGATCGGGCCGAGTGAGCAAAGGCCGAAGCAGCCTGTTCTGACAACGAGGATCTCGTCCTTGATGCCGTTCTCCTCGAGTGCTTCGTCAAGAGCGGCAAGAACCTTCTTGCTGCCGGAGGACGTACAGCCTGTACCGCCGCAAACGAGCACCTGCTTGCGGTAGCCTGTCTGCTTAGCGAGCTCCTCGCCCTGCTCCTTGATGACCTTTCTGACCATGACCAGCTGCTGGTGATCAGCTTTAATCTTGTTGAGTTCTTCAATAGTCATTACTTGCTCTCTCCTTCCTCTTTGATGTACTTGTCGAGGATCTTGTCTACCATAGCCGGCGTGAGCTTACCGTAAACTTCCTCACCAATCATCATTACCGGTGCGAGACCGCAAGCACCTACGCAGCGGCAGGAATCAATCGAGAACAGACCGTCCTCAGTACATTCGCCGCTCTTGATGCCGAGCTTCTTTTCGACCTCGGCAAGAACCTTGTCAGCGCCCTTTACGTAGCAAGCCGTACCGAGACATACGCTGACTCTGTGCTTACCCTTCGGGGTAAGGCTGAAACGCGAGTAGAACGTAGCTACGCCGTAAACCTCGCTGAGCGAGATTCCGAGACCGTCAGCAACTCTCTGCTGGACCTCGATCGGAAGATAGCCGTAGATCTCCTGCGCCTCGTGAAGGATCGGGAGCAATGCTCCCGGCTGAACCTTATTCCGTTCGATCACTTCCTGAAGCTGCTGCTTCTGTTCTGCGGTTTCACGGAATGGTTGAACATTTTTTTCTGCCATTTGTGGACCTCCTATAAATCCTAATAGATTTTAACCATTATACCGCATTTTTTAGTTCAAATCAATAGGATATTGTTAAATATTTGTCGATTTTTTGTTTTTGTCAATAATATTATAAAAGATTTGCTGAATAATTGGTCAAAACACCAAACGCCGCAGGCAAAGTAAGTCTTGACTAACCCGATTTCCTCCATAACATAACATTTTTTGTGTATAATTGCCAAACGGATGACGTATGTTATTTGCCGGTAAGGTGAAAAATGATAACATTTTGTAACTTTTTGCATTGACCGAAAACAGCGAGCGCCGCCGCAGCCGCGGTGTGCCGATAAGCGTAAAAACGCCCGGAGAAGTATCCCTCCCCGGGCAGATGGTATCTTCTTCGTTAAGCGTAAAACGCCTTCATATCGTCGAGCCTTACGGCTGCGAGGCGGCCGCCGATATCCACGCCGCAGTTGATCGCAACGTGTCCGTTCTCCTCGAACACCTTGTCGTAGGGAGACGGATCGCCGTCGGGCGTTTTATCTATAAGCGGGTTCAGCTCCTCGCGGATCCTTCTCGTGGGCGTATGCCCCGTTACGAGGTATTTGTCCTGCCAGAAGCGCTTTGAGTAGTCGGGAGCCTGCGTTATCAGCTCGCGGATATCGTAATCGTCGAGATCCTTGCCGGGATCGAAATTGTTGATGCCGGCGTGTACGAGCACGAAGCTCTTTCCGCCTGCCTCGACCTCCTCGTAAAGAGAGAATTCACTGAGGTAGTCCACGACCATTTCACGACGGTCGTCGTCGAGCGCGCGGAATTCGGCTATCGTCTCCTGACCGCCGATCGCCGTCCACTCAGCCATTCTCTGCATCATATCGGCGTCCATGCCGGAGACGTCCTGATGCGTCACTCCCTCCGCGAGCCATTTGAGGCAGCTCAGCGCAGCGTATTCATGATCACCGATAACGGGGTACACATTGTCCCTCATCATTATATCGAGCAGCAGCTTCATGCTGCCGTCCGAGCCGTCGATAAGATTGCCGAGCACGTAGAGCGTATCGCGGCTGTTGAAGCGTATATCCTTGAGCAGCTTGAGGAAGCGTTCGTATTCGCCGCGTATATCAGAAATACAATAGATCATAAAGATCCCTCCCTTTGTTTTTATTATACCGTAACAGAAATTGAATGTCAACAAAAGCAGGCTATCCATTAGTCATTATTAACATCTTTCCTACTAACCGGCATCGGTTTGGTACATTAAAATGTATAAAGAATTGCTGTGGTATATTTAAAAATGAGAACAATTATAATTTCTGCGTATATTTTGCACAAATATTCATACTTTTCGCAGGTGGATATTTGTCATTGCTACAATTCTGTACGGACAATTCAACAAAGTCTATGAAAAATCTTTTCTTTTTTTCAAGAATATGTTATAATTCATTGTGGGAATCGATTAGCAGTAAAGCTGCGTATCCCTGAATAACGACTATATTTTTAAGGAGGCATCTATTATGCAATATGAAGTACACAACAGACCTCTTCCGGTCCTCATCTGCAGACTGAACCAGGGTGAGAGCGTTGAGTGCCAGAAGGGCGCTATGTCCTGGATGACACCCTCCATCTCCATGCAGACAGGTCTTGGCAGCGGCGGCAAGGGCGTTCTCGGCGCAATCGGCAAGATGGCTAAGAGCGCAGTAACGGGTGAGTCCATTTTCAGAAACACCTACACTGCAACAGCAGGCCCCGGTGAGATCGCTTTCGCTTCCACATTCCCGGGCGACATCATTTCCTTTGACGTCGGCGCTAACCAGATCATCGCTCAGAAGAGAGCATATCTCGCAAGCACACCGGGCGTTCAGATGGAGCTTGCATTCACAGGCGGCAAGAAGGTCGGCGGTATCTTCGGCGGTGAAGGTCTCATCATGCAGAAGTTCACAGGCAACGGTACTGTATTCCTCGAGATCGACGGCTGCGTTTACAACTACACGCTCGGCGCAGGTGAGTCCATGCTCATCGACACCGGCTACCTCGCAGCAATGGAAGCAACCTGCTCTATGGACGTTGAGACAGTCAAGGGCCTCGGCAACATCGTAGCAGGCGGCGAAGGTCTCTTCAACACGAGAGTAACAGGCCCCGGCAAGATCTGGCTCCAGACAATGCCCTCCAACATTCTCGCAGACGCTATCAGACCTTACATTCCGACAAGCAACTAATCGAGATAATTCTCCCGGCTCACTCGTTTGGAGCCGGGAGTTTTTTTAAGCGGTCGTTTCATATTGCGATTCCACCTGTCATATAATATTTTTAAAGTGGGGTGGAGTCATGAAGATGATGGCTTTATGTACGGCTTGTGCCGCTGCGCTGCTGTGCGGCTGCGGCAGCTACGAATGCAGAAGTGAAGCGGACGAGATAACGTCTGCCGCCTGGTCGGTCAGCGAGGGGGACGTCTCCGCCTCCCTCACCTTTTCGGGAGACTGTGCGAGCCTCAGAATAGACAGCGGCAGCGAGCACGACGAGCTTGAAGGTCTGTGCGTTATCGGCGACGGAGTGCTGATAATTCTCGACGAATCCGACAAGTTTGAGTTCAGCTACCGCCTGACCGGCAGCACGCTGACGCTCGGCTGCGGCAAGGACTCTGTAACGCTCGCAAAAGAAAAATGAACCGCTTCAAGCTCAAAGGCCGCCCGGGCGAAATGCTTCCGGGCGGTCTTTTTGCGTATCTCCCGATACTCTGAGTTACAGACGGTTCTCCTCGCTGAAGCGGCGCATATCCTCGACATCAGAGTCGGACGGGACGGCGGCGTTCGTCGCCCTGTCTGTCGCGGCACGCTGTGCGCCGCTCATCATCGCGCTGACGGGCATTCCGGTGAATCTCCTGCCGCCGGCAGCGCCGTAAAACGTGTGACCGGCGTGATCAAAGCGCACATTCCCGTGTTCCTGGTCGTTCTTCATTTCGTTTCCTCCCTTGAATGATCTTATTCATTATATAGTATCGCCGGACGGGCTGTTTTGATACGCTTTGGCGAAGATGTAAATATCAACAAAAAACAGCACGTTTGAGAAGATAGTTTCTTTGCATAATTCGTATAATTATTCACAATTTAACAATTTTGTAGCTTGACAGAAGGTGTGCAAAATGGTATTATAATGAGAGAATTTCAGGCCGGTGTGCTTTTAAATGCCGGTCGGGATTTTCCAGATTCGCAAAGGGGTTATCGGAATGAAATATGTGCTGAAGAATGCGTTCGTTTTTCAGAATTCTAAGATAGAAAAAAAAGACCTTCTCATTTCCGACGGCAAGATCGTTTCCATTGGTATTGGTGTTTCTGTTTCACAGGACAGCGCCGTGGAAGTTATTGATATGAATAATTATTTTGTTTTCCCGGTTTCATTGATGTTCATGTACATCTTAGAGAACCGGGTTTTTCATATAAGGAGACGATCAGAACCGGATCTTTGGCGGCGGCTCACGGCGGATACACAGATGTATGCGCGATGCCGAACTTAAAGCCTGTTCCGGACAGCGCGGAGCATCTGCGGCAGGAGCTTGACATAATCGAAAGGGACGCCGTAATAAACGTACACCCATACGGCTCGCTCACCGTCAACGAGGCAGGAGAGCAGCTCTCCGATCTTGAAGGCATGGCAAAGGACGTTATCGCCTTCTCCGACGACGGCAGGGGCGTTCAGAGCGGCGAGATGATGAGAGAGGCAATGACAAAGGCAAAGTCGCTCGGCAGGATCGTCGCGGCGCACTGCGAGATCAACGAGCTTTTGAAGGGCGGCTATATCCACGACGGAGAATACGCGAAGGCTCACGGGCATCGCGGGATCTGCAGCGAAAGCGAATGGGGGCAGATCAAGCGCGACATAGAGCTTGCAAAGGAAACGGGCTGCAGCTACCACGTCTGCCACGTCTCGACAAAGGAAAGCGTCGAACTTATACGCAGGGCGAAGAAGGACGGCGTTGACATTACGTGCGAAACAGGCCCGCACTACCTCGTTTTCAGCGACAGGGATCTCATCGAGGACGGCAGGTTCAAAATGAACCCGCCGCTAAGAAGCGAGGACGACAAGGCGGCTCTTATCGAGGGCATACTCGACGGCACGATCGACATGATCGCGACGGATCACGCGCCGCACAGCGCCGAGGAAAAATCGAAAGGGCTTGAAAAGAGCCTTATGGGAGTCGTGGGGCTGGAAACAGCCTTCCCCGTCCTTTACACAAAGCTGGTGAAGACGGGTGTACTGACGCTCGAACAGCTCGTTGAGCTGATGAGCGAAAAACCGGGAAAGCGCTTCGGGATCGACACGCAGATCAAAGAGGGCGCATGGGCAAACCTTTCCGTATGGAACTTAAATAAAGAATACACGATAGATCCGGACAGCTTCCTGACAATGGGCCGCGCAACGCCCTTTGCAGGGATCAGCGTCTTCGGAGAGTGTATTATGACTATGCTCAAGGGGGAAATAAAATGGAAACAATAAAGAACAGGAAGATCGTCCTTGAAGACGGCAGCGAGTTCCTCGGCACGGGCTTCGGCCACGAGTGCGAGAGAGTGTGCGAGCTTGTATTCAACACGTCTATGGTGGGATATCAGGAGATCGTTTCCGATCCGTCGTATACTTATCAGATGGTAACGATGACATATCCGCTCATCGGCAACTACGGCATTGCGGACGATGATTTCGAGACGAGGATCCCGACGATCGGCGGACTCATCGTAAGAGAGTACAACAATATCCCCTCAAACTTCCGATTCACAAAAACTCTCGGCGAGACGCTGGAGGAGTATGGCATTCCCGGCATCTCCGGCATCGACACAAGAATGATAACAAGGCGCATTCGTGACGAAGGTCATCAGAAGGTGCTCATCACCTCTGCCGACAAGCCTCATGACGAGTGCATGAAAATACTTGCAGAGACGGCTATCCCCGTTGACGCCGTCTCAAAGGTAAGCTGCAAAAAGAGATGGTACTCGAGAACGGCTCACCCGAAGCTCGAGGTCGTCGCTGTTGACTGCGGTATCAAGCTCAATATTATCAGAAGCCTTAACAGACTCGGCTGCAACGTCACAGTCGTTCCGTACGACACGACCGCGGAGGAGATCGAGCGCCTCGATCCGGACGGCGTATTCTTCTCAAACGGTCCCGGCAACCCGGAGGACGTTCCCTGCGTAATTGAGCTTATAAGAAAGATCAGGGGCAAGTATCCGATCTTCGGCATCTGCCTCGGCCATCAGCTTATCAGCCTTTCATACGGCGCAAAAACGTACAAGCTGAAGTTTGGTCACAGAGGCGGAAACCACCCCGTCAAGAACCTTGAAACAGGCAAGATCGAGATCACGAGCCAGAACCACAGCTACGCCGTCGATTCCGACAGCGTCAGGGACACGAAGCTGAAGGTGACTCACATCAATCTTCTCGACAACACCGTTGAGGGCGTTTCCTGCGAGGAGGACAAGGTATTCAGCGTGCAGTACCACCCGGAGAGCGCGCCCGGTCCGCAGGACAGCACATATCTCTTTGAAAAGTTTATCCGTCTGATGAAGGAGGGCAAATAAAATGGCAAAAAGAAGCGATATCAAGAAGGTGCTTGTTATCGGATCCGGTCCGATCGTAATCGGTCAGGCTGCTGAATTCGACTATGCCGGCACTCAGGCGTGCCTTGCTCTGCGCGAGGAGGGCTATCAGGTCGTTCTTTGCAACTCCAACCCTGCAACGATCATGACGGACACCGTTATCGCGGACAAGGTTTACATGGAGCCGCTGACGCTCGAATATCTTGCGAAGATCCTCCGTTACGAGCGCCCCGACGCTATCGTTCCGGGCATCGGCGGTCAGACAGGTCTTAACCTCGCCGTTAAGCTCGCGAAGAAGGGCGTTCTTCACGAGTGCCAGGTCGAGCTGCTCGGCACAAGCGTTGAGTCGATCGAGAAGGCTGAGGACAGAGAGATGTTCAAGCAGCTCTGCGAAGATCTGGGAGAGCCTATCCTCCCCTCCGTCACGACGCACTCCGTAGAGGAGGCTCTTGAAGCCGCTCACAACATCGGCTACCCCGTTGTACTGCGCCCTGCTTTCACGCTCGGCGGCACAGGCGGCGGCTTCGTCAACAACGATGAGGAGCTTATCGACATTCAGACGAACGCGCTTCGCCTCTCCCCCGTTCACGAGGTGCTCGTCGAGAAAAGCGTCAAGGGCTACAAGGAGATCGAATATGAAGTAATCCGCGACTCCAACGACACAGCTATCACCATCTGCAACATGGAGAACCTCGATCCCGTCGGTATCCACACCGGCGACTCGATCGTCGTCGCTCCGTCGCAGACGCTTACAAATAAAGAGTATCATATGCTCAGAGACAGCGCGCTGAAGATCATTCGCGCACTGAAGATCGAGGGCGGCTGCAACGTACAGTTTGCGCTCGATCCCGTATCGTTCGACTATTATCTGATCGAGGTAAACCCGAGAGTATCGCGTTCCTCGGCGCTCGCTTCAAAGGCGAGCGGCTACCCGATCGCAAGAGTATCGGCGAAGATCGCCGTCGGCATGACGCTTGACGAGATCAGAATCGCCAACACACCGGCTTCCTTCGAGCCTACGCTCGACTACATCGTTACGAAGATGCCGCGCTTCCCGTTCGACAAATTCTCCGATGCGTCAAACGTGCTCGGCACTCAGATGAAGGCGACCGGTGAGGTAATGAGCATCGGCAGGACGTTTGAGGAGAGCCTGCTCAAGGCCGTTCGTTCGCTCGAGATCGACGTTTACCATCTCTACAAGCCTAAGTTCAACGACATGAGCAACGACGAGCTTCTCGACTATATCCGCAAGGGTACGGATGACAGAATCTACGCTATCGCGGAGCTTATCTGGAACGGTATCGACCTGCGCGAGATCTTCAAGATCACTCAGATTGATATGTTCTTCCTGGAGAAGATCAAGAATATCGTCGAGTTTGAGAGAGTTATCAAAGCGAACAAAAACGACAGCAGCACGCTCTACGAGGCAAAAAGAATGGGCTTCTCCGACAAGTACATCGCGAAGCTCTGGGAGTGTACTGAGGAGGACGTATACAAGCTGCGCTGCGAGCTTAAAATGTTCCCCGTATACAAGATGATTGACACGTGCGCGTCGGAGTTCGATTCGTATATCCCCTATTTCTACTCAACTTACGAGCAGGAGAATGAGTCGATCGTATCAGACAGAAAGAAGATCGTCGTTCTCGGTTCCGGTCCTATCCGCATCGGACAGGGCGTTGAGTTTGACTACTCGACCGTTCACGCCGTAATGACGATCAAGAACAACGGCTTTGAGGCTATTATCATCAACAACAACCCCGAGACGGTATCCACGGATTACACGACGAGCGACAAGCTCTATTTCGAGCCGCTCACCGTTGAGGACGTCATGAATATAATCGAGCTTGAAAAGCCGCTGGGCGTTATCGCTTCTCTCGGCGGACAGACGGCGATCAACCTCGCAGAGCCGCTCATGAAGAGAGGCGTAAAGATCATCGGAACAGACGTTGACGCGATCGAGAAGGCTGAGAACCGCGACTCCTTCGAGAAGATCATGGAGGAGCTGAACATTCCGCAGCCGAAGGGCAAGGCTGTCACGAACATCGAGGACGGCGTTGCGGCAGCGGCAGAGATCGGCTACCCCGTACTCGTTCGTCCGAGCTATGTTCTCGGCGGACGCGCGATGCAGATCGTTGCAAACGAGGATATGCTTCGCCACTACCTCAAGACGGCCGTTGAAGTTGATGTTGACAAGCCCGTGCTCGTTGACAAGTACATTTCCGGTACCGAGTGCGAGATCGACGCTGTGTGCGACGGCAAGGACGTATTTATCCCCGGCATCATGGAGCACGTCGAGAGAACGGGCGTCCACTCCGGTGACAGTATCAGCGTGTACCCCTCCTTCAATCTCACGCAGGAGGTCAAGGACATTATCATCGACTACACCGTAAGGCTCGGTCGCGGCATCGGGATCGTAGGTCTTTACAACATACAGTTCATCGTTGACAAGAACAACGACGTTTACGTTATCGAGGTCAACCCGCGTTCCTCCAGAACGGTTCCGTTCCTCTCGAAGGCGACAGGCTACTCCCTTGCGGATATAGCAACGCTCGCTATCCTCGGAAAGAGCCTCAAGGAGCAGGGGCTCGACGTTGTATACCCGCCCGAGAAGGAGCGCTGGTACGTCAAGGCTCCGGCATTCTCGTTCTCGAAGCTCAGAGGTCTCGACGCATACCTCAGCCCCGAGATGAAGTCCACGGGCGAGGCTATCGGCTACGACAGGACTCGTACGCGCGCTCTCTATAAGGCGCTGCAGTCCGCAGGAACAAAGATGGTCAATTACGGCACTGTCTTCGCTACTATCGCAGACGTTGACAAGGAGGAGGCTCTGCCTCTTATCCGCCGCTTCTACAATCTCGGCTTCAACATTGAGGCTACCGAGGGAACGGCAAACTTCCTCAAAAAGCACGGCATCAGGACGAGAGTCCGCCAGAAGCTCTCCACAGGCAACGAGGAGATCTTCGACGCTATGCACTCCGGCTACATCAGCTACGTTATCAACACGAAGGATCTCTACCACGAGGCAAACAACGACGGCTACATGATCCGCCGCTGGGCTGTTGAGAACAATATCGCTATCTTTACGGCGCTCGACACCGTCCGCGCTCTGCTCGATGTGCTTGAGGAAACGACGCTCTGCATCTCTACCATAGATATGTAAATCATACACTCACCGCACAAGGCAATATATGATTCTTTGTGCGGTGTTGTCATAAAACGGGGAGGTTTTTATGAACAACAGCTTATACAGCATAGTCGGCAACGAAAGGATCGCTAAAGATGTTTACAAGATGATACTTCGCGGTGACACAAGCTCTGTCAAGGCTCCCGGACAATTCATCAACATCTCTCTCGAAGGGTTCTTTCTGCGCCGTCCTATTTCGATCTGCGACTACGACGACAGCACGATAACGGTGATCTACAAGGTCGTCGGATTCCCCAATTTCGGGGCTTGGGAACGGCTACGACACCTCTAAAAGCGGAGACAAGCCGCTGCTGATCGGCGGAGGCGTCGGCGTGCCGCCGCTTTATAACCTTTGCAAAACGCTGATCTCACAGGGCAAAAATCCTTCTGTGATCCTCGGCTTCAACACTGCCGACGAGGTCTTTTACGAGGAGGAGTTCAAGGCTCTCGGCGCCGACGTTTTTGTGACGACCGTTGACGGCTCGCACGGCATCAAGGGCTTCGTTACGGACGCCTTCGGCAAGGTGGATTATACGTACTTCTACACGTGCGGACCTATGCCGATGTTCCGCGCCGTAAACGCCGCTGCAAAGACGAGCGGTCAATTCAGCTTTGAGGAGCGCATGGGCTGCGGCTTCGGCGCCTGCATGGGCTGCACACACAAAACTAAGAACGGCTACAAGCGCATCTGCAAGGACGGCCCCGTTCTGGAAAAGGAGGAGATCATATGGTAAATACGGCGGTAACATTAAGCGGACTTACTCTCGATAACCCCGTTATCCCTGCCTCCGGCACATTCGGCTTCGGCTACGAATTTGCCGACTGGTACGACATAAATGTCCTCGGCTCGATCTCCTGCAAGGGCACGACGAAGGAGCCGCGCTTCGGCAATCCGACGCCACGTATCGCCGAATGCTCCGAGGGACTTATCAACTCCGTCGGGCTGCAGAACCCGGGCGTTGACAAGGTGATCTCCGACGAGCTTCCGAAGCTCGCAAAGGTATACAGCAAGCCTATCATTGCGAATGTGAGCGGTTTTTCGATCGACGAGTACGCCTACACCTGCGCCAGAATGGACGAGCAGCCGCAGGTCGGTATTCTTGAGGTGAACGTGAGCTGCCCGAACGTACACAACGGCGGCATGAGCTTCGGCACAAGCCCGGAATCCGCCGCTGCCGTAACCAAGGCTGTGAAGGCGGTCACGAAGAAGCCCGTATACATCAAGCTCAGCCCGAATGTGACGGATATCGTCTCGATCGCGAAGGCGTGCGAGGACGCAGGCGCCGACGGCATTTCCCTGATAAACACGCTGCTCGGCATGAGGATCGACCTGAAAACAAGGAAGCCCGTTATCGCAAACAAGATGGGCGGCTTCTCGGGACCGGCGATCTTCCCCGTCGCGGTGAGAATGGTGTATCAGGTGTACGAAGCCGTTAAGATACCGATTATCGGCATGGGAGGCGTTTCGAGCGCAAGAGACGTTATCGAGATGATGCTTGCCGGAGCCACGGCCGTTCAGGTCGGCGCGGCAAATCTCATAGATCCCTGCGCCTGCAGGAAAATGATCAACGATCTGCCGGAGGTCATGGAACAGCTCGGCATTGAAAATCTTACAGATATCATAGGAGGTAGTCACAATGGGTAAGGACGTAATCGTTGCATGCGATTTCAACAGCAAGGAGGAGGTCTTTTCGTTCCTCGACAAGTTCACGGAGGAAAAGCCCTTCGTAAAGATCGGTATGGAGCTTTTTTACGCGGAAGGTCCGGAAATCGTAAGGGAGATCAAGAGAAGAGGTCACAAGATATTCCTTGACCTCAAGCTCCACGATATCCCGAACACCGTTATGAAGGCTATGAAGGTGCTGTCGAAGCTCGACGTCGATATGACGAACCTTCACGCAGCCGGTACTGCCGCTATGATGGAGGCAGCTATAAAGGGTCTTACGAGAGAGGACGGCACGCGCCCGATACTCATCGCCGTTACGCAGCTCACATCTACGAGCGAGGAGCGCATGAGAGACGAGCTGCTTATAGAGCGCCCGATCGACAGCGTTGTTCTGCACTACGCGATGAACGCGCAGAAGGCGGGGCTTGACGGCGTCGTCTGCTCGCCGCTCGAGGCTAAGAAGGTTCACGACATCTGCGGAAACAGCTTCGTCACGGTAACTCCCGGCGTTCGTTTCGCGGACGGTGAGCTTGGCGATCAGGTAAGAGTTATGACGCCCGCTCAGGCAAAGGAGATCGGCTCCGATTACATCGTAGTCGGCAGACCGATCACGCAGGCTGATGATCCGGTCGCAGCTTACAGACGCTGCGTTTCCGAGTTCGTGGGCTGATAAATATGTACGATTATATTTTTCTCGACCTGGACGGGACGGTGACGGAATCCGAGGAGGGCATTCTCAACTCCGTCGCTTACGCTCTTGAAAAGCTCGGATATCCCGTTGAGGACAAAAACACCCTCCGCCCGTTCATAGGTCCTCCCCTCTCGGAGTCGTTCCGCGAGTTCTACGGCTTTGACGACGAGACCTCGGCGCGCGGAGTCCGCTATTACCGCGAGTATTATCCGCAGAAGGGTATTTTCGAGAATAAGCTGTACGGCGGTATGGAGGAGCTTCTGAAGGCTCTTTCAGAGACAGACAGCACGATCGTACTCGCGACGTCGAAGCCTGAGGTGTTCGCCGTAAGGATACTTGAGCACTTCGGTGTTTCACAGTATTTTGACCTTATCGCAGGCAGCACGATGGACGGAACGCGAAACAACAAGACGGACGTTCTCAAATACGCGATCTCTCAGATCGGAGTTACCGATATGTCAGAGTCGCTGATGGTCGGCGACAGGAAGCACGACGTCGCCGGCGCGCACAACGTCGGCATGAAATGCGCTTACGTGCTCTTCGGCTACGGCAGCCGCGAGGAGGCACAAAGCTGCGGCGCGGACTTCATTTTAGAAGACGTCAATGCGCTCGGAGAATTCCTGCTGAAGGAATAAAATGAATGATCCATATATATTGAAAGGATGTTAATTATGAATAAACTAATCGCAGAAGACCTTTTATCTATAAACGCAGTATTTCTCAGACCGCAGGAGCCGTTCACATGGGCCAGCGGAATCAAAAGCCCGATCTACTGCGACAACCGTCTGACTCTCACCGCTCCGAAGGTGAGAAACGACGTTGAAAACGCTCTCGCCGAGGTAGTCCGCAATGAATACCCCGACGCAGAGGTGCTTATGGGCACGTCTACGGCAGGAATCGCGCACGCCGCAATCACGGCGACGATCCTTGACCTCCCGATGGGCTACGTTCGCTCCGGCGCTAAGGATCACGGACGCGGCAACCAGATCGAGGGCAAGCTCGAGGCAGGACAGAAGGTCGTTGTCATAGAGGATCTTATCTCGACGGGCGGCAGCGTTATCGAGGTCGTAAATGCGCTTCGTGACGCAGGCGCAGAGGTGCTCGGCATCGCAAGCATCTTCACCTACGGAATGCAGAAGGGTATTGACAGACTTGCCGCTGCAAACGTAAAGAATGTAAGCCTCACCTGCATTGACGAGGTCGTTGAGGTAGCTGCGGAGAACGGCTACATCAAGCCCGAGGACAAGGAAAAGATCATTAAGTTCAGAAACAACCCCTCCGACGAGAGCTGGATAGGTGCTGCAAAATGAGACATTTGTTAGATATTCTCGATTTCTCGACGGAAGAGCTTGACGAGCTGATCGCAAAGGCGTGCGACATCATAGAAAATCCGGACAAGTACGCTGAAAAGTGCCGCAGGAAGAAGCTCGCGACGCTTTTCTTCGAGCCGAGCACGCGCACGCGCCTCAGCTTCGAGGCAGCGATGTATGAGCTGGGCGGCAATGTTATCGGCTTCTCCGAGGGCAGAAGCTCCTCCGCTTCAAAGGGCGAGAGCGTTTCGGACACGATAAAGGTCGTCTCGAATTACGCCGACATCATCGCAATGCGCCACCCGAAGGAGGGCGCGCCGATGGTAGCCTCGATGGTCAGCTCTATCCCGATCATCAACGCAGGCGACGGCGGACACAACCACCCGACTCAGACGCTCGCCGATCTTCTTACGATATACCGTGAAAAGGGCAGATTCAGCGATCTCACGGTCGGTCTCTGCGGAGACCTCAAATTCGGCCGCACGGTGCATTCACTCATCAACGCGCTTTCGCGGTACTCCGGGATAAAATTCGTGCTGATCTCCCCCGAGGAGCTTCGTCTGCCGGACTACGTGACGAATAACGTACTCATCAAGAACAGCATTCCCTATGAGGAGACGACGGATCTGCTTGAGGCGATGCCGAAGCTCGACATTCTCTACATGACGAGAGTTCAGCGCGAGCGCTTCTTCAACGAGCAGGACTACATCAGACTTAAAGACAGCTACATCCTCACGCCAGACAAGCTGGATAACGCAAAGGCGGATCTTTGCATCATGCATCCGCTGCCGCGCGTAAACGAGATCTCCGTCGCCGTTGACAACGATCCGCGCGCCTGCTACTTCAAGCAGGTTCTTAACGGAAAGTATATGAGAATGGCGCTGATACTCAAGCTGCTGGAGGTGGAATAAATGGTTATCGACTCGATCAACGACGGCATTGTCATTGACCATATTACGTCGGGTATGAGCATGGTGCTTTACAAGTATCTCAATCTTGACAAGCTGACCTGCTCGGTCGCTATCATCAAGAATGCGCCGAGCGCCAAGAACGGCAAGAAGGACATCATCAAGATTGACCGCCCGATCGACATCGACGTGGACGTGCTGGGGTATCTTGATCCCGGTGTTTCCGTAAATGTGATAAAGAACGGCGAGATCGTCCGGAAATTCCACCCCGAGCTTCCCGAGAGGCTCGTGGACGTTATCCGCTGCAAGAATCCGCGCTGCATATCGCAGGACGAGCAGGAGCTTGTCCACATCTTCAAGCTGACAGACCGCGAAAAGCGGATTTACAGGTGCATCTACTGCGAGAGCAAAGCGAAATAATACAGTAAAAGCCGGCGCGCCGCCTGCCCTTTTCGGGTAAGCGGCGCGTCTTTTGATTGTATAGGGAAAAAAGTTATACTTGGATCAATCATAGTCTATGAGATAGTTTCCTTCGTCGTCGAAGGTAATGTAGATATGGGAAATGCTCTGCGAGCCGTCGGTGTACGTTGCGGTGACCGTAACGGTGTCTCCGAAATACCTGTTGTACTTGGCGGCGTCCATGTCCTTGAAAAACTCGCGGCGCTTCTCAGTCAGGTGCTTCACCTCCTCGCGAGACGGGAAAGGCTCGTCATTGATGATATTCTCGCCGTCGTATATCAGTTCTTTTAGTCCAATATATGTTATCCTGAGGTACTCCTGATACTCAACATCGGTCGGATCAAGATAGCTGTCGGAAGGCTGCTTTTCCCCGGTATCGACGTTTGTTGCAAAATCGCCCCCCGGAACGGCACAAACGATCTTTGCGTCTTTTTCGCTCTCAAAGCTCAGACGAGAAATATTTTCTCCGTTGACACACAGTCTTATATTCGTGAGGTAGATACAGCCTAGTGTCTCGTTTATGATATCCTTCTCCTCTGTACACGTTTCAGCGGGAACAAAATCTATCGGCTTCGATTCATCATCGACGCTGTACCTGTAAGCCATATCCTCGGCGTACCATATTTTGCCGTAATCGAGGCGCTCCTGCCTTAGATTATTCAGGTCACGGGCGCCGACGACAGCCTCATCCTTCATCTTCTGCATATCTGCCTCTGTCATTTTGTCGCCGTATGCCAGCAGGAAAAGCGGATTCTTCGACGCGAGCGTTTCGCTCTCATCAGGCTGAGAGTCCGGGGCGGTCGAGGTAACGAACAGTTCATCCGAACTGCCCTGCTGCGATCCGTCGTCGTCGCCGGATTCCACAACGACAGCTCCAAACATTCCCTCGTGATAATATCTGTAACGGTCTATCCCAACAATGACAACTGTAAAGCTCCAGAATACGGCGGCGGCAATAGCAAGACTTCTCTTTAAATGCGTCACATTTACCGGTCTCCTTTCCTCTCGCGCGAGCCGGGCAGAGAATTCGACCTCAGGCTCGCGCGAAAAATACTCATCAAGCATTTTGTCAAGTCGTTCGTCTGTCAATTTATTGTTCATGCTCAAGCCTCCTTTTGATCTGACGCCGCGCAGCGCAGAGCCGGGATTTTACCGTCCCCTCCGGGACGCCGAGTATCTCTGCGACCTCGGAGACGGAATGCTCCCTGAAATAGTACAGCACAAGTGCGGCGCGCTGCTTCCTAGGAAGCTCACATACGGCGCTGTGAAGCTCATAATAACGATCGTGAGCTTCGCTTGCCGTATCGGGGAGAGAATCGAAAAATGACTGCATCTCCTCGTCCGAGGAAAAATGATATCGCTTTTTGTTGAAGAAAAGCGCAGTTTTGTTTTTGAAAGCATTTACACAGATAGCGAAGAGCCACTTGTCGAAGGGGCGCTCGCCGTCGTATGTATCGAAGCCTCTGAGCGCCTTGAGCCACGTGTCCTGGAAGAGATCCTCCGCGTCGGCGTTATTGCCGCAAAGCGATATGCAAAGGCGCGTTAAGTCTGCGCTGTACTGTTCGATATACTTGCTGAAGCTGCTTTTCAAATTCTCACCACCTTTTTTGGTGCACCGATATTTTCTGCGGAAGGGGCAGCCGATCCGCAACCTGCTTTTCAATTAAATAAAGGCATTATACTATCTAATTGAAACGCGGTATGAAGGCCTTTCACTATATATACAGCCGAGAACGGGAAATGGTTCATTTATTTAAAAGCAAAAGAGACGCAAGCCTCACGGTCTGCGCCCCTTTTGCTGCTAATTTGCTAAGGAGATGGATCTTTATGAAGAAATGCGCCGTTTATGCCGAACGGCACTAAATCATTCCAAATCAGCCCTCGACCTCCGATTCAAGCATACCGTAGTCGCCGTTGTCGCGGATATAAACGACGGAAATCTTGTCTGTATCGGAGTTGAGGAACATGAAGAACTTGTGGTCTACCATATTCATGCGAAGGATCGCTTCATCGGGCGACATCGGCTTGAGGGAGACCTTCTTTTTGCGGAAGAGCTCGTATGTCGGCTCCTCTACCGGCTCGTCCTCGACTTCCTCGTCTACGAGCGGCTCATCGAAGGCAGTGTCGCGAAGCCTCTTTGCAAGCCTCGTCTTGTTCTTGCGGATCTGACGGGAGAGCTTGTCGATGTCAATATCGAGAGCCTCGTTCATCTCTGCCTTTGTATCTTCAACACGGTAGATCATACCGTTGTCATTGATCGTAATCTCGACGGTCTGACGGTTCTTGTAGACCGTCACCTTTACCATGACCTCCGCATTCTCGGAGAAGACACGGTCATATTTTTTGAGCTTTTTCTCAACACGCTCCTTAAAGTTATCTTTCAGTGTGACTTTTCTTGCTGTGTAGGTAATTTTCATAATATCCCACCCTTTCTTTTGAAGGAATAATGAATATAGAGACGCACCACTGAATCTCTATGTACTAATCATATCACAATGTAATATAAAAATCAAGAGAAGTTTTGAATTTTTTGTGTAAATTACGATATTTTTTACAAAAAATTACGGGAGACCGGCTTGACCTCCCGCGTATTTTAACAATCAGTGCTTTGATGAACGGCGCTTTTTTCTGTCCTTCATCGCCTTGTTGCGCTTCTTCTTGTTGTTGTAGATCTGCGTAATTATGATATATATAATGAAAAGGATAACTACGATCGTAATCGCGAGGATCATCCAGCGAGATCGGAGTATCTTCTTCGCCGATTCAAGGAAGTACAGCATTTTGCTGCGCTCGACCGTCTCCGCCGCGATCAGGTTAACGGTACAAAGCTCCTGCCCTGCGTAGCTGACCGTCGCCGTGCCGATTATGTTGCCTTCGAGGACGGGGGCTGTGAGCGTATCTGGGATATCTGTTCTGACATCCATACTGGAGCTTTCGACGTCAGACGGAAGGATCGTGGAGAAGCTGCCCTGAGGAACGAGCTGGATCGTATCCTGATCCCATGCGAGTGATATCGGAACCTCGCACATCGGCTTTTTCTCGTCTACTACCGTTTTCAGCTCGAGGTTCGCAAAAGCCCACTCATAGAGCTTCTTTGTATCGACCATTGCGCCGTTAGTCTCGACCTCCTCGCCGTGAGCGTTGACGGAAGGCGAGCCGAGAGCGATGCACATATACGTGTATCCCCCATTTGACGCTGTCGAACAGAGGCAGTAGCCTGCTTCGTCCGTTGTACCAGTCTTGCCGCCCTTGCACGGCTCATAGTAATAATCGCCGCCGTTCACCTGATCTATAAGGTAATTAGTAGTGATAAGGGGATAATTCTTCTCGGTGTCGGCTGAGATGTATGTGCTGACGGTGCCGCAGATCTCGTTGAAATCGGGGAGCGTCTGTGCGTACTGCATTATCGTCGCGAGATCCTCTGCCGTTGTGTAGTGATCGGGATCATGAAGACCGTGAGGATTGACGAAATGAGTATTCTTGCAGCCAAGCTCCTGCGCCTTCTGATTCATCATGTCGATAAAGGTCTGCGTTGATCCGTTGCCGACATGGTGAGCAAGCAGCAGCGCCGCGTCGTTGCCTGACTTGACCATCAGACAATTGAGCAGGTCAAACACGGTAACTGTCTGCCCCACGAAGTTTTCAAGTCCGGAAAGCGAGCTGCCCGTTCCGAGAAGCTCGTCGAGAACCTCCTGCTCGACTACGACTTTTGTATTCTTAACATCAGGGACATTTTCAACGGTGACGATATACGTCATAATCTTCGTTGTCGAAGCCGGGAAGACCTTTTCTGTGGAGTTCTTCTCGTAAACGACGATGCCGGTGTCAAGATTGATCATATATACCGCTTTGCACGTGGTGTCTACGTCGGGCATAAAAACAGCAGCCGATGCGGAAACGGTAAGGCTGACGATCATCACGGCCGCGGCAATAAACGCCGCAGCAAATCTTTTCATTCTCATTTCTTCTCTCCCTTTGATAAATATTCCCAAGATCAATTAAGCTGTGTTCCGACGCTTCCGAAGAGCTGCCGAACCTCAGCGCGAAGACCTCTCAGCTCGCGGCACTCCGGATCGGGATAACTCTCCGTGATCTCCTTAGCGGCGGACTGTGCATCACGCAGCACATCTACGTTTTCGGCGAGATCGGCGATTTTCAGCTCGGGAAGACCGTGCTGCCGGGAGCCAAAGAAATCTCCGGGGCCGCGCATTCTGAGATCCTCGTCGGCGATCTTAAAGCCGTCGTTCGTCTGACAAAGCGCACTGAGACGGCGCTTTGCGTCCTCTCCGTTCGTATTGGAGATGAGTATACAGTACGATTTATAGCCGCCTCTTCCGACTCTTCCGCGAAGCTGGTGAAGCTGCGAAAGACCGAAGCGGTCGGCATTTTCAACCAGCATGACGGAGGCGTTCGGAACGTCTACGCCGACCTCGATAACGGTAGTCGAGACGAGAACGTCAATATTCCCGTCGATGAAATCGTTCATAACGCTGTCCTTCTCGGACGGCTTCATCTTGCCGTGAAGAACTCCGACGCGAAAATCGCGAAAGACAGTTCTGCTTATCTCCTGCGCATATTCCTCGACGCCTATCAGACCAGTGTCCGTGTTTTCTACGGCAGGACAGACGATATAGCATTGTCTGCCCTCCCTGATGTTTTTCACAAGGAAACCGTACGCCCGCTGACGGATAGTCTCGTCTATGAAAAAAGTGTCTACCTTTTCCCTGCCCGGAGGCAGCTCGTCGATCACGGAGATATCGAGATCTCCGTAGATCATAAGCGCGAGCGTTCGCGGTATCGGAGTTGCCGACATGACAAGGAGGTGCGGATTGCAGCCCTTCGCAAGGAGCGTTGCACGCTGGCGTACGCCGAAGCGGTGCTGCTCGTCCGTGATAACGACTCCGAGGCGGTGAAAGACGACGCTGTCCGAAATGAGCGAATGCGTGCCGACGAGAAGGTCGGTCTCCCCTGCTTCGAGCGAGGATAGCGTCTCGCGCTTCTGCTTCGCCGTCATTGAGCCGGTAAGCAAGCTGACATTAACGCCGGCAGGCGCAAGCAGCTTTAAGAGGTTTTCGTAGTGCTGGCGTGCCAGGATCTCCGTCGGAGCCATCATCGCGGCCTGAGCGCCGTTTTTTACGCAGTTAAATGCGACCGCCGCCGCAACCATCGTTTTTCCGGAGCCTACGTCACCCTGAACAAGGCGATTCATCGCCTTTGAGTTTGCCATCATATCTGCCGTACAATCTTTTATAGCGCGGCGCTGGGCATTTGTCAGCTTAAACGGGAGCAGCCTGAGAAACTCCTCGGTGTGATCCTCGCCAATTACGACGGACGTCTGCTTTTCCGGCATACTCTTGACCGACATAAGTCCGAGCACAAGCACCAAAAGCTCCTCAAAGATCAGCCGTCTGCGTGATAAGGAGACGTCGTCCCGAGAAGCAGGAAAATGTATCTTTAACAGAGCTTCCTTCAGGCCGATCAGCCCGTAGCGTGAGCGTATGCTCTCCGGCAGAGGATCGTTGACAGCTTCCGGAAGCATTTTCAGCGCGTGACCGACGGCGGCTTCGATCTGCTTAGTCGAAAGACCGGCGACCTGACTGTATATAGGCCGGATCGGGATCTCCTTACCGACCTTCTGGAATGTCGGGTTTATCATCTCGCGGACGCCGGAATTGTCGGTCAGTTTGCCATAAAACAAGTATTCGCAGCCCTGAGAGAGCATTGATTCAATATATTTATTGTTAAAAAAGGCCAGCTTGACGAATCCGGTCTCGTCGGAGATGCGCGTCGTTGCAAGCAGCTTACCGCCTGCGACTCTGCGCGACGTCACCGGGAGATCGAGAGTCGCCCTGACGCAGCAAACATCGCCCGGCACGGCAGAAAAGATATCGGTAACGGAACTCCAATCCTCGTATGCCCGGGGATAGAAGCGTATCAGGTCACCGACAGAAGCAATGCCCAGCTTATTATAAAGCCGGGCACGCTTAGCACCTATGCCGGTTATTTTCTCTATTGGGATCTCATAAAGTGATGCCAACTGAATCAACCTTTATTCTACGGAAATGATGAAGTAATAAACGGGCTGACCTCCGTTTACGTATGTGATCTCCATATCCTTGCCAAACTTAGAGGTAAGTATATCTACGACCTTGTCCGCCTGCTCCTGCGAAACGCCCTCGCCGGAAATTACGGTGATGAACGAGGAATCCTTGGAAACGAGAGACTTTGTCAGCTTAACGGCCGCCTTGACGATATCCTTCTCGTTGACGGTGAGCTTGCCGTTTTCAAGACCGATGATGTCATTCTCCTTGATCTTGTGAGAACCAAACTCGGAATTTCTTGCGGCAAATGTTACAAGACCTGTCTGTACGTCCTTGAAGGAATCCTTCATGACGTCGATCGCAAGGCTTGCTTCAAGCTCGGTGTCGTATGAGAGAAGCGCGGAGATACCCTGCGGTATCGTCCTCGTCGGGATTACGACAACCTCTCTGTCGTCTACGAGCGGAACAGCCTGCTCTGCTGCCATGATGATATTCTTGTTGTTCGGGAGAACTACGACCTTCTTTGCCGGAATTGCGAGAACTGCGGAGAGGATATCCTGCGTGCTCGGATTCATGGACTGACCGCCGCTTACAACGTGGCTGCAGCCGCAGTCCTTAAAGAGCTGAACGAGGCCTTCGCCTGCCGCGACAGCGACGAAGCCTATCTCCTCTGTCGGCTCCTTGACGGAAAGCTCCTGCTCCTTCTCCATGCGCTCTGCGAGACGAGCCTTTGCTCTCTCCTCGGCCTCGGCAGCCTTTCTGTGCTGCTCCTTCATGTTCTCGACCTTGACCTTGAGCAACTGACCGAAGTCAAGACCTGCCTGAAGCGCATTGCCGGGATTCTCTGTATGAACATGAACCTTGATGATCTCCTCGTCGTCAACTACGACTACGCAGTCGCCGATCGTCTTGAGATACTCTCTAAGCTCCTGAGTATCGGTGTGGACGTCGGGATCCTTGCCGACGATAAACTCGGTGCAGTAGGTAAAGGTGATATCGCTGTCAAACTGAGCGGCCGCACTGCGGAAGTAATCCTCCTCGGCAGGCTTTGCATCATCAGCCTCAGCGTCATACTCGATAACAGTGCCGTCTCTGAAGACGGAAAGCATACCCTCGAAGATCGTGAGAAGGCCCTTGCCGCCTGCGTCTACGACGTTTGCCTTTTTCAGAACGGGAAGAAGCTCGGGGGTAAGGTCGAGCGCCTTCTGAGCTGCGTCTACGATCGCGCTCCATACAGCAACGGGATCGGTGTCGGTTGCAGCAAGCTCCGTACCTGCCTCGTATGCCATGCGGGCTACCGTGAGGATCGTGCCCTCTGTCGGCTTCATAACAGCCTTATACGCAGCCTCAACGCCCTTGCCGAGCGCCTCCGTAAGGTCGGCGCCGTCAGCAGACTCTTTTCCCTTGAGTCCCTGCGAAAAGCCGCGGAAGATCAGCGAAAGGATAACGCCGGAGTTGCCTCTTGCGCCGCGAAGCATTGCGGAGGCTGCCTTGCCTGCCACGATGCCTGCGTCCGCCTCGTCCATCTCCTTGAGGACAGCCGCGGCGGAATTGATCGTCATGGACATATTCGTGCCGGTATCGCCGTCGGGAACGGGGAAAATATTGAGGTCGTCGATCGCAGATCTATTCTTGCTGATGTTGTTAGCGCCGGAAATGATCGCATTTTTTAAACACGTACCGTTTATCATTGTTCATACACATCCTATTCAGATAATTATAGAATCATAGCTTCCATCGGATATTCTAATTATACCATAAAGCAGGTCACAATTCAAATATTTCCTGCAAAAACTCCGAGAAAAATTACACGAAGCGGGCGTTATTCCTCGTCGCCGCCGTCCTCGCCGTCATCATAGCTGAAACCGTCGTCGTACTCACCGTCGTCCGGCTCAAAATAGATCGGATTTTCCTCTTCTCCCGTAAGCTCGGTATCCGTATCAGTCTCGATCTCGGAGGCGTTTTCATCGGAGGAGCTGCGCTTCTTTTTCTTTTTGTCTGAGTCGGTATCGGATTCGATCGTAATATGAGCGACCTCCGGAGCGGAGCGCGTTGACTTAGTTGCCTGCTCCTGAACGAAGCTGTCGTACGCTTCCTGATTTTCGATATAATCGAGCTTCTCGACGACGTACGTCGTGCTCTTGAAGATATCCGCCGACATATCCTTGTATTCGGGGTAGGAGCGGATCGAATAAGCGTGGTAGTTTTCAAGCGTTGTGTCCTCGTAAACGAGATTGTTCTTGATATCAACGCTGCCGCCCGTGAGAGACGCCGTAACGTAGATCTCGCCGACTACGGTGTCACCGGGATTTATATAGCCGGAGCCTGCCGTGCTTTCGCAGACGAACGTGCCCTTGATCTTATACGCGGAGCTGAAAATGTTGTCGCTGTACTGGAGCGGGTTGAGCGAATAGAAGCACTCGACCGGCGTATACTCAAACTTTGCCTTGAAATCGGAAAGTGCAAAATCATCCTTTATGCGCTGAACGTCTGTCTTTCGCTTCTTTTTTGAAGAGGCTGTGCCGCTTTCGCCGCTCTCGGACGAAAGCTCGTCCTGCTCCTCCGCGGAGGAAGAATCCTCTGAGAACTCATCAGAGGAAGCCGTCTCGTCCTCGTCGATATATCCGTCGCCGTCGGAATCGGAATCCTCGTCTCCGAAATACCATTTGAGAGATTTATACGACGATTCGGAGCCTTCGACGAACTGCTCTACCATGTAGCGCATTTTCGCGGAGACAGGGCTGTACGTCACGCCCATCATCGTCGTTACATATTTTGAAAGGCCGATAACCTTATACTTTTTCGCCGTCTCGGTGAAGACATAGCCGTTGCGCTCGGCGATCTCGGAATTGAACTCTGCCTTTACGATTATCGAATCGCCGTTTGAGAGATCGTAGTTGCTGCACTCGAAGGTGACATTATCTATAACATACTGGCTGCAGTTCGATTTGTCGAGCTGTACGGTTCCGTAAGGGGCAACGCCGCTGAAGCTGACGTTGAGGCCGTCGAACGGGCTAGCCTCGACTTTATCCTCCAGACCGTCGATCTTGTAATCGAATGAGGAATCAACGAACGAGATACCGAGAGACCTTGCCATCGACTCGTCGTATGATACATTGATCGTTACAACGTCACCGTTTGTAAAATATGAGTCCTCGCTGTCCTGCCCGTCGTACGAGAAACGAAACGTCTCGGCAAAGCGCAGCGCGGCCGTCTTATCCTTTTTTCCGTCGGCATAAATGCCGTTGACAGTCGCGTCGTTGACCTTGATAGAAAGACTGCCGTGCTCCGTATAGCCGATAACGGTTACGTCGGCAAAATCCTTTACGGAATACTCCTTTTTGCCGCAGCCTGCGGCAAGCAGTACAAGCATCAGCACATAAAAGCAAAAGAGCGTTCTGCTGAATAATTTCATATTACATCCTCCAAAGAAAAACAGACACTGCCAAATGCAGTATCACTCCAGAATTCGACATAATCAGACTTTCAGCTAATTATACCATAACGGGAGCTTCTTTTCAACAATAAAAACCATTATTTCTGAAATTGGGAGAGTTACCTAATATCGCGAAGGGAACTCAATTCCGAAATGAACAGTTTACCGGTCAAAACTCGGCAAAAGCGCCGCAAAGGCGCGATTTTGCCGAGCTGCTTTTTTACAGATACAATTATAATTCCTTGATTTGATGAAATAATTAACGCTTTGTTGCAAAATGGTAAAATGTTGCAAAAATCAGTGCTTTTTCTTCTTCTTGGACGGCTTTTCAGCCTTCTTTTCTCCGGAGTTTTCGGATACGGTTTTATCAGCCGCTTCTGCCCCACCTTCAAAAACAAATTCCTTGCCGGGAAGAACGGCGTTGAGCAGGATACCGACGATCGCGGCTATCGCGAGACCGGAGAACGTAACCGTTGCGCCTGCGACCGTGAACGAGATGCCCTGAGCTGCGGAGTATTTGAAGCCGATAGCGCTGCCGAGCATCGCTGCCGTGATGATCACATTGCGGCTCTTTGTGAGATCGACTTTATTTTCGACGAAGTTGCGGATACCGATAGCGGAGATCATGCCGTAGAGAATGATCGAAACGCCGCCGACGATCGCTGCCGGAACAGTCTCGATCACAGCAGAAACGACAGGGAAGAAAGAGAGTCCGATCGCGAAAAACGCCGCTATCCTGATAACGCGGGGATCGAATATCTTTGTAAGAACGAGAACGCCGGTGTTCTCTCCGTACGTCGTGTTCGCGGGGCCGCCGAAGAACGCGGAAAGCGACGTCGCGAGTCCGTCACCGATGAGCGTACGGTGAAGTCCGGGATCCGCGATGTAGTTCTCGCCTGTCGTCGCGCTTATCGCGGAGATATCACCTATATGCTCCATAACGGTCGCAAGTGCGATCGGAAGGATCGTGATGATCGCGCTGACGTCAAACTTTGCCATAGCCGACGTGTGGATCGGCAGGGCAATAATATCCTTCTGAGCTATCGCGGAAAAATCGACTCTGCCGAGGCACACCGCAACGATGTACGATCCGACGATACCGATCATTATCGGAACGATCTTGATCATGCCCTTGCCCCAGATGTTGCAGACTACGATGAGAATGATCGCTATAACAGCGAGAAGCCAGTCTGTCTGACAGTTGTCGATCGCGCTCGGTGCGAGTGTGAGACCGATCGCTATTATCATCGAACCGGTAACGACGGGCGGGAAGAATTTCATAACGCGCTTGATGCCGAACGCCTTGAAGAGCGCCGCGAGCAAAATGTAGACAAGACCGGAAACGAGCACGCCGCCGCAGGCATACGGAAGCATTTCCTTGTTCGGCTCGCCGTTGACAAAGGGAGCGACAGCGGCATATCCGCCGAGGTATGCAAACGAGGAGCCGAGAAACGCCGGCACCTTGCCCTTAGTCAGGAAGTGAAAAAGGAGCGTGCCGAGACCTGCCATAAGAAGAGTTGTGGAGACGTCAAGTCCTGTGATGAGCGGAACGAGCACCGTAGCGCCGAACATTGCAAAAAGATGCTGGAGCCCCAGCAGTATCATTCTCGGGACGCCGAGAGTCCGTGCGTCGCGAACCAGTTCTGTGCCGACAGTCTTTTTTTCTTGCATACTATCCTCCTGAAAAATGTTTAATGATCGAGGGAACGTGTAGTTTACTAAGGAAACACTGAATAAATCACGTCCTGCGGACTGAGAAAAGCCTTGAAATACGTCAGTATTCCGGCGGCTCTTTCGTCCAATTTGCCGCAAAATCTGACGGCGCAATTTTGGCACTCGATTTAATCAGTGTCTCCCTAAAAATGCAGGTACGGCAAGCAGGTGCAGAGGATACCCTTTGCACCTGCGTTATTTTATCCGATTATTGATATTATGAGCTGCTCTGCTGCAGCGGCGTCAGCTTTGCCTCGGCTTTCCTTCATTACGAAGCCTACAAGAGACTTTACAGCCTTCTGCTTGCCCTTTTTGAAGTCTTCAACAGCCTTCGGGTTCGACTCCACGGCCTTGCGGCAGAGTCCCTCGAGAGCGCTCTCGTCGAGACCTGCCATATCGCTTTCTGAGATAAACTCGGAAGCCGGCTTGCCGGTGTCGAGCATCTGCTCGAGAGTTGACTTTGCGAGATTGTTTCTGATCTTGCCGTCGTCGATGAGCTTCACAAGCTCCCGAAGCTGAGCGGCCGTCGTTTTGATATCGAACGACTCCTTGTCGTCCTCAGTCTCAAGGCGGCGGAAGATCTGTCCGATGATGAAGTTCGCGACGGTCTTCGGATTCTTGACGCCGTCCGACGCCTGCTCGAAGAACTCTGCGATCCTTCTGTATTTAGCTATATTCGACGCATCCTTCTCGGAGAGCGAGAACTGCCCGACGTAGCGCTCTACCTTCTCAAAGTGAAGCTCCGGGATCGTCTTTCTCAGCTCGTCGATCTCCTCGTCGGAGACACTGATCGTCACGAGGTCGGGATCGCGGAAGTAGCGGTAGTCGTTAGCGTCCTCCTTGCCGCGCATCGGCGACGTTGTGTTCTCGGAGTCGTTGTAGCGGAGAGTCTGCTGCTCTACCTCGCCGCCGGATTCGATAAGCTCGACCTGGCGGTTGAACTCGTATTCCATAGCCTTGCCGATGAATGTGATGGAGTTCATATTCTTGATCTCCGTTCTCGTTCCGAGCTTGTCGCTGCCGACAGGTCTGACGGATACGTTGACGTCGCAGCGCATACTGCCCTCCTGCATACGGCAGTCGGAGACTCCGATGTAGCGCATGATCTGCTGCAGCTTTTCTACATACTCCTTTGCCTCCTCGACGGAGCGGATATCAGGCTCGGAAACGATCTCAATAAGCGGCACGCCGCCGCGGTTATAGTCAATGTAAGTATCGCCTCTCTTGTGGATCAGCTTGCCTGCGTCCTCCTCGATGTGGATCCTGTTGAGTCGGATCCTGCGGCCGTTTGAAAGCTGCACATAGCCGTTCTCGCAGAGCGGCTTGTCGTACTGCGAGATCTGATATGCCTTCGGAAGGTCGGGGTAGCAGTAGTTCTTTCTGTCCATTTTTGAGATATTGGCGATATGACAGTTCGTCGCAAGTCCTGCTCTGATCGCGTACTGTACGACTGCGCGGTTCAGCTTCGGCAGAACGCCGGGCAGACCGATACAGATCGGGCAGCAGTGCGTATTGGGATCACCGCCGAACTGTGTTGTGCAGGAGCAAAAAATCTTCGTATTCGTAGCAAGCTCCACGTGTGTCTCGAAGCCTGCGACCATCTCGTATTGCATGATCCTTCCCTCCTTATAGCTTTACGCCGTATGCAGACGGCTTGAATACCTCTGCGCCGGCAGCGTTTTCATACTGCCACGCGGCGTTGAGGATAGTGCTTTCACAGAACGTATCGCCGATAAGCTGCATACCGATCGGCATACCCTCGCCGTCAAAGCCGCACGGAATGCTGACTCCGGGAAGCCCCGCGATATTCACGGGAACGGTGCAGATATCGGTGAGATACGTCTCGATGGGATCGCTGATCGCGTTGCCCTTTTTGAACGCAGTCATAGGAACGGTCGGCGCGAGGATCACATCACAGGTCTCGAATGCGTCCTTGAACGCCTTCACGATCGAGCCGCGGAGGTTCTGCGCCTTCTTGTAGTATGCGTCGTAATAACCTGCGGAAAGAACGTATGTACCGAGAAGGATCCTGCGCTTAACCTCGGCGCCGAAGCCCTCGCTTCTCGTCTTGCAGACCATTTCGTTGACGTCCTTGTAGTTTGCGGTGCGGTAGCCGTAGCGGATACCGTCGTAACGTCCGAGGTTAGAGGACGCCTCCGCGCACGCCAAAATATAGTAAACAGGCAGTGCGTATCTGAGCGACGGCAGCTTGAAGCGAACTATCTCCGCGCCGAGCGAACGGTAAACCTCGCACGCCTTTTCAAATACGGAGCGCACCTCGTCGCTTACGCCGTCGAGGTATTCGTCGGC
This sequence comes from uncultured Ruminococcus sp., assembly GCA_902792115.1. Taxonomy (GTDB): domain Bacteria; phylum Bacillota; class Clostridia; order Oscillospirales; family Acutalibacteraceae; genus RUG592. The sequence continues at coordinate 18,048 of CADAYJ010000031.1, read as the reverse complement.
AACGCCGATCTTCATGCCCTTGATGTCATTTTTAAGAGTCTTGACCGTAGGCTCTCCCCTGCGTCCCTGGCTCGTGGAGTCCATCGCGTCGTAGCCGGAGATCGCGTCGTAAACGATCGAAGCGTCCTCGACCGTCGTTGTGATCGGTCCGATCTGATCGAAGCTCGAAGCGTACGCGATAAGACCGTAACGGGAAACGGAGCCGTACGTCGGCTTCAGACCGACTATTCCGCAGAAGCTCGCGGGCTGACGGATAGATCCTCCCGTATCGGAGCCGAGGCCGTACGCCGCGATATTGCCGCCGACGGCAGAAGCTACGCCGCCGGAGCTGCCGCCTGCCACACGTCCGATATCGTGAGGATTGGAGGCGCCGCCGAAGCATGACGTCTCGCAGGACGAACCCATTGCGAACTCGTCCATGTTCGTCTTGCCGAGAAGCACCGCATTGCTCTTTTTAAGCTCCGCCCAGACGGTCGCGTCGTAGATCGGCTTATAGCCTTCGAGTATCTTCGAGCAGCAAGTCGTCTCGATCCCCTTTGTGGAGATATTGTCCTTCAGCGTCATCGGAATTCCCTCGAGAGGAGCGAGCTGCTCTCCCCTTGCGAGCTTCTCGTCAACCGCTTTTGCGGTGTCGAGAGCCGCCTCCGGCGTGACCTTTATGTAAGCGTTGAGGTCGCCGTTAGCGCTTTCGATAGCCGATAGGTAAGTATTTGTAAGCTCGGTGCAGGATATCTCCTTGTTTTCGAGCATACTGCCCAAGCGCTTGATCATTCCCTCTGCCATAGCTTACACCCTCTTGCGAACGAGGAAGTGTCCCTCGTCAATGTCATTTGCGTTTTTAAGAATTTCGTCCCTTTCATACGAGGGAACGACGACGTCCTCGCGAAAAGCATTTTTGAGGTTGTTGATGTTGTCAAACTCCTCTACGCCCTGCTCGGAGGCGACGTTTATCGTATCGGCAAATTTGATGATATCGCCCATTGCCTTTGTCATTTCGTCAAGCTCCTCCTCGGCGATATACAGCTTGGAGAGTCTGGCGATGTTAATTACGTCCTCACGGGTGACCATGGATCATCGTCCTTTCCGTTATCTTAATTTGATGTGGACCTCGCGAAGCTGCTGCTCCGTTACCTCTCCCGGCGAACCGAGAAGGAGATCCTGCGCGTTGCTGTTCATCGGGAACGCGATGATCTCGCGGATATTCTCCTCGCCCGTGAGCAGCATTATCATTCTGTCTACGCCGGGTGCCATGCCTGCGTGCGGCGGCGCACCGTACTGGAAAGCATTGTAGAGCGCGGTGAACTTTGCTTTAAGCTCGTCCTCGCTGTATCCTGCGATATCGAACGCCTTCTTCATAATCTCGACGTCGTGGTTTCTGACGGCGCCGGAGGAAAGCTCTACGCCGTTGCAGACGATGTCGTACTGATAAGCGAGGATATCGACGGGGTTCATCGTCTCGAGCGCCTCGAGACCGCCCTGCGGCATCGAGAACGGGTTGTGGGTGAAGATCACCTTTCCGTCGTCGTCGTACTCGTACATCGGGAAATCTACGATAAAGCAAAGCTCAAAGCGGCTCTCGTCAATGATGCCGAGGCGGCTTGCGACCTCTGTTCTGATCTGACCTGCGAGCTTCGGAGCTTCCTCTGCCGTGTCTGCGATGAAGTAGCAGACAGCGCCGGGCTTGAGACCTGTGCGCTCGATAAGAGCGAGCTTGTCCTCGGCGGGAAGGAATTTGTCGATCGGGCCGTCAAACGTCATATCGTCTCTGACCTTGACGTAGCCGAGGCCCTTCATACCGATGGAAAGAGCGAATTCCTCCATCTTCTTGAACCAGCTCTTTGACTGGCCTGCACAGTCCGGAACATTGATCGCGCGGACAGTCTTGCCGCAGAAGGGCTTGAAGTCCGTCTCAACGAACATATCGGATATATCGGTGATAACGAGCGGATTTCTGAGGTCGGGCTTGTCCGTGCCGTACTTGATCATTGCCTCTTTGTAAGGAATGCGCTTGAACGGGGGCTTGCTAACCTCCTTGCCGCCGCCGAATTTCTTAAAGGTGTTGTAGAGCACCTGCTCGGCTACCGCGAAAACGTCCTCCTGCTCAGCGAATGCCATTTCAAAATCGAGCTGATAGAACTCGCCCGGGGAACGGTCCGCCCTTGCGTCCTCGTCGCGGAAGCAGGGAGCGATCTGGAAATACTTGTCGAAGCCGGAGACCATCAGAAGCTGCTTGAAGATCTGCGGAGCCTGCGGAAGAGCGTAGAACTTGCCCTTGTGCTTGCGGCTGGGGATAAGATAATCTCTCGCGCCCTCGGGAGAAGATGTGGAGAGGATCGGAGTCGATATCTCAATAAAGCCCATCTCGTTCATCTGAGAGCGGAGATAGGAAACGATCTCGCTTCTGAGGACGATGTTGTCGTGATTCTTCTTATTGCGAAGGTCGAGGAAACGGTACTTGAGACGTACCTCCTCCTTTACGTCCTTTGCGGAGCTTACCTCAAAGGGAAGGTTTACCTTGCACTTGCCGAGAACTCTGATCGTCTCGGTATGTACCTCTACCATACCGGTGGCGATCTTCGGGTTGATCGTCTCCTCGTCTCTCTTGACGACCTTGCCGGCTACTGTCACTGTACACTCTCTATTTATGCCCTTCAGCAAATTATCGTCATGCACGACCACCTGAACTACACCGTACTGGTCGCGTATATCAAGGAACATAACGCCGCCGTGGTCGCGTATATTCTCAACCCAGCCTGCAACTCTAACGTCCTTGCCGATGTCGCTCTCGCGAAGCTCACCGCAGTTGTGCGTGCGATACTGATTTTCTCTCGTCATATTTCTCTGCCCTTTCATGCGATTTTTACGTAAAGGAGGCAAAGCTGCCCCATCATTACTCACAATTATTTGTATTATACCATTTTTTGCTCCATGTATCAAGATTTTTTTGACGCAGGGCGAAAAAAATTACAAAATAAGCTCCGGTCATATGTGTATGTATATCATATTATCCAATAGAAAAGCTGTATGCCTTCAAAAGTTGGGTATAAATAACAAAGCGCGCCGGTACCGACAGCGGAACCGACGCACAGCTTTCTAGAGGGACGTATCCTTTGATTTCCTGATCTTGAACATCCGCCTGAGAACGGGCGCTAAAAAGCGCGGATTGTCGATCACGATGAATTTCATAAGCTGACCTCCCTATAATCAGCGCTCACGAAGGGCAAAGGAAAGTATCACGGCCGCCGCGCCCACAAGGAACAGGGCGACGCCTTTGCCGAAGAATGACGACACGACCATTCCCAAGCCGAACGAGAGCACGCATTTTGAAACGCAGTTTCTGCGGCACATACGGTCTCACCTCACAAGCGCTTTCGGAAAACTCCTCGGACAATACCGCTCAGAGATCGCGGCGAGCATACGCAGCCTTTGTTCGGTGTTGCCCTTACTACATTATAGCAGGAGACCGAAAAAATGTTACTGCGGAGGGTAAGCTCGCAGAAAATGATATGCACCGCCTCACAGCGGAGACGGTGCAGCCGGTTTTCCTCTGCCGGATTCTCCGACAAAATCAGCCCCCGCCAAAAAAGCGGAGGCTGTAAATGCTTAAATTATGCTTTCTTTTCTGCTTCCTTTTTTCTCTTGTGAAGCTGCCAGATAACCCAAAGCGGCGTCGCGATGCAGATAGAGGAATAGCAGCCCGATACAAGACCAATCATCATCGGGAGAGCAAAGCTCTGGATAGATGTGATGTTGTATACGAGGCAGACTACGTAAACAGAGGTGATAGCTGCAAGAGTCGTGATGGACGTCATTACCGTTCTCTTGATGCACTGCGTCATGCTGAGGTTGTAGATATCAACGAGAGAAGCCTTCGGTCCCATCTTAGCCTTGTTCTCTCTGATACGGTCGTAGATAACGATCGTATCGTTGAGGGAGTAGCCGAGGATCATGAGGACGACTGCGATGAAGTTACTGTCGATCGGCATTCTGAACAGAACGAAGACGACGTAAACCATGATGATATCGTGGAAGAGAGCGACGAGACCGAACATACCTGCCGACATACCGCCGATCCTCTTGAATCGGATCGTGACGTAGATAACCATGAGTACGCAGGCGATAGCAACAGCGACGAGACACTTGACGAAGAATTTAAGGCCCATCGTCGCGTCAACGGAAGTGAACTCGTTCGTATCGAAGTTGTTGTCGGGATATTTCTCGCGCAGGGACTGGAGAATGTCGGACTGCAGCTCTGTGCTGATCGCGTCCGTTCCGGAGAACTGAACTGTGAGCGTATAGCCGTCGCCCTTATCGCTGTTGGAAGCGATATCCTTTGCGATCGTGAACGTTACCTTATCGTCGGGAGTCTTCTCCTGGATAAGAGCCTTCATCTCGTCCTCGTTGACCTCTCCGCTGTAAGAGTAGGAGATCATCGAGCCACCGGAGAACTGGATATCGAGCGATACTCCGAAGATGATATTGAAAATAATACCGATAGCAATAATTCCGAGGGAAATGCCGAAGAAAATCTTTTTCTTTCCGAAGAAATCGAGCATCTTATCTTTCATTCTTAGCACCTCCGTAAAGTCTGGGATTTCTCAGGAACTTGTATCCCGAAAGCGACTTGAGCATAAGTCTTGCCGCACCGATACCCATGATGAAGTTTGCGATGGTACCGATGAGGAGCGTGTAGCCGAAGGCGTAGATCGCACCCGTTGTCGAGAGACCGAATATGAACGAAAGCATATTGAAGGGGCCGAAGACAAGGATAAGGATAACGGCAACGATAACGATCGTCATGTTACCGTCGATGATAGCGGAAAGCGAATTCTTTGTACCTGCGTTGATAGCGCTGTCGAGAGACTTGCCGCGCTTGAGCTCCTCGCGGATACGTTCCGCCGTAAGGATATTTGCGTCAACGCCCGTACCGAGAGACAGGATCATACCTGCGATACCGGGGAGCGTCATTGTGAAGCTGTTGAATACCGGGAAGTAACCGGATACAGCGACGATGATAACGGACATCTGACCGATAAGCGCGATAACGGCAACAAAGCCGGGCACTCTGAAGAACACGATCATGAATATCGTGATAAAGCAGAGAGCGATGATCGCTGCAAGCCCCATCGCATAGAGCGAGTTCGCGCCGAGCGTCGGGCTGATAGAGGAGACGTTTACCGTTTCAAGCGTAAAGGGAAGCGCACCGGCGTTGATCTTCGTTGCGAGAGCCGTTGCCTCCTCTGCGGTAAAGCTGCCGGAGATCTGAGCCTTGCCCTCTGAGATGACCTCGTTTACCGTCGGATATGAAAGGAGAGTATCGTCCATCCAGATCGAGATCGTCTGATTGAGATACTGTGTCGTAGCATCCTTAAAGAGCTGCGCACCCTCGTCGTTGAACTCAAGAGAAACGATATACTTGATCTGGCCGTTGTCGTCAATGACACCTGCCTCAGCCTTCTTGACGGTAGAGCCGTCGAGAAGCACCGTCTCTGCCGTTTCGCCGGAGGGCGTCTTCATGACGGGATTTCCGTCGGCGTCGTAATCAACAGACTCATAGCTGTTGCCGGGGCGGAAGGTGAGGACGGCCGTAGCCGAGATCTCTTCGATCGCCTCGTTCGGATCGTAGTTTGTCGTGTCTTCTTTCCAAGGGAAGCGGACGATAATCCTGTTGGAGCTTTCGTCTGCGTACAGCTCGTAGTCGGTAATGCTGTTTGATACAAGTCTCGTCTCGATTACGGACTTAGCCGATTCAAGCTGTTCCGGCGTAGCGTCTACACCTTCTGCAGGCTGGAACGTCGCCTCAACGCCGCCCTTGATGTCGATTCCCCATCGAATATCGTCGATACCCTTGATACGAGTCGTCTTCACGTCGCCGAACTGCGTGTCGAATCCTAAAACGGACGTGACCGCGAGCGCGATGATGAGAAGAGCAACGATGAAGAATACGGGTTTTGCAACTCTTTTCATGCGTTTTAACCTCCGTTAAATGTATGATTACCGCCGCGGCAAACTGCACTAAAGCCGCGGCCGTACCGCCAAAATAACTCTGCTGCGACCGAAAGGGTGCCTCTGCGCGGCGCGCGCAGTCCTCCTTCAAAAGGTCGTAACAGAGTTATTATAAGATTTTTCTCGTTAAAAGTCAATAAATTTATAATAATTTAGTAAATAAAATTGATTTTTTCTCTTTTATTTCTTATTATTCTAAGATTATTCACCCAAAAATAAGCGAAAATGTATATTTTGAAGCGAACCGTCAGCTTTCATACTTGTAGCCGGCTTCAAGCATTTTCATGTTGATATCGAGCAGGTCGCGGTGCCTTGCCGAAATGACCTTCTCGATCGCGGCGGCTACCGTGTCGAACGGGAAGCAGTCGCTGCGGCTCATTACGTTGCCGTGAACGACCATATTTCCGAGGCGGTTGTCGCCGTTCTCGGAGGCGATCTCCGCCGCTGGAACGTAGTAGACGGTAACGTCGTCTCTCTCTGCCTTTCGGTCGATAAGAGAGGACTCTACAAAGAGCTTTCCGCCCTTTGCGAGCGTCGGCTCGTATTTATCGAGCGACGGTCTGTTCATTGCGATAACGATATCGGGGCTGTCGATGATCGGAGAGCCGATCGGCTCGTCGCTGACTATCACGGAGCAGTTGCACGTACCGCCTCTGACCTCCGGGCCGTAGGAGGGCAGCCAGCTTACGTATCTGCCGGCGATCATTCCCTGATATGCCATCAGCTTGCCCGTGAAGAGGATACCCTGACCGCCGAAGCCGGCGATAATGATCTTAGTCGTACTCATTTTGCCGCCTCCTCGTCCGCGTATTTATCCTTATAGACGCCGAGAGGATAATACGGCACCATGTTCTCCCTGCACCATTCGAGCGCTTCAACGGGAGTCATACCCCAGTTTGTCGGGCACGTTGACAGCACCTCGACGAGAGAAAAGCCCTTGCCCTCGACCTGATTGCGGAACGCCTTGAGGATCGCGCGCTTAGCATTCTTTACTGCCTTCGGGCTGTCTACGGAGACGCGCTCGAGGTAAGCCGGACCGTCGAGGCTCGAGAGAAGCTCGCATACCCTGACGGGATAGCCGGCTGTCTTTACGTCGCGGCCGTAAGGCGAGGTCTGCGTGACCTGACCGGGAAGAGACGTCGGCGCCATCTGACCGCCCGTCATGCCGTAAATAGCATTATTGACGAATATGATAGTGATATTCTCGCCTCTTGCGGCGGAGTGTACGGTCTCTGCTGTACCGATCGCCGCGAGGTCGCCGTCGCCCTGATATGTGAAGACGATATTGTCGGGCAGCGCTCTTTTAAGGCCCGTCGCAACGGCAGGCGCTCTGCCGTGAGCGGCCTGCACCATATCGCAGTTAAAATAATCGTAGCTCATAACGGAGCAGCCGACGGAAGCGACTCCCACCGTTCTGCCCTCGATGCCAAGCTCGTCCATCGCTTCCGCGACGAGACGGTGGATAATGCCGTGCGTACAGCCGGGGCAGTAGTGCAGGGGTACGTCGGTCAAGCCGTGAGGCTTCTCAAAAACAACCATCAGACAGCACCTCCCATTTCATTGACTTCAAGTATCTTTTTAAGCACATAGTCAGGCGACGTTATCATGCCGCCGACTCTGCTGCACAGATGAACGGGCTTTTTGCACTCCGACGCAAGGCGGACATCGTAAATGAGCTGTCCCATCGAAAGCTCGACGGAGATAAACGCCTTCACCTTATCGGCAGCCGCTCTGATCGGCTCGGCAGGGAACGGCCAGAGCGTGATCGGGCGGATAAGACCGACCTTGACGCCCTGCTTTCTCGCCTCCATGATCGCGGACTTCGCGACGCGCGAAGCGATGCCGAAGGCTACGATACATATTTCGGCGTCGTCCATCATATATTCCTCATAGCGAACCTCTTCGCTCTCAACGATCTTGTACTTTTCGTAGCGCTCGATGTTGAGGCGTTCGAGTATCTCCGGCTTGAGGATAAGCGAATTTATGATATTATGCCCGCGCTCCAGCTTCGTGCCGGTGCACGCCCACGGCTTTTCGTACTGCGTCGCGTGCATATCCTCGGCAAGCTCCACAGGCTCCATCATCTGACCGATCGTACCGTCGGCGAGGATCATTGCAGGCATTCTGTGCTTGTCCGCGAGGTCAAAGGCGAGCGACGTGAGATCCGCCATCTCCTGGACGGACGACGGGGCGAGAACGATCATGCGGAAATCACCGTGACCGGAGCCCTTTGTCGCCTGGAAATAATCGGACTGCGACGGCTGAATGCCGCCGAGGCCGGGACCTCCGCGCTGAACATTTACGATTACGGAGGGAAGGTCACAGGCCGCAAGGTAAGATAAGCCCTCGCACTTCAGAGAGATTCCCGGGCTGGAGCTGGACGTCATGCAGCGTTTTCCGGCGGAGGCTACGCCGTAGACCATATTTATCGCCGAAAGCTCGCTCTCGGCCTGCAGGAACGTACCGCCGATCTTCGGCATACGCTTTGCCATATAAGCGGCGACCTCCGTTTGCGGAGTTATCGGATAGCCGAGATAAAAACGGCAGCCCGAACGGATCGCAGCTTCGGCGATCGCCTCGTTGCCCTTCATAAGCACCTTTTCAGACATTCTCAGCACCTACCTTTCAACTCTGATAACGCAGTCGGGACACATCATCGCACAGAAGGCGCACCCGATGCACTTCTCTTCATCTGTCATTTCTGCGTAGTGCATACCCTTCTTGTTCATCTTTTCCTCGGACATTCTGAGGATCTTCTTCGGGCACACGCTTACACACAGTCCGCAGCCCTTGCAGGCGTTGGAATCAATCGTAACCTTTGGCACATCAATACCTCCTAAATCAGCTTGCTCTGTAATGTCAGAGGGAACAAGCCGTCTATTTTATCCTTTAATTCACTGTATAATCTGTCTTCAACCGTCGTCATTTTTACGGGAAGCCCCGTCGCCTTTGAGACCTCCACGGCAAACGGCAGCGAATCCAGCACCGTCTGCGCCGTAGTCTCACGCCCGAGGTTTGAGTTGTTCACTATCGCCGTAAATTTCATGCGGCACGCCGCCTCGATCTCGTTTTTGATACCGACGACGGACTCGCAGTCCGGCGTCAGCGGACGGTAGCGGTTGATAACGAGCAGCAGCTCATAGTCGTTTTCCTCAAGTATCCGAGGAACGTAGCGGCCGAGCGCAAACGCGCCTCTGTCATCTCCGCCAACGTCGATCACAGCGTGAAAGCTCTTGTCGTCAACTATCGAATACAGCTCCTGCGGAAGCGCGGGAAAATCGACGTTGGAGTTCGCATACTCCGACGAGATCAGCCGTATGCCCCACTGCCTGAAATCCTCCGCGCTGTCCTTCGTGCGGAAGTACGGGTTGACGATATCGAGATCAGCGACGCAGACGCGATCAATAGTTTCGCGCAGATATTTCGCCCAGTTGACGGCGATATTCGTTTTGCCGCTGCCGTAGTGACCGGCGAGCAGCGTAATCCTTTTTGAATCAAACAAAAGCAAGACCGCCTCCCGAAATATCGCGGCAAAAATCCTTGCCCGGATATAGCCTAAAGTTCATTGTATCACTCGTGCAAAAAAAAGTCAATCGCTTTTATTGTTTTTACAAGTTATCAACAAATCTGTAAGAATTACGTGTCACCCGGCACCACAAAAACCGGATCATACCCATTAAAAAACGGCTGCATACCAAAATTGGCAGTATAAATTGTAAGAATATCGAAAATCAGTATTGTTTTCGTAAAAAAAATATGGTAAAATGATCATGGGAATCAATCTTTGCAGAAGGAGCTGAAAAAATGATCTTTACAATTATGAACAGAGAGGATGTGCCGCTTCTCAAGAGGGGCTACCGCATCTCAGAGGAGCACGCCACGATCACGGACAGAAAGATATACAATGCCATCGTGAACGAAAAGGGTATGTCCTACGCAAACGAGCTTCTCAAGAATTTTTCGGATCGTGAGCCGATCTGTCTCGGCGAGGACGGCGTTTTCTACACCGTTCTGTTCGACACGGTAAGCGTTGACGGAGACGAACCTGTCCCCTGCGCTATCGCGTGGCACGAGATCGAGGTAATCCCCGTTATCATCAAGTAGAGGCCGGTATATCAAAAATTACGCAAAAGATAAAAAAGGGACTCCGCCGGGGAGTCTCTTTTTTTGCAGCTCGATCAAGCCCTTTTCAAAGAGCTTCTGGAGCGACATCATTATTCCGAGCTTCGCGTGGTACCACGTCAGGCCGCCCTGAAAATAGACGGCGTACGGCTCCTTGATCGGGCCGTCTGCGGAAAGCTCGATGCTGGAGCCCTGCACGAACGCGCCTGCCGCCATGATGACGTCGGAATCATAGCCCGGCATAGGCCAAGGCTCGGGCGTTACGTAGCTGTCAACAGGCGCCGCAGCCTGAATGCCGCGGCAGAACGCGACCATGCGCTCCCTGGAGCCAAGCTCGACCGCCTGGATAATATCGTACCGCTCCTCCGTACCGTTCGGAACGCACCTGAAACCCAGCTTCTCATAGCAAAGACCTGCGAACACGGCGCCCTTGAGCGCACCTGCAACGACCGTAGGAGCCATGAAAAAGCCCTGGTAAAACGCCGGCATTATGCCGAGATTTGCGCCGACCTCCTGCCCGAGTCCGGGAGCGCTGAGGCGGTATGCACATTTCTCAACGCATTCCTTCGTACCGCATATGTAGCCGCCGATCGGCGCAAGACCGCCGCCGGGATTTTTGATAAGCGATCCGACGATCATATCTGCTCCGACGTCCGACGGCTCGATCTTCTGGACAAACTCGCCGTAGCAGTTGTCAACCATGCAGATAATGTCGGGCTTTACGGACTTCACGAACGCGATCAGCTCGCCGATACGTTCAACGGAGAGCGTAGGGCGCGTCTGGTAGCCCTTGGAGCGCTGGATCGTGACCATTTTCGTAGTTTCGTTTATAGCGGCTCTGATTCCGTCAAGGTCAAAGGAGCCGTCGGGAAGGAGATCGACCTGCGCGTAATTCACGCCGAATTCCTTCAAGGAGCATTTCGACTCTCTGATGCCGATGACCTCCTCGAGCGTATCGTACGGCTTGCCGACCGGCGACAGCAGCGTGTCTCCGGGGCGGAGTATCGCCGAAAGCGCAACGGCGAGGGCGTGAGTGCCGCACGTTATCTGCGGACGCACGAGAGCCGCCTGCGTTCCGAAAACGGAGGCGTACACTCTTTCGAGATTGTCGCGGCCGGCGTCGTCGTAGCCGTATCCTGTTGTCGCGGCGAAGCACGCAGCATTTACGCGGTTTTCCTGCATTGCCGAAATGACCTTCAGCTGGTTATACTCGGCAGTTTCGTCGATCTTCTTAAAGCGCGGCTCAAGCTCGGCGAGCGTCTTTTCGCAGAACGCGAGCACCTCACTGCCGATGCCGAGTCTGCTGTACATTGAATTATCCATCTGACACATTCCTTAGTTTTGTTTTTGCACGATCTTATACTCGTCTCCGAGGCGGAAGTACGGGCAGCTTCTGTATTCATGATTCATGAAGCTGTACATTTCGTCCTCATCGAGGTCAATGACGCATTCGTAGCAGTCGTACTCCTCGTTGTACGAGTAATTGACGCAGTAATCGCAGTTTGACTTCTGCTTTTTCATTCCGTCGCCTCCTTTTTTCGACCATTCTGATATATTATAACACATTTTAAAAAAAAAGCAAGGCAGGCGGTTCGGCGGCGGATCTTGCAATACAAAAATTTGCCGGGCGATTGATACGGCGCATAATGCTTTACACTCAATTCCCAAAGCTGCGGCAGCATCGGTTTACTGTGAAAGAAATGCACCGACCGTTTTGATAAGATCGGCGTAAAGCGGACAGGCGATCAGCAAAACGGCGAGCCTGCCGAACAGCTCGACGCCGGACGCGGCTGACTGACCGCCGTTTTCGCGGCAAATATCGGCGCCGGTGCGGGTGAGGACGCATATCCCGACGGCGCGGACAAGAGCCTGCATATATTCCGCTTTGACGGCGGCCTGCTCCGACAGCTCCGACAGCTGCTCCGTAACGCGCTGAACGTAGGGCACGGCGGCGAAGGCGATCAATACGGCGGCGGCCGTCAGCAGGAGCGCCGCAATCTCGCCGTTTTCCTTTCTGAGCGCTGCGCCAAGGATCACGGCGAAGACGGCAAGGACGCAGACGGAGACAATATTTATCATCATCACAGCCCGAAGAGAGATTTCACGGTCGTAAACAGCTTGCTGACCTCGCGTATCACCATTGTGAGGACGATCACGAGACCGGCGAGAGCCGTGAGCATTGCCTGATCGTCGCGTCCGGCTCTCGCAAGGACTTGTCCGAGCACGGAGACGATGATCCCGACAGCGGCTATTTTGAACAAAATCTCGATGTCCATTGTTCACACCTCACCATAATAAAATAACAGCGGCAAGCCCTATGTAGACCGCCACAGACATAACCGGCTTTGCATTTTTACGTTCTTCAGCCGTCGCCCGTTCTATATAAGTATCAAGCTCCTTACAAGCGTTGTCGAGTATTCTGAGGGCGGTGGCAATATCCGAAATCGAGATCGACGCAAAACATCCGGAAAGCACCTCACGCTCGTCCCGCTTTAAAAGCCGGGCTCCATCAGCACAATTAAACGCTTTCTTGACAGCCTCATCAGGCGGCTTTCCTTTTTTCATCTGCTGACTTATAATGTCAAAAAAGGGATAGATAAAAGCATCATCACATTTGTCAAAAAGCTCGTAAAATGATGGTCTGCCGACTGATAACCTGCGTTTTACAGAAAGTATCTGTGATCTGAAAGCCTTCAACAGCCTGACACGTTCATGAAGCCGTGACACGCACGTTCCGCCTATCATAGCGACCGCAGAAAACATAAGAAGAAGCCCGATATGCTTCATTTAAAAAACTCCTCAGTTTTTATAACTCCGGAAACTCCGGCAGGGATACGACCGTCAAGAAAAACGATCCTCGAAAATGCGCCTGTACTCATCAGCTTTCTGACAGTTTGATTGTTTTTTGCAGCCGACAGTGAGTCACTGTGAACGGCTGCTATTATCGCAGCTCCGCAGTTGAAGCACACCGAAACAGCCTCGCAGTCATCGCCCGTAAGCTCGTCACAGATGATATAATCGGGCGACATTGTACGCACTGAAAGTACTATTGCCGTACTTTTGGGATAACCGCAGTAAACATCCGAAAGTCCGATATCAAAACCGCAGTGACCGCTGAAGCATGATGATATTTCCAGTCGCTCGTCAATTACTGCAACCTTTTTCTGCTTACATACAGACAACACTCTCGCAGTATCACGAAGGATCGTCGTTTTGCCCGAGGACGGAGCGCCGCAAAGAAGAATACCCCGGCTAAGATCGCCGCTGTCAAAAAGAATATCAGAGCAGCCTCTTATCTGCCTTGCGGCACGTATATTGAGACTTGTCACATCACAGACCGACACGACTTTGCCGCCTTCCGTAACGGCAGAACCGCACACACCGATACGATGACCTCCCGAAAAAGTCACAAAGCCGTTTGCGGCGTTATCAAGATGCTTGTACACCGAATATTCACACAGAGCAGAAAAGATATCCCTGAGTCTTTCAAATGATACTGTAAGAAGATCTTCGCACTTACAGGAAGAGAGAGTCCCGTCTGCCTTCACATAATACGGTAACATAAGTATATATACAACGATCGGTCTGTCCGCACGAACACGCACTTCACAAAGATCATCAATGTGAGGGAGCAAAGCAGCAGTCAGAACGGGAGATACAAGATCGGTTATCCTCAGTATTGACTCACACATCTTACTCACCTCAATAGATTATATGCAGACAGGCATAAAAAAAGAACAGGACGAGCCTGTTCTTTTAAAAGCATAAACAAAACTACATTATCACTCAGAAAATTCAAATGCGGTAAGCTCCTCTACCGGGAACGTGATCTTTACGAGTCCTACGGAGGAATACGTACCTTCTATCTTCGTAAATTCATGCAGGATAAGGTCGCTCGCTTTGAAGAAAACATCTTCCTCATCTTCCGATGTCAGAGCTACTGTGCAATGCGGCACCCATCCGTCAGGCTGATACCATTCCCAGCCGCTCTTATCAAACTCCTCCATCAGATCATAAAGCTCACTGTGCAGATCATACATACTTCTCGTCATAGTAGGCGAAAGGAAAATAGTCTTCGTGTCGTTGAACATTCCCACGGAGTCAAGATAAGCGGTAAAGGCTTTGTGTTCGTTTGCAAACTTTTCAAGCAGCCTTGTACATTTTTCCTCATCAACATCATTGAACACGGCAAGCGTAACGTGAGGTCTTGTTTTCCATTCCCTTGAAATACGTCAGTATTACTGCGGTCATTTCGTGCAACCTGCCTGAAAATCTGACTGCGCGATATGGGCACTCGATTTAATCAGTGCCTCCTTAGTGCTTAAACCGTTATCGGCAACTTTTTCTGCCAGATCCATTATTTTTTCTCTGTTTTTTTATCGAAATACATTTCTATTGCATATATCATAGACTAACCTCAGTTTTCTATCATCTTATAAAACTCTTCTTCCGAAATAACAGCTATGCCGAGCTTATTTGCCTTATCGAGCTTGCTGCCTGCCGCTTCACCGGCAAGAACGTAATCGGTCTTTTTAGAAACGGAAGAAACGACCTTTCCGCCGTGCTGTTCGATGATCTTAGACGCTTCGCTGCGCTTTAGAGTCGGGAGCGTTCCGGTCAGAACGAAGCTCTTGCCGTCGAAAACGCCGCTTTTGACCTCGGCGACAGGCTCTGTCAGATTAACGCCAAGCTCTCTGAAAGACTCTATCAGCTTCCGTGACTGCGGCAGAGCGAAGTAGTCCACGATGCTCTGCGCCATGATCGAGCCGATACCGTCGATCGCGGTGAGCGCTTGTACATCGGCGCTCATGAGGGCGTCGATCGTCGGGTACTTCGCACAGACGATACGCGCTGCCTTCTGCCCCACCATGCGAATGCCGAGACCTGTTATAAGGCGGCTGAGATCGTTTTTCTTCGACTTCTCAACGGCCGCAACGATATTCGCCGCAGATTGCTCGCCCATTCGCTCCAGCGGGCTGATATCCCCGGCGCGCAGACGGTAAAGATCCGCAGGTGAATGAACAAGTCCCTGAGCGTCGAGAAGCTCCAGCACGGCAGGCCCGAGGCCGTCGATATCCATCGCGTCGCGCGAAACAAAGTGGATCAGGTTCCTCATAAGCTGAGCCGGGCAAGCCGTATTAGTGCAGCGCACAGCGGCGTCGCCCTCCTCGCGCGATACGGGAGAGCCGCACGACGGACAGACCTCAGGCATCTCGTAAGGTACGGTGCTCTCGCCGCGCTTGCTCAGTGCGACGACCTCCGGAATAATCTCCCCTGCCTTGCGGAGAATGACCTCGTCGCCGATCCTGATGTCCTTTTCCTTTATGAAATCCTCGTTGTGGAGCGTTGCGCGGCTGACTGTCGTTCCTGCGAGAAGGATCGGATCGAAGATGCCCGTCGGGGTGAGGACTCCCGTCCTGCCGACGTTGATCTCGATATCTCGCAGCACCGTGACCTTTTCCTCCGGCGGATATTTATACGCCTCTGCCCAGCGAGGGAATTTTGCCGTGCTGCCAAGCTCCTCCCGGAGAGCGAGATCATCAACCTTTATGACAGCGCCGTCGATCGGGAAGTCGAAGCTGCCGCGGTTCTCGCCTATCCAGCCGATATACTCGATTATCTCCTCGATATCGGCGCATTTTTTGTAAAACGGAGACGTTGGCAGGCCAAGCTCCGCGAGAAAGTCTATCGACTCCTTGTGGCTGCCGAACTGCACGCCCTCGACCTGCTGAATATTGAAAACAAAAATACTCAGATCGCGCTGCTCCGTTACACGGCTGTCCTTCTGGCGGAGCGCACCGGCCGCCGCGTTTCTCGGATTCTTCGCCGGCTTTTCCTCGTGCTCCTCCTGGTATTTGAGCAGCTTTTGAAAGCTCTCGTCCGACATATAGACCTCTCCGCGAACCTCGAGGAAGGGGATCGGCTCAGACAGGCGCTTAGGAAGTGAGCGGATCATTCTGAGATTTTCCGTGATATCCTCGCCGACTCTGCCGTCGCCGCGAGTGGAGCCGCGGACGAACACGCCGTCCCGGTATTCTGCGGAGACGGAAAGACCGTCGAACTTCGGCTCGATAACGTAGCTCACAGCGCCGACAGACTCGCGGACTCTTTTGTCAAAATCGCGAAGCTCATCAAACGAGAAGGAATCGTGCAGGCTCTCCATCGGCACGGCGTGCTCGACAGGAGAAAACTTCTCGGCGCGATCGCCTCCGACGTGCTGTGTCGGGGAATCCTCCTTCACAAGTGCGGGGTACTGCGACTCAAGCCCTTCAAGCTCTCGCAGGAGCATATCGTATTCGTAGTCGCTGATCTCCGGAGAATCCCGGTTATAATAACGCTCGTTGTGATAGTTTATCTGCTCGGTAAGCTCCGAAACGCGCTTTTTTGCTGATTCAAAATCCATTAAACCGCCTCCGATAAAGAGAAGGCACCCTTTCGGATGCCTTCCGTGATTTTTTATAAGGAATTACTCCTCAACGGGAGCCTCTTCTGCCTGTGCAGCTTCGTCTGCAAGTACAGCTCTGATGGAGAGGGATACTCTCTTGCTCTCGTTGTTGATCTCTGTGATCTTGACCTTGACAGTCTCGCCGACCTTAAGCTCGTCCTGCGGCTTCTCAACTCTGTGATCAGCGATCTGAGAGATGTGGATAAGGCCCTTTACGCCGGGGATAATAACGGCGAATGCACCGAATGTGCTGAGACCGTCGATCGTAGCCTCGATAACGTCGCCGACCTTGTAGTTAGCCGTAAACTTGTTCCACGGATTGTCCTCGTCCTTCTTGTAGCCAAGGGAGATGTTGCCCTTCTCGTTGTCGATGCCCTTAACATAGACCTCGACCGTGTCGCCGACATTGACGACCTCGGAGGGGTGCTTGATCCTTGTCCAGGAAAGCTCGGAGATGTGGATCATGCCGTCTACGCCGCCGATATCTACGAATGCACCGTAGCTTGTGAGCGACTTAACAACGCCTGTATACTTCTTGCCGACCTCAACGGTGCTCCAGAATGCTTCCTTTGCAGCGTCTGCGCGCTCCTTGAGAACGGAACGGATAGAGCCGACAGCTCTTCTTCTTCTCTTATCGATCTCGAGGAGGCGGAATTCAACTTCCTTGGAAACGAGATCCTCGAGAGGATCCTTTCTTGAAGCGGTCGCCTGCGATGCAGGAACGAATACTCTGATAGCGTTGGAAACGACGATAACGCCGCCCTTTACTACCTCGGTAACTGTACCCTTCAGGATCTCCTTGTTCTCCTCTGCCTTCTCAAATACGTCCCAGCCCTTCGTAGCGTCAACGCGCTTCTTGGAGAGCATAATCATACCTTCCTGATCGTTTGTACGCATAATGAGAAGCTCGAGTTTATCGCCGACCTTGACGATATCCTCTGTCTTGGCTGCAGGATCGTTTGACAGCTCGTCAACCGGGATATAGCCCGTCTGCTTTCTGTCGTCAAGTGTAACATAAACGGCATTCGGCTCGATGCTCTCAACAACACCGAAGACCTTATCGTTTGTGTTTACATTCTTGAGGGATTCTTCCAACATCTCCTCAAAATTCTGCTCTGCAGCAGTTTCCATTACTTCACCGGATTTTTCACTCATTCTATCCAGTACCTCCTTAATTATACTTGCCGGCGTAGAAGCCCCGGCAGTAATACCTATGTTATCGTCCTCCCGGAAAGAAATGTGCTCAAGCTCGGCCGCTGTTTCGATCAGAAACGTCCTGCTGCATGACCTTTTGCAAATGTCATACAGCTTGTTTGTGTTTGAACTGTGTCTTCCACCAATTACAATTACTGCATCTGATGTCTTTGCCAACTCATACGCATCTACTTGTCTTTGTGAGGTCGCATTACATATTGTACCAAAAAAAATTGAATTTGTACATAGTTTTTCAAATATTTTTAAAGATTTTTTCCATT
>CADAYJ010000030.1 GCA_902792115.1 uncultured Ruminococcus sp. | reverse complement strand
AATTACGGGTTCTTTTTGTTTGTGTTGTTTAATTTTCAAAGTCCTTGGGTGTCGCTTTTCGTTCGCTTTCTATATGAAAGCTCTCTGTCAAGCGACTTTATTATTATATCACCTGCGCGCTGCTTTGTCAAGATGCTTTTGAGAAAAATTTGAAATTTTTTTGTTTCTTTTTTCTCATTCAGCAGCTCCCGGCGCTGTGATACCCGCTCTCTCCGATATGCTCAAAAACGGCTTGAAACCTCAGGTTTTTCGTCTGTTTTTATCAGTGCCTCCCGAAGAGTGCTTATCTATATTATCACATTTTTCGGGCGGTGTCAACGGTGTTTTTGCAATTTTCGGAAAAGTAGCAGAGTGTCTAAAAGACGCTGTAATTTGTCGATTTTAGTGTATAGTTTGCGGGCTGCCCGGAATGAGTTTTTCTATATTATAAACATGAAAGCGCCTGCGTTCGGCGGCCGCTTCTCTATACACATTATATATTATATAAAGAAAGGGCGAAGCGCTCTGCTCCGCCCTATGTATTATCTGTGAATGAGATTCTCTCTCTTCGGTCCGTTTGAGACCATCGTTATCGGCACGCCGATCTGCTGCTCTGCGAACTCAACGTAGTCGCGGCACTCCTTCGGCAGCTTGTCGTATTCCGTGATGCCGGAGATATCGCACTTCCAGCCCTTCATGACCTTCAGCACAGGCTTGCAGCGCTTGAGCTGAGTTGTCGTCGGGAAGTAGTCGATCTGCTTGCCGTCAAGCTCGTATGCGACGCAAACAGGGATCTCGTCGAGATATCCGAGCGCGTCAAGGACGGTGAACGCCACCTGAGTTGCGCCCTGAACCTTGCAGCCGTAGCGCGTTGCAACGAGGTCGAGCCAGCCCATTCTTCTCGGTCTGCCCGTCGTTGCGCCGTACTCTCCGCCGTCGCCGCCGTGGTTCCTCATGAGGCTTGCCTCTTCGCCGAAGATCTCGCTGACGAATTCGCCCGCGCCGACTGCGCTGGAGTACGCCTTTACGACGGTCACGATCTCCTTGATCTCATACGGCGGGATACCCGCGCCGACAGCGCCGTAGCCGGCAATCGTGTTCGAGGACGTTACCATCGGGTAGATGCCGAAATCCGTATCCTTGAGTGAACCGAGCTGTCCCTCGAGGAGAACCGTCTTGCCCTCCTTGAGCGCGTCGTGTACGAAATCGAACGTGTTCGCTACATAGGGAGCCATAGCCTCCTTGTACTCCATGAGCTTATTGAAGATCTCGTCAACAGTGATCGGATCCTTGTGATAGAGGTTTACGAGCGTGGAATTCTTGATCTCCAGTACTCTTTCGATCTTCTCTTTAAGAGCGTCCATATCGTCGTAAAGCTCGTTGATCTGGAATCCGATCTTCGCGAACTTGTCGCTGTAAAAGGGCGCGATACCCGACTTCGTGGAGCCGAAGCTCTTTCCGCCGAGGCGCTCCTCCTCGTAGCAGTCGAACGCAATGTGATACGGCATGACGATCTGAACTCTGTCCGAAACGAGCACCTTCGGCTCAACGCCGTTCTCTTTGAGATGAGCCATCTCCTTGACAAAGTTCTCTACGCTGAAAGCAACGCCGTTGCCGATGATATTCGTCGTGTGATCGTAGAATACACCGGACGGAAGCTGATGCAGTGCGAACTTGCCGTAGTTGTTTATGATCGTGTGGCCGGCATTGCTGCCGCCCTGAAATCTAATTACGATGTCTGAACTCTGAGCAAGACAATCGGTGATCTTGCCCTTGCCCTCGTCGCCCCAGTTGGCGCCGACAATAGCCTTAACCATATAAACCATCCTTTGTGCAGAAATTTCATCAAAAGACTGACCAACATTTCTATTATAACAACAATACGGGCGCGTTGCAATAGTAAATTCAAATTTTTACAGGATTTCCGTTTCCATCAATTGTGAAGCTGTCACCCTCGTTGAGATCGCGCTCGTAGAGAAGAGCGTCCTCGATCTGCATGATGAACTGCTTCCCGTCCTCGCCCTCGATCGTGACCTCGTCTTTGATCGGCTGCCCGTCCGGCACGCCCTCGCAGCCGAAGTCCGCCTCGGCGATCGTGATTATCTTGAACACAGCCATCTTTGCACCTCCTTTCGGTCATGATTATATCACACTTTTTGCAAAAATGAAACACCTTTCGCCGCATTATCGGCTGACCTGCGGTCATTTGATTGCCTTATTGCATAAAAATATGAATACAGTGTAAAAAAATGAGTAAAAAAATTATAATTCGTATTGAATTCTTTCAAAAATGTGTTATAATGGAATAAATAACTGTACTTTCAGAATATCAAACGGTCTCCAAGGGGGGATAACATGGAATTTAAAACGTACGTTCAGAGTGCCGTTGCTTCTTTTATTTCAAGGGGAACAAAGAGCAGTATTTTTATCAAGCACTACAACACGCTTGACATCACTCAGAACGACCTGCTTGAGCACGTAGAGGAGAGGGATAATTATACGATCTTGTACCACGAGTACGAGATGCACGAAATGCACAGCTCCTACGCGCCGTTTTTGCAGTGGATACAGAAGTGCTACAATGATTTCTACAAGGATCAGATGACGGCGGAGGAATTCCTTAGAACCTGCGGCGTTTATCCGCTTCACGTCGAGCCTCTCGCCGGCTTCATTATGAACAACGAATGCACACGTCACGACGACGTGCTGTATTTTGAGATCGGCTACGAGAACGAAAGGATACCGAAGGATATTCTTGCGATCCTCGATTTTGTATCGACGGAGCACCCTCTTATCCTTATAATTTCCAAGCTGCATCTTGCACCGTGCAGCACAATAAAGCTCGTTCATTCGATCGTTGCCAACCCGATCAGCATTCGCACGATACTGATGTACAACGACGAGTTCTCCATAACCGATTATAAAAAGCCGTCGTGGAACGCCCTGATGCAGGAAGCCGGAAGGCAGGATCTGCAGCTCGAGTGGGGCAGCCTCGACAGCGAAAGGACGATGGACGTCCAGGACGAGTTCTGGTATGACAAAAAGTATGTGCATGAGTATTATCTGAAGCTGAAAAATATGCTCTACACCTTCTCTCTTGAAGACGCATACTATTATATCAACAATATCATCAACCGCCTCGACGAGAAAACGATCCGTCTTGACAGAATTGATCTGATAAACTTCCATATCCTCGCAGCAAACATTGATATGTATTACAATCATCTCGACTTGGCTCTCGCAATGTGCGACAAGCTGACCGATATGCAGTGCCACGAATCGGACGACCTTCGTCTGAGGTACGAATATTACTACACGTACGCCAGCGCAAGATTGTTCGCGGAGCAGGCGGATCATGTAAAGAAATGCTGCGGAAAGTGTATCGAGACCGCGCGCGAAATGGGAGACGATCTGCTCGAATGCCGCGCCAAGGTGCTTCTGTATATACTTGAAAGCGGTATGGGCAGAGATCTGTTTGAATATGAGTTCAAGTTCAAGTGCGACACGGAGATCCTGGATCTTGCAAAACACCACGGCTTCCGGAATTTCCTTGCTTACATTTACGTATTCGGATTCGACAACGATCCCGACAGTCTGCACGATATCGCGCTCGGCGTCAGAGAGCCTTACTATCTCAATATCGCGATAGATTTAGCCCGGGAGCTGGATAACGACAACATGATCCTCATAGCATATATGAAGAACATTATCCAGTACTCCGAGGCAGGCTATCACGCCTATGTCAGGGATCTTTACAAAAAGCGCATGGAGGTGCTGGGCAACCAGAATCCCGTCAGAGAAGCGCATATGCTCGCAGGTCTCGGATACAACGGCGTTATCCTTGAGGAGTACGAGCAGGCTCACTCGTATCTTATCCGAAGCATTGTGAACCTCTCCGAGATCGAGCAGCCCTCCGACGCGCAGCCGGGCGATATCATGAACTCGATGTACAACCTGGCGCTGATCCACTTTGTCGCGGAGAATTACCAGGGGGCGGCGTCCGTCGTCGAGATGATTTTCAAGATGCTCAAGGAGATGGGCTACTACTCCATACGCGCCTGCAGCAACATGAAGCTGTACACCTTCATCGCGATCAGCTGCTATTACTTGCAGGAGTATTACAACAGCTACTTCTACCTCAGCAAGATGGAGATCATCGCCGAGCATATGATCAAGGTCCTGAAGGATCAGAACGACGGCAACTGGGACGACGATATCATACTGTACCATCTCGTCAAGGGAATGATGTACAATTATGAGAACAACTACGAGCTTTGTCTCGCCGAGTTCACCGAGCTGAAAGAATATGCAAAAAAATGCCACGGCTCCCTTTTCTTCATTAACCCGATCTACTACGTCGAGCTTAGCTCCATGTACCTAAAGCAGGGCAAGTACAAGGAGGCGGAGGAAACCATTGACGAAGGCATCCGCTTCTGCGAGGAGGAGAATCTCCCCCGCAAGAAGGAGCGCCTGGTATACTTCAAGGAGCACAAGGCGCGAAATACAACGCCGATCTCGGAAATGGAAGACGATCTTCCGCTTGAAAAGATCATGCAGCTCACGCGCCGCGTCGGCAATCAGGTCAAGCTCGAAAAGCGAGAAAAGGACATTCAGTTCCTCACCGTGCTTCAGGAGGCGATCAGCCGCGAGAACATGACGGTTGACGACCTCTTTATCAACACAACAGCCGTTATCAAAAACAGCTACAACCTCGATAAGATCATCATTCTCCGCCGCAGCGACAGAAATCATGAGGTCATGACGGAGGATCTTGATTACACAATACCGGACGAGGAGTTCGACAAGATCTTCGACTTCTTCCGGACATACAAGCAGGCGTTTATTTCAAACCGAATAGACAAGAACTTCACTCAGTTCATGCCTATCATGGAGTACTTCGTCGATATGCCCGCGATGACGATCGTCGGTATCCCGATGATGGAGGAAACCGGCACAGAGACCGTTTTCCTCGGCTACGCCAGGGTAAAGCGCAGAACCGTAAACGCGCGCGTAATGATGAATATTGACGACCTGATGATCCTCAAATTCGCATTCAGCCAGTTCTGCGAAATGATGAGAAGGATCGACAGCCGCAACGTGATCCAGCGCATGAACCAGCAGCTTGAGCAGTCGGCGATCACCGACCACCTCACAGGCATCACGAACCGCACAGGCTTCAGCAAGCAGGCGGAGATCATCTGCAACCAGGGCAATATGCGAAGGAACGTCCTTCTGTACGTCGATCTTGACAACTTCAAGTATTACAACGACACCTTCGGCCACGACATCGGCGACCTTGTCCTCGTGATCTTCGCAAACCTGATAAAGCGAATGACTCTCGGCACCGGTCTTGCAGTTCGCTACGGCGGCGACGAGTTCATCGTTCTGCTGTACAACAAGTCGGAGCAGTACGGCGTCGATCTCGCAAAACGAATATACCGCGAGCTTGAGGGCGGCTTTGAAACAGAGATCAGAGAAAAGCTGAAGGAAGATATCCACATTCCCGACGAAAAGAAGATCTCGTGCTCGATCGGAATCGCAGGATTCAGAGGCGGCTCCAAGGAGGAACTTGAAACGGCGCTCAACAGAGCCGATCAGATGCTCTACTACGTAAAGCGCCACGGAAAGTCTCAGTATAAGCTGTACGATCCGAAGGACGTTTTGGAGTAACGCGCAAAATCAACAGACAAGTTTTCCGCAGGGCGGCTTTTTCAGCTGCTCTGCGGTCTTTTTTGAGTCGATTTTTGTAAGCAGACAGATCATTTATCAGGAATAATCTCCCGAATTATGCAAAGACTAAGTACATGATCTTGCATCAAAGGAGAATTATTTATTATGAAAGCAACAGGAATTGTCAGAAGGATCGACGACCTCGGCCGAGTCGTTATCCCGAAGGAAATACGCAGGACTCTGCGTATCAGAGAGGGCGATCCGCTTGAAATATATACAGACAGCAACGGAGAGGTCATTTTCAAAAAATATTCGCCCGTCGGCGAGCTTAGCACGTTCGCCGCGCAGTACGCCGAGGTGCTCAGCCGCGTCAGCAGCCTCCCAACGCTCATCGCCGACAGAGACCATATCGTGGCAGCAGCAGGCGTGCCGAAGCGCGAATACCTCGAAAGACGTATAACGGCGGCCGTCGAGGATCTCATCGAAGCGCGGCGCAGCTTCAGCAGCGCAAAGGACGGTCAGATGCAGCCCGTTGAAGGTCTTGAGCGCGGCGCAGGGATCATCTTCCCGATCATCGCCGCCGGAGACGTAACGGGCGCCGTCATCATGCTGCAAAACGAGCGCCGTTCAAGCCCGACGGAGGTCGAGATCAAGCTCGCGCAGACAGCCGCCGCCTTTCTCGGGAAACAGCTTGAGGAGTAACGCTCCGTCATTCTTCGCAAATACCCACTGCCTGCCCGACAGCCGATCTGCTCCGCATTACTTGTGAAAATGCGGAGCAGGTCTTTTTTTCGCCGCCAATCAGCTAAAGCATTATTGCGGACAGCTTCCGGAATTGCCTGCGGCGGCTTGATCGCCTGCTTGTTTTTGAACAGCTTCTGTGATACAATGGTTCTGTAAGGATTTGGCGAAAAGGGTGAGCATCATGACCGAAAAAACGTATAAGACGGATCACGGAACGATCCACTATTGGACGAACGAAAAAAAGGATTCGCCGCTCACGGCGGCATTCCTTCCAGGTCTTACTGCCGATCACAGGCTGTTTGACAAGCAGACCGATTATTTCAAGGATAAATACAATATCATCACATGGGACGCCCCCGAGCACGCTGCATCGTGGCCGTTCGACTTTTCCTTCGGCCTTGACGATAAAGCGCGCTGGCTCGACGGAATTTTCACGCAGGAGGGCGTAACAAAACCGGTCATAATCGGGCAGTCGATGGGCGGCTACGTCGGGCAGATGTACTCGCAGCTCTTCCCGGACAAGCTGTGCGGCTTCGTTTCGATAGACTCCGCACCGCTCCAAAGAAAATACGTCACGTCCGCCGAGATCTGGCTTCTCAAAAGAATGGAGCCGGTATACCGCCGCTATCCGTGGAAATCACTTAAAAAATCGGGTACGAACGGCGTCGCGTCCTCCGAATACGGCCGCACTCTGATGCGTGATATCATGTCGGTATACGACGGCGACCGGGAGCGCTACGCGAAAATATCGGGCCACGGCTTCCGTATGCTCGCCGAGGCGATGGAGGCCGATCTCCCCTATGAACTGAAATGCCCCGCGCTGCTGATCTGCGGAGAAAAAGACCGCGCCGGCTCCTGCATCAGGTACAACAAGGCGTGGCACAAGGAGACAGGGATACCGCTTGAATGGATCAAGGGCGCAGGTCACAATTCCAATACCGACGAGCCGGACTTGATTAACAAACTGATCGAGGAATTCTTAGAGCGCGTGAAATGATGTATTTCACTCTTGCTTCCGCCTCCGTTCATGCGAAGCATCACGGGCAGACGTAAGCAGCGCGGCGATCGACGCGATAATGAGCGAGATCGAGGCTCGTGCGGATATCGGGCGCCGAAATACATAATTCGGCAATTTTTTTCTATCTCTTGACCGCCGCACGAAACAATTATATAATATAACTGAGACTTGATATTTCTGATTCATATCAAATCAAAAGTGAAAAGAGAGGATAGCTTATGAGCAAAAAAGAACAGGTACAGCCGGCGAAGTCCGGCTCCAAGGCCGCGGCAGGGATAATCTTCGCAGTGCTTATTGCTGCGGCGGTGATCGCCGGAGTACTCTTTACGAAGAATTCAAAAAGCACGCAGGAAGCTGCATCGGACACGTCCTCCGAAAGCCGCGTTTACACGACGGCGATCCGATTCAAGGAGCCTTCCGTCAGCCTCAAGGTCGGCGAGACTTCCGCGCTTGAGCTTATTTACGAGCCGGAGAACGCACAGGACAAGGTCGTAAAGCTGATGTCCGACGATCCTGCCGTTGCGAATGTTGATTCAAACGGCATCGTCACGGGAACTGCCGCAGGCACGACGACCGTAACGGCGACGCTCGCAAGCGACTACACAGTCTCCGCTTCTGTCGAGATCACTGTCACCGGCGACACGGACAGCGCGACAGACAGCGAGAAGACGGAGAGCAAAAAGCCTTCCACCGACTCCGACACGAAGAAGACGACCTCGTCAAAGGCGGCTTCCTCAAAAGCAGCTTCCTCAAAGAAGCAGGAAAGCTCGTCGAGCCGGGCGGCGCAGAGCACCGTAAGCTCCAAGCCTGCACAGACAGCAAGCACGAGCAGTCAGAACACAACTCAGAACACAACTCAGAACACAACGCAGAACACAACGCAGAACAACACGCAGAACACAACGCAAAGCACTGCGCCGAGCAGCTCTCAGCCGGCAGAGCAGCCGAAGGACGAGTCCTCAAAGCAGCCGGAGGAGAGCAGCAAGCCGGAGAGCAACCCGGAGGAAAATCCTGCCGAGCCGGAAACGGACAACGGCTCCGGCGGCGAGGAAACTCCCGTCAGCTACGAGTACATTGATCCGAACAGCGTAGGCAAGGCGATCCCGATCAGCTACGTCGGGACGGAGGAGAAAAAGGTCGCTCTCAGCTTCGACGCCTCCTGGGGCAACGACAAGACTCAGAGCCTGCTCGACACACTCGACGAATACGACATCAAGGCGACGTTCTTCCTCGTCGGAATCTGGGTAAGGGCTTATCCGGACGATGTCAAGAAGATCGACGCGGCAGGTCACGACGTCGGCAACCACTCCAACACGCACCCCGACCTCACTCAGCTCGGCTCGGACGGCATCAGAAACGAGATGGAGAGCTGCAGCGCCGATATTGAAGCGCTTATCGGCAAGCGCCCGACGCTTTTCAGAAACCCCTACGGTGCCTACGACGACAGAGTTGTCGGAACGGCTCTCGGAATGGGCATGGACTGCATTCAGTGGGATATCGACACGCTTGACTGGACGGGCAACTCCGCATACGAGATCCGCGAGAGGATCAGGAGCAGGCTGAGAAACGGCTCGATCATTCTCATGCACAACGCCGGCGAACACACAGCCGAAGCGCTGCCGTCTATCATCGAAATGATCCGCAGCGAGGGCTACGAAATTGTTCCGATCTCGGAGCTTGTTCCCGACAGCTACACGACGGATTATACCGGAAGGGCTAACCCCACCGAATAAGCATCACAAATAATAAACGACAGCCGGGCGGCGGAGCTATTTCCGCTGTCCGGCTGCATTTTTGCCGTATTCCTATGCGGCGCAAAAAACAATCCGCAGACGTTCTCCGGATCATGTGAGGGTGACCGGGAACCGCGTCTGCGGAGTAGGTGAAATTGTGGGAGTGTTGAGAAGATACTTCCCAATAGTTTCCATTTTGCGTTGCTACGTATCCGGACTTCAACAAATCCGAAGGATCGAAGCTGAACTTGCCGCCGGAAATGGATACACTTCCATAGCCGGCATAGAACCCTCCATTGATCGTTCCGTCTTCGATCGTAATAGCGTTACCGTCTCTCATGATCGAATAACCGGCAGCCGCACCCGACAGGACGCCGCCGCCCGAACCGTTTGTCACATAGCTCAAAAATATCGCCGAAAAGCCGAATATTTTGAGCAAAGCTCACACTCTTTGGCTATTATATCATACCGAGCCTGACAAAACAGAGACAAATTTCACATTATAAAATGAACAAGATGTGGATTTTCAATCACGGGAGCGAATCGGAAGAAACCTCCTCTGTTTTTATCTCGTGAATACTTTCCCTGTTTTGGCTTTACGTGAGAAGTTTGACAAAAATATAACAATATTGTCATAAATTAATTTCACAAAGTATATCTCTTTTGTTTCTAATGTGGTATAATCAAAATGATACGCTGAAAGTGATTTTTGGCTTACAATGTGTATTCCGACAAATAACAAGGAGTGAAATGACGTGCGAAAAAAGATACACCTCACTCGAACCGCTGTAATTCTCCTTTTGACGGCTTTGATAATGAGTCTCTTTTCTCCGCTCGCGGCGTTCGCGGAGGGAAGCAAGAGAAAGGTCGTGCGAGTCGGCTGGCACGAGCCGCCGTTCTTCGTCACGGATCAATACGGAAGGCAGTCCGGCTATTCCTACGAATACCAGTGCAAGGTCGCCGCCTACACAGGCTGGGATTACGAATACGTCGAAGGCTCGTGGGTTGAGCTTCTTGATATGCTGAAAAAGGGCGAGATCGACCTCCTCAGCGACGTGTCATACGTCGAGGATCGTACGAAGTATATGCTCTATTCCTCAATACCGATGGGCACGGAGTCCTATTATCTATTTATCCGTCCCGACAACAACGAGATCACGGCAGAGAATATTTCTGCTGTAAACGGAAAGCGAATCGGCGTTACGAAGGGGAGCATTCAGGAGGCGTATCTGAAAAGCTGGGCGAAGCAGCGCGGCGTTGAGCCGGATATCGTCGAGCTTACGATAGCCGAGGACGAAGCGATGAAGCAGCTCGGCAGCGAGCTTGACGCGCTCGTCACGATGGATATATACGGCTCTCCGGAGACGGCGGTCCCGGTGTGGAAGATCGGCTCGTCCGACTTCTATTTTGCCGTCAGCAAGAACCGCGCCGACCTTCTGCCCGAGCTGGACGCGGCGCTCAACAGGATTCAGGACGAGAACAAGTATTACGATCAGCAGCTCCACGACAAATACCTGAAAAACAACGATACGAACAGATACCTCAACACGACGGAGAAGGAATGGCTCGAAAAGCACGGCACCGTCAAGGTCGGGTATCAGGACAATTACCTCGCGTTCTGCGCGAAGGATCCCGAGACAGGCGAGCTTACCGGCGCGCTGAAGGACTACCTCAAATATGCTTCCGAATCATTTGAAAACGCGAAGCTCGATTTTGAGCCGATATGCTTCCGAACGTCTGCCGAGGCGATCGAAGCGCTGAAAAAGGGCGAGATCGACTGTATGTTCCCGGCGAACTTTACGATCCACGACGCCGAGCAGACAGGGCTTCTCATATCGCCGCCGCTGATGCGCACGGAGATGGACGCCGTTGTGCGCGCGTCCGGGAAGAAGGAGTTCCTGCAAAGGGAGCAAGTCACCGTCGCCGTAAACGAGGGCAACACGAACTACGATATGTTCCTCGCGGACAAATACCCCGAATGGGACAGAGCCTACTTTGCGGATACGCCGGCGGCGCTTTCGGCAGTCGCCGACAAGGAAGCGGACTGCGTTATCATCAGCAACTACCGCTACAACAACATTTCAAAGCAGTGTGAGGCGCTTCACCTGACGACGGTCTACACCGGCGTGGATATGGATTACTGCTTCGCCGTCAACAAGGGCAATATTCAGCTTTACTCGATCCTCGCAAGGGCAACGAGCGTCGTGCCGGAATCCGCCGTAAACTCTGCGCTTACGTATTACTCCGCAGAGGACGTCAAAATGACCTTCTTTGAAATGCTCAGGGAAAACCTCGGCGCAGTTATGGGCTGCATCGCCGCGGTGCTGTTTATCATCGTTATCCTTCTTCTGCGCAGCTACCGCGCCGAAAAGAAGCTCCACGAGGAGGAGCATCTTATCAAGACGCTAAACCGGCGCGTGTTCGTTGACTCTCTCACCTCCGTCCGCAACAAGGGCGCTTACTCCGAATACATAGGCAAGCTGCAGGATCGTATCGACAGCGGCGAGACGTTTGACCTGGCGATCGGTATCTTCGACTGCAACAACCTTAAAGACATAAACGACAGATACGGCCACGACAAGGGCGACATTTACCTCAAGAACGCCTGCCAGCTCATCTGCAAGACGTTTGACCACAGCCCCGTGTTCCGCCTCGGCGGAGACGAATTCGCCGTTATTCTTTTAAACGGAGATTTCCAGAACCGCTTTGCTCTTGTCGAAAAATTTGAAGAAAGGCGGAATGTGATCTGCAAATCCGCAAAGAACAAGTGGGAGGAGGTACACATCGCTCTCGGAATTGCCGTCTACGATCCCGAAAGAGACGACAACATCAGCGACACAGTGCGCCGTGCCGACCATATTATGTATGACAACAAAAGGCTTCTCAAGGACGGATCAAGGTAATTCAGATATATATAATAGCAATATACTTGCGATTACATGATCGAAGCCTGTCAAGGTATTTCAAAACTAAACGATTGATTTTCTTATCCAAACATGATATAATATATCCACATTTGATAGATTATATTGGGAAAGATTATTATTCGGCTTAAATCACAATCTCTGTTGGATAATTCTTGTCCGGCAGAGCTTTTTTATACCCTCACAGTATAAAAAGAGGAGTTTTCTGTATGACTCTTTTAAAAGGAAAAGGAAACAAAACCAGCAATAAAAAGAAAACTGTATCTCCGCCGCAGGGCAGCGAAAAAGAGACAGGTCAAAGATCGGTGAGATCTACACGTGAGCAAATGACGTACCTCATCATCTTGATCGTTTTTGTTCTCGTCACGGTCTTTGTCGATATCCGCGACAACGAACAGAAGCCGCCTCCGCAGTACTCACTGGAAAACGGCTGGACGATCGAGTCGGGATTAAACGTGAACCTCAACGATCTCCCGACGGGCGAGCATATGATAATGCACGATCTCGGCGATCTGCCCATGAACAGGTTCTCTCTCTGCCTGAAAAGCATCGACACAACATTTACCGTTTACGCCGACGGAAAGAGCATTTACGACTTTCACCCGAAGATCCCCCGACGCTTCGGATTGTCGTATGGTATGTACGTTCACACCATCCCGGTACCGGAGGGCGCAACGACGATACTGATCCGCGTCGAGCCTGTTTTCCCGGATTCTCCCGCCGACCTGAACGACGTTTTCCTCGGCAACTCGCGGCAGTATCTCGTGCAGCTTTTCAGGGATAATATGTTCTCGTTCGTGCAGTGCTCCATCACGCTGCTGATCGGTATATTGTTCCTGATATCCGGGCTTTCGAGCGCAGTTCTCATGCGCTCCGTGGGTATCGACTTTATCGCGCTCGGAGGCACGTGTGCGCTCGTCGGGTTCTACGGCTTCAACGATACTCTCCTGCTCCAGATGCTGACGGGACGGCCTGAGCTTATACGGGTGCTTGTGTACATATGCCTGATCTTTATCCCCTTCCCCATGCTTTCGTTTGTCGCGAGCGCGTCGGGATTCAGCAGATCGAACCTCGTCTCCGGCATGGTCACGCTGTGCCTTGCAAACTTCCTGATGCAGCTCTTGCTGACGCGCCGCGGCATCTCGGATTATTATTACCTCGTCGTTATAAGTCATTTGATCGTGCTGCTCTCGTTCGTAATATCCTTCTGTCTGCTGGCTAAGGCAAAGAAGGAAAAAACGATGAGCTCTCATCTTCGCCACACCATTTTCTTCGGTCTTATTTCCTGCGCCGTGTGTCTGACTATCGACCTCGTGAGATCGCAATACTTTACGAAGTACGGCTCCTCCACCTTCACGCGCATAGGCGTGCTGATCTTCACAGTGCTTATGATCAACTACCTGATGCGCTCTCAGGTCGATTCCCTGAAAAAGCAGAACAGAAAGAGCATGATCCTCGTCGGCGAGATCGCCAAGGCGTTCGCGAAGGTCGTCGATATGAAGGATACGTACACGAACGGTCACTCGATGCGCGTCGCACAGTATACGGCTATGCTCACCAAAGAGCTGGGGTACGACGACGAAACGGTCGAGAAATATTACAACATCGCTCTGCTGCACGACGTCGGCAAGATCGGCATACCGATCAACATACTAAAAAAACCCGGCAAGCTGACAGACGAGGAGTACGCTGTCATAAAGACGCACACCACGAAGGGCTACGATGTTCTCAAGGACATCAGCATCATGCCCGACCTCGCCGTCGGAGCGGAATCCCACCACGAGCGCCCGGACGGAAAGGGCTATCCGGAGGGACTGTCAGGCGACAGCATTCCGCGCGTAGCGCAGATCATCGCCGTCGCGGACTGCTTCGACGCTATGTATTCCGACCGCCCGTACCGCAAGCGAATGGAATTCGATAAGGTCGTGTCGATCATCAAGGAGGTATCCGGGACGCAGCTCACCCCGGACGTTGTGGACGCATTTCTGCGGCTCGTTGAGCGCGGCGAATTAAAGAATACCTCCGGCGCGGACGCACCCCCGGAGGATCCCAAAAGCGCCTGATCAATAACACAAAACAAAACGGCTCACTGTCTTTTCCGGACAGCGAGCCGTTTTTCTCTTTTATACCGCTATACTAAACAGACCTAATCAGCGGCGGTTTTTGAAATCCTCGTCGATGCGCTTCTTCCAGGACGCTCCGATGCGGCCGGAGCTGCAGGTGCGCATTTCGCATACGGTTTTCGCGAGTACCTCGTAGTTCAGCGACGTTCCTGCATGGTCGCTGTGGTAGTTGGCGGCGCGGTCTTCGCTGATGCCGAAGCGGCCTGCCGTCTCGATCGCGTCGATGTTCGCGCCGAGGAACAGGAACTCCCAGTTGTCCTTTTCCTTCCGCTCCTCAACCATCTTTTTCACGCTATCGTACGTGTAGCGCTTGCTCGCGTTTTCAAGTCCGTCCGTCGTGATAACAAAGATCGTCTTTTCCGGGCGATCCTCCTCGCGGATATGCTTCTGTACGCTCCCGATGTAATGTATCGCGCCGCCCACCGCGTCAAGAAGCGCCGTACAGCCGCGCACGTAGTATTCCTTGTCCGTGATCTCGGGCTTCTGTTCGAGCGGCACTCTGTCGCAGATAACCTCGCTCACGTCGTCGAAAAGCACGATAGATACGAGCACCTCGCCCTCGGCGTCCTTCTGCTTTCTCAGCATACTGTTGCAGCCGCCTATCGTGTCGCTTTCCAGCCCACCCATCGAGCCGCTTCTGTCAAGTATGATAACCAGTTCTGTTAAGTTCTTCTTCATTTTGAAGTACCTCCTTGTTCTTTGATGATACAAGTATAGCACATTCAAAACGGCTGATGGTCGCTTTGCAAGCGACATCTGACGAACCGATCATTATTTCCTTTCCGCCGTAAACGCGCAGGATCAGCCGAGTATCGGCTCGTCAAACTTGAACAGCAGCGCGTTGACCTCGTAGATATCATATATCCCGTTTTCAATGCAGAAGCTGACAATTACGTCCGACTTGCTGTTGTTCGTGAGCAGCAGACCGGCGGCAGCCAGCAGATCCCTCGTGTCGTCAAGATCCAGCCTGAGCGCGATCGCGAGGGAAACGATCGTCTTTTTCTTCGGTATGTAATCCTCGCTGCACCTGATCTTCGAGAACAGCTTCCTGTCTATGTTTGCGCGCTTGTAGACCTGCGCGTCCGTCATTCCTCGCTCGTCGATCATTCGGAAGAGCCTTTGCCGGAAGCTCTCGCCGAGGTTGTTCACGATATCGTCAAGCGACCTTCTGCCCTGCGCGGCAGCAGGAGCAGACTTCGGTGCCTCGGCAGCGTCCGTTTCCTCCAAAGAAGCCCGGTTGCAGAACAGATCCGCCGCCGTGTTTGAGCGAAAGGCAATGTTCCCCGCGAACATAGGTCCGCCGAAGCGCTCAAAGCGTTCTCTGTATTCGACTTTCGTCTTCTCCCCGACGTAGTTTTCGTCGATGTATTCCTCGATCCTCTCCGTAAGCGAGGACGCAAGCCTGTAAGAATCCCTCTCGAAGACCACAAGCGTGACGTCAAGCTCGGAGTTTTCGAGATGCTCCCTGATAACGTCCAGCGCCGTCCGCAGAGCGATATCCTTCGGGAAGCCGTAAACACCCGTCGCGATCAGCGGAAACGCGATGCTTTCGCAGCCGAGCGAATCGGCAAGCACAAGCGATTTTTTGTAGCATGAGCGGAGGATCTCAAACTCGCCGTGCTCCCCGTCTATCCACTGAGGCCCTACGGTGTGTATGATAAACCTCGCATTGAGCGCGAACGCAGGAGTAACTGCCGCCTCGCCCGGTGCGATCCTGCCGATCTCGCGCCGCTTCTCAAGAAGGCTCTTCTCCCCTGCCGCCTTGTATATCGCGAAGTCCGTTCCGCCGGCGAACCTCGGCTCCGGGTTCGCCGTGTTTACTATTGCGTCAGCTTTGACCTTTGTTATGTCGTTTCTTATGATCCTGAACGGCATACGCCGTCACCTCCGAAAGATTTTTCAATCAGCGCCGCTCAAACGGCTGTCATTACAGCGCTGCTGATTTATTTATCCTGCTGTCTGCGTCCGTCATACGGTGATGTCGCACTTCTCTGCCGTGAGAGACGAGCCGAAAATGATCGACTGCCCGTTCGTGTCGAGCTTCGTGTTTTTGAGAGCGATATCGTTTTTGCTCCAGAGATAGAAGCCGTTAAGCTCACAATCGTTTATTTCTATATTTGAACCGTCGAGGAAGCCGATAATATCGTAGGAGGTGCCGGAGGAATCGGACGTCCTGCGGAACTCCGGCGACGCAGAGTCGAGCCTGAGATTTCCTCCGCAGTCGATACCGGTATATTCTCCGCTTTCGACCGTCAGGCTTCCGCTGCCCGTCACCGTAAGGTCGCCCGTCGTCCTGATACCGTGCAGATTACAGCCCTCGTAGAAGGTACCGTATTCATTTATAATACATCTCCTTCGCAGCGTGCCGGGAGGCACTGATCAAATCATGCGTCCGTATCCCACAGACAGCTCACGCGCAGCAGCTGCCGGCTGCCGTATATTCTCCGCGGCTCCTTATACTAAATCTCAATAAAACGCTTTAAATCTTTTCGGTCTAATTTCCGCAATGCTGCGTCATCCATCAGGCTTGAAATACGACAGTATTCCTGCGCCCTCTTCCTTGCCTTGCAAAAATTATCCTCGAAAATCTTTTTAAGGTTTTAATTGAGAATTAGTATTAATGAAAGAGCCTTCGCTCTCTCCTTTGCCGGAGAAAGCAAAAGCTCTTCTGTTAATATTTTTTACGCGGTGCGTATCTGTTATGCTTTCAGCTTTTTCCCGATCGGGCTGTCCTCGTCGATAAGACCTACACTGTAACGCAGCACGATCAGCGCGTCGTTCGCGGTGACGCTGCCGTCGCCGTCAATATCGGCGAGCTTTTCCTGCTCCGGCGTGAGATCGGTCATGCCGAGGCTCGCGCGCAGTACGTCGAGCGCGTCGTTCGCGGTGATGATGTTGTCGCCGTCAAGGTCGCCGTAGATGTTGTCAATGTTTACAAAACCTATGTTGTTCTGTGCGGCGTACTGTTCGGCGTATGAACCCTTTTTGCCGAAAATGAGCACATTGGGGCAGTCCTCAAAGGCGTTATCGGCTATCTCAGCTACGCTTTCGGGCAGGTAAACCTCTTTGAGGTTTGTGCAGCCCTTAAAGGCCTCTGCATTGATCTTCGTTACGCCCTCCGGGATAGTTATTTTTTCAAGCGTGGTATTGTCCTTGAACGCGCGGAATCCTACTGCGACAACGGCGCTGCCGTGTGCCTCGCTTGGTATAGTAACTTCCGGCCCGGTCGTCTGAGACGAGTATACCGCCCTTGTATCATCGGGATTGGAGACGTATGTAATACCGTCCTCCGTGATATAGGTTTCCGGGTTTTCCCCTCCCGGCTCGGTGTCTGTATCCGGCTCGGTGTCTGTATCCGGCTCGGTGTCTGTATCCGGCTCGGTGTCGGTATCCCCAGGCTTTTCGTCGTTCTTTATCGTGATCTCAGCGACCGCCGCGCCGTTCGGATACTCGGCGGATACCGTATACGTTCCCGACTGCAGCGTTTTAAGGTACTCTGCGCTGATAATGATCTGCTTTGTCTCCTCCGTGACGTTATTGATGTAATTCTCTCTTTCCAGCGCCTCGCCGTTCACCAGCACCTTGTCCGGGTAGGCTTCCCTTGCGTTTAGGACCGTCAGCGTCAGACCGTCAGTGTCATCAGACGACCACTCTCTCGTTTCCTCCTGACTGAACTTCGGCTCCGTGTCAACGGGAACGTATACCGAGGGATCGGTTCCGCCGTAGATCATGCCGTTTTCGTTCGCGTAGCGCTCAGCAGCCTGTCCGCCGTAGAGAATGAAATCCGTG
>CADAYJ010000029.1 GCA_902792115.1 uncultured Ruminococcus sp. | reverse complement strand
CTTCATCTGCCTTCATCTGCCTTCAGATTACTTATTATTCTTGATTAGCATAATTTTAACCCCGTATTCTTTCCGAATACGGGGTTAATCTACAAGCTGGGACCACCCGCTGAGCGGGTGGTTTTGATTTTTTGGTCTGGTGCACTTTTGGTGCACTTTTTTTAAAAAACGTCACGGACGAGGTGAAAAGCGGGAGATTTCAGGGATAATTCGGATAAAGTATGGGTGCGATAGTTTGACCCCGTTCACCTGTAAATATCTTCAAGCGTCATCGGCGTGACAGCAGCAGCCGAATAATACACTGCCCCGAAGCGATCAGACATCACTTCGGGGCAAAATTTCTGTATGGGTATCACACAACGGTGATCATTTATTTCTCTTTCACTGGTATCCGGATCTCGCAGTAGTAGTTTTCGTCCTGCGTTCCATTTTCGTACTTCGATGCGTCATCGTAATACTCAACGCAGTATCCTGCGGCAAACTCATATTCTTTCAGAGCCGGCAGCCACTCCGAAAAGATCTTTGCGCTCACGTCCTGAAGCGCATTCGGCATGGCACCCCTGCACGGAAATACCGCCCAAGTAAACGCGGGGATAGTTCTTGTAACAAAGCCATCGGGGACTTTCCTTTTTTCGTCGTACGGGTCTGCAATAAGATATTCAAACTTGTCCATGCCCATTTCGATATCAATGTTAATGCCGCAGACACCCATAACGTGCTGTCCTTTGTATATGCCGCTGGGAGAGTACAGGACGAAAAAGATTATATCCTCGGGAGAAAAACGCAGAGGTATTGGGGGCTTACCTGTTTGGTGTGCCGACGCTGTTTATATACTCGCTCGTGTGGATGGGAGGACGGGCAGAAAAGCAGAAGAAATCAAATGCTCAATAAAAACATAAAGAAAAGTCTCTTAAAACTATCCCTTGGTTATGAAATACCTCGAATAACAGCAATTAACACAAAGAGATATGTGTTCTGCTTACTTGTGCTTCTGTGCTTTGGGGCACAGAGGCTTTTTGGCCGTTCTTCAAGGTACAAATAATGTAATATCACGCCTCAAAAAATGCTTATTATCGGGTATAGAAAAAAACTATATGCAAACGCCTTGACTTTTCACGATGAGTGTGAGATAATAGCTATAGTTAAAACCCATTAAACATATAGGATAACTAATAAATAAAAGCACAGGAGATATCACGATGTATCCGAAACGATGTTGTGCCGTGTAAATAAGAATTGTTTGAAAGAGGTAATCGAAATGCTGACCGCAGTTAACGCAAAGCTCCATAACATGACAGCCGAGAATACACAGCTCGTTCTCGGCGGCTTTGCTGTGCCCGTATGTAACGGCTGTATGTGTTGTTATGCCGATACGGGCGGTCAAGCTGCGATTTTTCAACTGCTGCCGTCTGTCTGCCCTTTGTGGCAACAGGCGGCATTTTTATGCTTTGAAACGAGGTATTATTATGATAGAAACACAAGAGAGCATCACGGCGAAGCTCTGCTCGTTCGCACGCGCATTCCATTCCAATCACGAGCGCAGGAAGATATTCGACGACTATCTCGCCTACGATCTGATGGGCAAGGACGAGTTCGAGGAGGTAGGACAGCTTATCGAAAACGATTTCGATACGTCGCTGTCGGATAAGAATTATATGTACACGTCGGCTGCGATAACCGAAACGGTAAACCGCTACATCGCGCCGATACCGCTTTCGCGTATCGCGTTTGCCGAAAAAAGGCTGCTCGATTTCGCAAAAGAGCATGAGCGCTGTCAGTACGTTATCTGCGGTGCGGGAATGGACACGTTCGCGTTTCGCAACGACAACGACAATATAAATATCTTTGAGCTTGACCACCCCGATACAGGCAGATACAAGCGCTCCCGCATAAGCGAGCTTGAATGGAATATCCCGAAAAATCTCACGTTCGTACCGATAGATTTTTCAAAGGACGATATGACGAAAAAGCTGCTTGAATCGGGCTTCGACCCCGGGCTGCCGTCGTTCTTCGCGATACTCGGCGTAACCTACTACTTAACGCTGCCCGTTTTTGAGCAGACGATAAGCAAGATACGCGAAAGCTCCTCCGGGGACTGCCAAATAGTTTTCGACTACCCCGACGAAACGACGCTTTCGGGCGAAGAATCGGAGCGCATAAGAACACTTTCTCAGATAACCGAAAAGCTCGGCGAGAAGATAGTTCACGGCTATTCCTTTGATGAGATAGCTGCGGTACTGAGCGGCCACGGCTTCTCGATAGCGGAGCACGAAACGCCCGAGAGGATACAGCGCAAATATTTTTCGCGCTTTGACGGCGACATAAAGGCATTTGAAAACGTAAATTTTGTTTTGGCAATGAATTAGGAAAAGGGAGAGAAAAGAAATGAGTATATCAATTTTTACTTCGGAATCGGTAACAAAGGGGCACCCCGACAAGGTGTGCGACATAATTTCGGACACGCTTCTCGACGCGTATCTTTCAAAGGATAAAAACGCCCGCGTGGCGATAGAAACTCTCGTAAAAAACAATACCGTCGTGCTTGCGGGCGAGGTGTCGTCGTCTGCAGATATCGACGTTGAGAGCATCGTAAGAGAAGCTATCAGGGATATCGGCTACGACCGCGAGGAGCTCGGCTTCGACGGCGATTCCGCGAATATCATCAGACTCATAGACCGCCAGTCGCCCGACATCGCTCAGGGCGTTGACGACGCTCTTGAAAACAGAGGAAGCGACGACAGCACGCTCGGCGCAGGCGATCAGGGTATAATGTTCGGCTACGCTTCAAATGAAACAGAGGAGCTTATGCCGCTGCCGATATCGCTTGCGCACAAGCTTTCGGGCAGACTGACTCAGGTGCGTGAAAGCAGCGCTCTGCCGTACCTCAGACCAGACGGCAAAACGCAGGTCTCCGTAAAATACGACGACGGAAAGCCCGTAGGCATCGACACTGTGCTAATCTCGGCGCAGC
Source organism: uncultured Ruminococcus sp. (assembly GCA_902792115.1). Taxonomy (GTDB): domain Bacteria; phylum Bacillota; class Clostridia; order Oscillospirales; family Acutalibacteraceae; genus RUG592. Next base: position 14,132 of record CADAYJ010000029.1, on the reverse strand, counting down.
ACGACCCCGACGTTTCGCAGGAAACGATCAGAGAAGACCTGCTCGAAAATGTGGTCAAGCCGTCTATCCCGCAGAGGTGGCGCAGCGATGATATCAGAGTTCTCGTCAACCCGACGGGGAAATTCGTTATCGGCGGTCCCGTTGGCGACAGCGGCCTTACGGGAAGAAAGATCATCGTCGATACATACGGCGGAGCGGCGGCTCACGGAGGCGGTGCGTTCTCGGGCAAGGATCCGACCAAAGTGGACAGAAGCGCCGCTTACGCAGCACGCTACATCGCCAAGAACATAGTTGCGGCAAGTCTTGCCGACAGAGCCGAAATACAGCTTGCTTACGCCATCGGCGTTGCAAAACCCGTGTCGGTGCTCGTGAATACGTTCGGCAGCGGCAAGGTCCCCGACGAGCTTCTGACGGAGGCTGTTGAGAACACCGTCGATCTTCGCCCGGCCGCTATCATTGACAGATTCAAGCTCCGACGCCCGATTTACGCTCAGACTGCGGCTTACGGCCACTTCGGGCGCGGCGACCTCGATCTTCCGTGGGAGAAGACCGATATCTCGGACAAGCTCAGGGAATATATCGGAGGTGAGGCAGTTGGATAAGATAGCAAGCTTCACCGTAAACCACGACAAGCTCGACCGCGGAATGTACCTCTCACGCGTTGACAGAAACATCGTAACGTATGACATCAGAATGAAAAAGCCAAATGGCGGCGACTATCTCGGCAACGGCGAGCTTCACACGTTAGAGCATCTTTTCGCAACGTATGCCCGAAACAGCAGCGTTTCCGACAGCGTTATATACGTCGGTCCGATGGGCTGCCGCACAGGATTTTATTTGCTCGTCACAGACGACATTCCGCACGATAGGGCGATAGAGCTTGTAAAGGAGAGTCTTCGCTTCATCGCGGAATTCGAGGGCGAGATACCCGGCAGCCACCGCGAGGAATGCGGCAATTATCTCGAGCACGATCTTCCCCGTGCCAGGATAACGGCGAACGATATGCTTACAATACTTGAAAATTACACGGAAAATGATATATACTACAAGGAGTGACTCAGAATGAGTGAATACAAAAATATTGAATCCGCGCTTATCCACGGCGGCATAAGCAGCGACAAATACACGGGAGCGGTAAATGTTCCCATTTATCAGACGTCCACATACAAACAGAGCGCTCTCGGCGAGTTCAAGTGGGAGTATTCCCGTACGGGCAACCCGACGCGTGCGGCGCTCGAGGCTCTCATCGCTGAGCTGGAGGGCGGCAAGGCGGGCTTTGCGTTCGCCTCGGGCATGGCGGCAATATCGGCTGTGCTGAGCCTTTTCAAGACGGGCGACAGAGTGCTGATCTCAAGCAACGTCTACGGCGGCACGTTCCGCGTTCTCGACAAGGTGTTCAATAATTTCGGCATTTCGTATTCCATCGAGGATACGACTGACCTTGAAGCGCTTGAAGATAATATCACCGACGACGTTAAGGCTATCCTCGTTGAAAGCCCCGCAAACCCGCTGCTCACCGTCACAGACCTTGCCGCGGTCGCTTCTATTGCGAAGAAGCACGGCATTCTCTCTATCGTAGACAACACGTTCATGACACCGTATTTGCAGCGCCCCATCTCGCTCGGCGCGGATATCGTTATCCACAGCGCGACGAAATACCTCGGCGGTCACAGCGACGTTGTTTCGGGCTTGGTAGTCGTAAACGATGACGAGCTTGCAAAGCACATCGCGTTCATTCAGAATTCGACGGGCGCCGTTCTCGGCCCGTTCGACAGCTTCCTGCTTATAAGAGGCATAAAAACGCTCGCCGTTCGTCTTGACCGCCACGTTGAAAACGCAGAAAAGGCGGCAGGATTTCTCAGCGGTCACAAGGCAGTCAAAAAGGTATACTACCCGGGTCTGCCCGACGCACGGGGATATGAGATAAACAAAAGGCAGGCGAAAAACGGCGGCGCTATGATCTCGTTTGAGCTTTACGAGAATTACGATATCAAGAAGTTCTTCAAAGCGCTCAAGCTCGTGCAGCTTGCCGAAAGCCTGGGCGGCGTCGAGAGCCTTGTCTGCCACCCCGCAACGATGACTCATGCCGCCATACCGTATGAGGTCCGCCAGAAGATAGGCATTACGGACGGGCTTATCCGTCTTTCCATCGGCATTGAGAATATAAACGATATCCTCGCCGATATTGATCTGGCAATTGCGGAAAGCGAGGAATAATAATGGCTCTCTATAACGATATGCAGCAGCTCATCGGCAATACGCCTCTCGTAAGGCTGAACCATCTGGGGCTTCCCGAGGGTGTTGCTCTCTACGCAAAGCTCGAGCTTTACAATCCGTCGGGCAGCGTAAAGGACAGAATAGGAAAGTATATGATAGCGGACGCCGAACGCAGGGGAATTCTCAAAAAGGGCAGCACGATAGTTGAAGCGACGGCGGGCAACACAGGCTTGGGAATCGCGTTTTCCGCGCTCAATAAGGGGTACAGGATAATCTTCGTCGTGCCGACAAAGTTCTCGGCTGAAAAGCAGACGCTTCTGCGTGCGCTGGGAGCGGAGATAATCAACACGCCGAGAGAGGGCGGAATGCTCGGAGCGTGGGATAAGGCGGAGGAGCTTCGCCGTTCTATCCCCGATGCCGTTACGCTCGAACAGTTCAAGAACCCCGCAAACCCTCTCGCTCACTACGAGACGACGGGCAGGGAGATATACGACGACCTCAACGGCGAGATAGATTACCTCGTTGCCGGCGCGGGAAGCGGCGGTACTTATTCGGGCGTTGTGAAATATCTAAAGGAGAAAAACGCAAATATCACGGGCGTGCTTGCAGACCCCGAGGGCTCCACAATGGGCGGCGGTGAGCACGGCGACTACAATATAGAGGGTATCGGCAACGACTTTATTGCCGACACGATGGATATGTCGCTCGTCGATAGGGTCGTCAAGATGAACGACGAGGAAGCGTTCGGCGGAGCACGCGAACTTGCGTTGAAAGAGGGCATATTCGCAGGCTCGTCGTCGGGCGCGGCTCTTGCGGCGGCAAAGAAGCTGATAGCAGGCGGCGCAAGAGGCAATATTGTAATTATACTGCCCGACAGGGGCGACCGCTATTTTACAAAAAATCTGTACGTTCGGGAGAATCGGGAATGACATTACAGCAGATACGTTACGTTATCGCGATCTCGGAGATCGGGTCGCTAAACAAGGCGAGCGAGGTGCTTTACGTTGCGCAGCCGTCGCTTTCGGAATCGGTAAAGGAGCTTGAACGCGAGCTCGGCATAACGATATTTCACCGCAGCGGACGCGGCGTTACATTAACGGGCGAGGGAGTTGATTTTATATCGCACGCACGCGAACTTTATCATCAATACGAAACGATACTCGAAAAATATTCCGACGGCGGCAGCATAAAAAAGAAATTCGCCGTTTCCGCGCAGCACTACTCGTTTGCCGTAAAGAGCTTTGTCGAGCTTGTAAAAACGCTCGACACCGAGGAGTACGAGTTCGCCGTCCGCGAGGTGCGCACGCAGAAAGTCATCGACGATGTCTGTACGCTCAGAAGCGAGATAGGCGTGCTGTATATGAGCGATTTCAACGCGCCTCTGCTGACAAAGCTGTTCCGCACGAACGGGCTTGAGTTTCACGAGCTTATCGAATGCGACGCTTACGTTTATATATGGAAAAACCACCCGCTTGCCCAAAATAGGGCGATTCGCTTCGACGAGCTGACCGAATACCCCTGCCTATCGTTTGAGCAGGGAGGAAGCGGCTCGATGTACCTCTCCGAGGAGATACTCTCAACGAACCGATACCCCCGCACGATAAAGGCGACCGACCGCGCTACGATGCTCAATCTGATGGTAGGTCTGAACGGCTACACGCTCTGCTCGGGAATAATCTGCGAGGAGCTCAACGGCAGCGACTTCATCGCCGTGCCGTATCAGCCCGACGACGAGCACCCGTCGAGCAAGATGAAGATCGGCTATATCACAAAAAAGAACATTCACCTCAGCCGCGTAGGCAGGCAGTACGTTGAGGAATTAAAAAAATATCTTGGTGTTTCAAATGGAGATAATTGATTTTCACGCGCACATTTACCCCGACAAGATAGCGGAAAAGGCGACGCTTTCAACGGGCGAGTTCTACGGAATAAAGCCCGAGCATATCGGAACCGCCGACGAGCTTTTAACGATCGGCAGACAGGCGGGGATATCGCGCTTCGTGCTGCTGCCGATCGCGACCAAACCCGAGCAGGTGCGCCATATAAATGATTTTATAGTAAGAGAGGTGTACGTGCATGAGGAGTTTTACGGCTTCGGCACAGTTCACCCCGACTGCGAAGACCTTCAGGCCGAAGCGGAGAATATTCTTCGGCTCGGCTTAAAGGGCATAAAGCTGCACCCCGACACGCAGGGGTTCAACATAGATGATGAGCGCTTTTTCGAGATGTACGACACGGTACAGGGCAGGCTGCCCCTGCTCATTCACTGTGGAGACAGGAGGTTCGATTACTCTCACCCTCGCAGACTGAAAAGAGTTATCGACAATTTCCCGCGTCTGAAGATCATAGCAGCGCATCTCGGCGGCTGGTCGATGTTCGACGAAGCGTATGAGCTTCTTAGCGGCACCGACTGCTACATCGACATATCGAGCTGCTCTGCCGCTCTGCCGCCCGAGAGGATAGGCGAATACATACACGCTTACGGGGCCGAGAGGATACTTTTCGGAACGGATTTCCCGCTGTGGGATCCCGTAAGCGAGGTGAAGCTGCTCGACAGCCTGCGCCTGACCGATTCGGAGCTTGAACAGATCACTTCTAAAAACGCACATAAAATTCTGGATTAAACGGCTGCCGCTGATATTTGCGGCGGTCTTTTTTTGTTCGCGTTACAATAGGGAAAACCTATTACCTATAATACCTATAGGATATTAGACATTTCTCACATGGCGTGCTATAATAGCCTTACCGAAACGAAAGGAGAGAACACTGATGACAGCAGTAAGAACGACAAAGTGTATGACGATGTGTAATATGCGCAAGGTTATGCCCTGCGTAAATGAGTGCTGCGTTTTCCGAATGTAAAGGCAAATACTGCCCTTTGCCCGGAAGTCGCCGTGACTTCCGTTTTTTATGTCTATTTTTAAGGAGAGAAAAGAAAATGAAAAGATTTGTTTTGATCTGCTGCGTTATAGTCTGTATGATCATAGCGCTGACAGGCTGCTCGGGCAGCAAAAACCAAGACTGCTGCAAAAACACAGCTACACCCGACTGCTGCGAACAGGCCGAGAGCGAAGTTCCCGACTGCTGCGCAGGCAAGTGACCAAAGAAAAGAGAGGAAAATAATCATGAAAAAGAGAATACTTGCGGCGCTTCTTGCCGCTGTTATCACAGGCTCGGCATTTGCGGGCTGCTCCGACAACACACCCGCTTCAAGCGCCGACAATGGCAGCTCCCCCGCTTCTCAGGCAGCGGAAAGCTCCGACACACCGACGCTTGAAAAGACAAAGTTCAATCTCGGACACCTCAACTCCACAGCTCATCTGCTGGGCTTTGTAGCAAAGGAGGAGGGCTTCTTCGAGGAGGAGGGTCTTGACGTAACGCTAACGCTGTTTTCTTCGGCGGCAGAGCTTGCGAGCGGTCTTGAATCGGGCAAGCTCGACGCGGCGTTCATCGGCTCCGTTCCGTCGCTTACATTCCAGAGCCAGGGGCACGACCTTACGATATTCGGCGGTGAGATGACGAACGGCCACGGCTACGTTATCAAGCCCGAATACGTCGAGGGCCTTGACGATTGGGACGTATCCGTACTCAAAGGCAGGAACGTCGCTTCCGTTAAAAATTCCGTTCAGGATGCAGAGCTTCAGATACTCCTCAAAGATAAGGGCATCGATATCGGTGAGGGCGACGACAAGGTGAACATCGTCTACTTCGACAGCCAGAAGGACGCTTTCAACGCTCTGCAGAACGATTCCATCGACGCTGTTTCGGCGTACTCTCCTTATACATCGCTTGCGGAAAGTCAAGGCTACAAGATCGTTTACCGCTGCTCCGAGGAGCCGCTGCTCGAAAATCAGCCCTGCTGCCGTCAGGTCGCCGCAACAGAGGCGCTCAAAAATAACCCGAACACCTACAGCGCGTTCGAGCGCGCTCTTATAAAGGCGTACAAGTTCACGCAGGAGGATCACGAGAAGACGATAAAGGACGTTAAGGTCTACATCGACATCGAGGAAGACCTCATCGAAACGGAGCTTTACGGCGGCTACGGCACGTCAGTTCCCGACCCCGACAAGCAGGGTACGGTCGCTTTGAAAAACTCCATCGTCGAGCTCGGCTACACCGAGGACTACGACATAGACAAGCTGTTCAACACGGAAATTTACTCTGCAGCACTCGAAAGCCTTCTTAAGGAAGCTCCCGACGACACCGTATATCAACAGCTGAAAGCGCATTTTGACGAATTTGAATAATTATTGCATTACCCGCGGTCGCAGAAGCCGATCGCTGCCGAAACAGAAATGAGATGACATAACAATGAGCAAGATAGAGATAAACAATTTAACGGTGGACTACACCGAAAAAAAGAAACGCTTTACGGCGCTCAGAGACGTTTCCTTGTCTATAGAGGACGGCGAGTTCGTCAGCGTTATCGGGTCGAGCGGCTGCGGCAAGAGCACGCTGCTGAGTATACTGGAGGGTATCAACACGCCCACCGAGGGCGAGATACTCATCGACGGCAAGCCCGTTGAGGGTGCGGGGACCGACAGAGGCGTGGTGTTCCAGCACTACTCCCTGTTCCCGTGGATGACGGCAAGAAAGAACGTCGCGTTCGGCGTTGAACAGGTAAACAAAAGGGCAAGCAGGGCACAGCGCCTCGAGATCGCCGATGAGTATCTCGACAAGGTCGGTCTTATCGAGTTCAAGGACAAGTACCCCTCTCAGCTTTCGGGAGGTATGCAGCAGAGAGTCGCTATAGCACGCGCTCTTGCGATGGACACCGACATTCTTCTGATGGACGAGCCGTTCGGCGCTATTGACCCGAAAAACCGCTCGTCGCTCCAGGAGCTTCTGCTTGACCTCTGGGAGGGCGACGGCAGCACTGCCCGCAAAACGGTCGTTTTCGTAACGCACGACATCGACGAGGCGATTCTGCTTTCCGATAGGATAGTCATGATGACGGCAAACCCCGGTCACGTTTACAGCGAGATCGATGTGCCGTTCGACCGCCCGAGAGACCGTATGTCGCTTTTGCAGACGAGCCGCTACAACAAATTCAGAAACGAGCTTGTTTCAATGTTCTACAGCGATGTTGCCGACAGGATCGGCGGCGAGGAGGTCGTTTTGTAATGACCTTTAAGCAAAGATTTTTTCGCGTGGTACATCTGCTTTTTATCGTTCTGATACTTGTGCAGCTTCTGCCGGACAAGCTGCCCGCGGAGGTCTGCACACCCTACGTGGTGTGGTTTGCGTCGGGCGTTGAGGTGCTCGCGATACTATACTGCGCCTTTGCGAAAAACAAAATCGGGACGGAGCTTTTCTCCGATATAGTATCGTTCGTCTACGGGCTGCTCATCGCGTGGACTCTAACGACGGCGAAGCTGAACGTGTTGAAGCCGTCGCTGTTCCCGCCTCCGGGCAGGGTCTTCCGTCAGTTCATCGAAGACCATGAAAAGATAGTCATAAATATATTAAGCTCCGTCGGAATCATTTTACAGGGTTATCTGCTCGCGCTTATTATAGCGATACCTCTCGGGCTGTTCCTCGGTTGGAGCGCAAGACTCGGCAGCGCAGCGACATACATCTCAAAATTTCTCGGAGCAATACCTCCGATAGTATACATACCCTACGGCATCGCGCTTTTGCCGACGTTCCGCTCGGTATCGGTGTTCGTTATTTTTCTGGCTACGTTCTGGCCCGTATTCGCGGGAACGCTCAGCGGCGTTATGAACGTTGAGAAAAAGACTATAGACTCCGCAAAGGTGCTCAGCGTCGGCAAGTTCACAATGCTGTTCAAGATAATTCTCCCCGCGTCGCTCGAGCAGATATTCATCGGGTGCAACCAGGGGCTTACGGTATCGTTCGTACTTCTGACCTCCGCCGAGATGATAGGCGCACAAAGCGGCATGGGTTACTACATCAAGAACTATTCCGATTTCGGCGACTACACAAGAACGCTTGTAGGTCTTATCGTGCTCGGCACGGTCATTGTAGTTATCTCTTATATTTTCAACAGAGTTCAGAAATATCTGCTTCGCTGGAAACAATAACCGCCCGAGCGGGCAAAGGCAGTACGCGCACGTATCGGATTATAATACCGAGCCTATTCTCACGCGGCCGAAACAACAGATGAATGTCCGCATGGATAAAGTTTTCTCTATGAATCGGCCGTCGAAATAAAAACACACTATTGATAAAGACAACGGGAGGACTTGTGATATGACAGAAATACTTTGGCACGGCAGAGGCGGTCAGGGCGCGTTTACCGCTGCTCGGCTGCTCGGCGACGCTTACTCTCATAAAAACGGCGCTTATTCGCTCTCGTTCCCCTCTTTCGGTCCCGAACGCAGAGGCGCACCCATCAGAGCTTTTACAAAGCTCGCCGATACGCCCATCGGAAACAGAAGCGAGATAAAGAAAGCCGATTACTCTATATACCTCGACGATACACTGCTTGATACAGCGGCGTTCGACGAATTGAAAAACGGCGGCAGGCTGCTCGTAAATACGTCCAAAAAGTACGACGATCCAAGGATAGTCGCCGTGGACGCGGGCAGAATAGCGCGTGAGGTGCTTGGGCTTCCGATCACAAATACGATACTGCTCGGCATTTTCGCCGCCGTCTCGGGGGAGGTATCGCTCGACGACGTGGCATACGCCATAAAGCGCAATATGCCGAAAAAGCTGCACGACAAAAACATCGCGGCTCTATCGGCTGCGTTTCGGGAGGTTGGAGCATGAAGCCTTATCTCAGAGACCACGCACCCACTTCGTTTGACGAGATACCCGATTCCACATCGTATGAGGCGGGCTACCTCGTGACAAAGAACGCGGGCTGGCGCAGCGTTCGTCCCGTAATAGACCCGGACAAATGCGTTGGCTGTCTTAACTGCTACCTCTATTGCCCCGACGGGGTTATTTTCAGACAGGGCGATAAGGTAAGCGTAGACTACGATTTCTGCAAGGGGTGCGGCATCTGCCAAAAGATATGCCGTCTCGGTGCTATCACGATGGAGGAGGAGAAATAATGGCAAAGGAGTTTCTTTCGGGCGACGAAGCGTTCGCCTACGGAGTTCGGCTCGCCCGTCCGCAGGTCGTTTCAGCCTATCCGATAACGCCGCAGACTATCGTTGTCGAAAAGCTCTCCGAGTTCGTCGAGGACGGCAGCTTAAAATCGGAATTCATACACGTTGAGTCGGAGCATTCGGCGCTCTCGTGCGCAATGGGCGCGTCTTCGGTAGGGGCAAGGGCGTTCACGGCGACGTCGTCGCAGGGACTTCTGTACATGGCGGAATGTCTTCCTTATGCGGCAGGCGGTCGCTTCCCGATAGTTATGATGAACGCGAACCGTTCGACTGCTCTCCCGTGGAACATCTACGGCGATCAGCGTGATTCGCTCTCACAGCTCGACAGCGGCTGGATACAGGCGTATGCGCAGACGGCTCAGGAGGCGCTCGATCTCGCTCTGATGAGCTTCTACATAGCCGAGGACAAGGACGTGAGCACGCCGTTTATGGCAAACCTCGATGGTTTCGTCCTCACCCACACATACGAAGTCGTGGACGTTCCCACGGCGGAACAGGCGGACGCTTTTCTCCCGAAATTCGAAACGGAGAACAAAATGAGTCTCGACAAGCCGAAGAACCTGGCATTCTCCGCAGGCCCCGACACGAACACGTTCTTCAAGTTCAAAGAACACTGCGGTATCCTGAACGCAAAAGAAGTTATCCCAAAGGCCGAAAAGCGCTTTTCCGAAATATTCGGCAGAAAATATACAGGCTTGACGGAGAGCTATAAAACGGACGAAGCCGACTATATCATCATAACGCTCGGCTCTATCGCGGGTCTTGTCCGCGAGGTCGTTGACAAGCTGCGCGATAGGGGAGAGAAGGTCGGCTTGCTGCGTATCAGATATATGCGCCCGTTCCCGAACGAGGAGATCTCGGCGACAGTAAAGAAAGCAAAAGCGGCAGCCGTTCTGGAAAAGGATATTTCGTTCGGCAATGAGGGCGCTGTTTATACGAATGTGAATTCGGCGCTCAAAAAGGCCGACCTGACGCTTCCGACGTCGAATTACATCGCGGGCTTGGGCGGCAGGAATATCTCCGCCGAGGAGATCGAGGGTATCTTCGCGGAGTTAAAGGAAGGAAAAACAACGGTAAAATTCATCGGCATAGGAGGTGAGCAGAGTGGCGATCAGCGCTAAAACAATAAACGAGACGGAATTTTTTTACGGTCACAAGGCGTGCGCGGGCTGCGGCGGCAGTCTTGCCGTCAAAATAGCGCTCAAGGTGCTCGGCGAGAAGTCGATAGCCGTAGTTCCCGCAGGCTGTATGTCGGCTGTAGGCTTCAACTATCCGCAGCTTTGCTTCGGCTGCAACGCTATCATATCGACGTTCGCGGGAACTGCCTCGATGCTCACGGGCGTTGAAGCGGGGCTGAGGGCGCAGGGTATAACCGATTTTCACGCCGTAGGCTTCGCGGGAGACGGCGGCACGGCAGACATCGGCATACAGGCGCTTTCGGGAGCTATCGACAGAAACGACGATATCCTCTACATCTGCTACGACAACGAGGCGTATATGAACACGGGCATTCAGAAAAGCTCGCTCACGCCGTTCGGAGCCAAAACCACGACGACTCCCGCGGGAAAGAACATCAGAGGCAATATCCGCCCGAAGAAGAATATGTTCGAGATAGTCGCGGCTCACGGCATAAGCTACGCCGCTACGGCAAGCGTCGGCTATCTTCCCGATTTCATGAAAAAGGTCGAGAAAGCGAAGAATATCAGGGGGACAAAATACATACACATTCTCGCACCCTGCCCGACGGGCTGGGGAGCAGCCGCAAACGAAACGGTCGAGCTTGCCAAAGAGGTCGTTGACTGCGGACTGTGGTATCTCTCCGAATATGAAAACGGCGAATTTACGATAAACAACCGTCCGAAAGAGTTTACAAGCGTGGAGCATTATCTGAAACGCCAGAGCCGTTTCAAACATCTGACGGACGAGGATATAGAGATTATAACAAACGCACGCGATAAAAAGTGGGAATACATAGATAAACATTTTGCGAAATAAAGAAAGAGGAGAAATAACAATGAGCAGAGATATCAACAACAAATACTGGGACGAGGAGCTTGAAACGCTCCCCCGCGAAGAACTTGAAAAAAGACAGCTTGCCGATCTGAAAGAGATCGTAAAATTCGCATACGACAACGCGCCGTACTACAAGCGCTCGTTCGACGAGGCGGGCGTTAAGCCAGAGGACATAAAGACCCTCAAGGATATTCGGAAATTTCCGTTCATCAATAAAAAAACACAGCGCGATACGCAAGGCGTCGGATCGTTCCTCGGCGAGCTTGCCGCCGTTCCCGAGGACGACGTTGTGTTCATCTCCACATCGTCCGGCTCGACAGGCGTTCCGACTATGAGCCCGTTCACAAAGAAGGATTTCGACGAGTTCCAGGATACCGAGAGCCGCTGGTTCTGGCAGATCGGCATGCGTCCGAACGACCGCTACGTTCACGCGCTGAACTTCTCGCTCTACGTCGGCGGTCCCGACGTTATCGGCGCGCAGAATCTCGGCGCTCTGTGCATCTGGGGCGGCACACTGCCGAGCGAAAGACTGCTCTACGTTCTCAAAACGTATCAGCCGACGGTCATCTGGACATCGCCCTCTTATGCATGGCAGCTCGGTGAAAAGGCGCTTAAGAGCGGTATAGACCCAAAAAAAGATCTCAACATAAAGAAGATCATCGTTGCGGGAGAGCTTGGCGGTTCGATAGAAGCGACAAGAAAGGCTATCGAGGATATCTGGGGTGCCGAGGTCTACGATTTCTACGGCCTGTCCGACATCTTCGGTGCGTGCGCCGCAATGTGCGAGGCTAAGGACGGTCTGCACATCGCCGAGAACCATATCCTCGTTGAAACGGTCGACATCCACACCGGCGAGGTGCTCGAGCCGGGTCAGGTCGGCGAACTTGTATTTACAACCCTCAGAAAGCACGCGCGTCCGCTGATCCGATTCCGCACGGGCGACATCGGCTGGATAGACAACAAGAAGTGCTCCTGCGGCAGAACGCACGGCAGGATACACATTCAGGGCAGAAAGGACGATATGTTCATCGTCTCTGCGGTAAACGTATTCCCGAGCGACATCGAAGCCGTAGTCCGCGACTACAGCGGCATAACGGGCGAGTATCTTATCCGCATCTTTGAAAAGGACTTCACGAACAAGTACGCCGTTGAGATAGAGAAATCGTCCGACAACCCGAAGTGCGACGAGGAGGTCGCGGCAGAGGTCTCGGCGGCTCTGAAAGCGCGCATCGGCGTTAAGCCCGCGAGAGTTGAGGTGCACGCCGACGGCGGCTTGAACACGCGCTCCGAGCACAAGTCAAAGCGCGTTATCGACGAGCGTGTACTTGACTATACGATCTGATGCTTGTATAATATCAACAAGAAACAACGCAGGCAGGAGGGCACACGCTATGCCGACACTTTCAAAACGAACGGAGAATTTTACGGACTCCGTGATACGCCGTATGACAAGGATATCGAACCAATACGGTGCGGTGAACCTCTCGCAGGGATTCCCCGATTTCGAGCCGCCAAAGGAGCTGCTCGATCGCCTTGCGCAGGTGACGAAGGAGGACTTTCACCAGTATTCGATCACATGGGGAGCGCAGAATTTCCGCGAAGCGCTTGCAAAAAAGCAGTCTCGCTTGATGGGCAGACAAATCGACCCGAACGCCGAGATCGTAGTCACCTGCGGCAGCACAGAAGCGATGATGGCTGCGATGATGACCGTCACAAATCCCGGCGACAAGGTGATCGTATTCTCCCCATTCTACGAGAATTATGGCGCCGATACGATACTTTCCGGAGCTGAGCCGATCTACGTTCCGCTCTACCCGCCCGAGTTCAATTTTAATCCCGACGAGCTTGAAGCGGCGTTTAAGCAAAAGCCGAAGGCTCTAATCCTCTGCAATCCGTCGAATCCGTGCGGAAAGGTCTTTACATACGACGAATTGAAGCTGATCGGCGACCTTGCCGAAAAGTACGACGCGTTCGTCATCACCGATGAGGTATACGAGCACATAGTCTATGAGCCGTATCGCCACACGTATTTTGCTTCTCTCCCGAATATGTGGGAGCGAACGATATCGTGCTCGTCGCTGTCGAAAACGTACTCGATAACAGGCTGGAGACTCGGCTATATAATCGCCCCGCCTCACATCATCGACGTTGCGAAGAAGGTGCACGATTTCCTGACGGTCGGGGCTGCCGCTCCGCTCCAGGAAGCGGCTGTCACGGGGCTGAACTTCGGCGACGACTACTACAAAGCGCTTCAGGCTAAGTACACCGAAAAGCGCGAACTCTTTTTAAAGGGGCTTGACGATATCGGCATTTCGCACACGAACCCGCAGGGCGCTTACTACGTGCTTCTCAATATCTCGGAATTCAACTACGAGAGCGACCTTGAATTCTGCGAGGTTCTCGCCCGCGACGTCGGCGTCGGAGCCGTTCCAGGGTCGAGCTTCTTCCGCGAGGACGTAAACCACCTTATCCGCTTTCATTTCGCAAAGAAAAACGACACGCTCAATGAGGCGCTCAACAGGCTGGAGCACATTCGGGCAAAGATAAAACCGAGGTAACTTGGAAAAAACAAAAAGGCGATCACAGCTTACGTTTCGAATGCGGGCTGTGATCGTTTTGTTTTAGAGTGATTTTTACGCAAAGAAAAGCAAGCCGCTTCCTCAAAAACGGCTTGCCTGTATTCCGCACTTCTCTGCGAAAGTCTGTATCATTAAGAGTGATCTTATACTAATTCTCAATTAAAACCTTAAAAAGATTTTCGAGGATAATTTTTGCAAGGCAAGGAAGAGGGCGCAGGAATACTGTCGTATTTCAAGCCTGATG
>CADAYJ010000028.1 GCA_902792115.1 uncultured Ruminococcus sp. | reverse complement strand
TTATTATTTTTGAAACTTCACGGAGAGCTTTCCGGTCGGTCTCGACTGCCGCCTCGGTCGGTGTGCGCGTACTGCCTGTCGGCGCTTGCCGACAGGAAATAGAAAAACCGCAGACGTTTTTGTATCCGCCTGCGGGTATTCGTTTATTCGCCGTACTTCTCCTGAAGCATCTTGTTTATCATGTTGGCGCACATATAGACGTTGCCGCCGCCCATCGTGAGGATAAGGTCGCCGTCCTTCGCGTTGTCGCAAACGTATTTTGCGGCGTCCTCAAACGTATCTATGCACTTCGAGCCGGGAACCTTTTTGCCCAGATCGGTGTTGTATATGTTGTACGTGTTGACCTCGCGGACGGGGAGTATCTCCAGGATAACTGCCTCGTCAACGATCGAGAGCGCTTTCGCGAAATCGTCAAGCAGCATCGCCGTGCGCGAGAACGTGTGCGGCTGGAAGACGTTCCATACCTTGCGGAAGCCCATGTTCATCGCCGCTGTGAGCGCTGCCGTGATCTCCGTGGGGTGGTGCGCAAAATCGTCGGCGACCGTCACGCCGCCGTGCTTCCCGAGTACCTCGAAGCGGCGGTGAACGCCCTTGAAGCCGTGCAGGTTGGAAGCGATATCCTCCGGCGAAACGCCAAGGTGATGAGCCGCAGCCGCAGCGGCGAGCGCGTTGTATACATTGTGCTTTCCGGGGACGGAGAGCGAGATATTGCAGAGCTTTTCTCCCTTGAAGTAAAGGTCGAAGGCGTCGTAAACGGTCGTTTCCGGGCTTGTCATGACGGCGCGGTAATCGCAGCCCTCGCCGAAGCCGAAGGTAACGACGGGAACGGGCGAGTCCTTCGCGCAGTCGAGCGTGTTCTCGTCGTCGCCGTTTACGATCGCGGCGCTGCCCGTCTGAGCGAGAAACTTGCGAAACGACTTCTTGATGTTGTCCATGTTCTCGAAGTAATCGAGGTGGTCGGCGTCCACGTTGAGAATGACGGCGACGGCAGGGGTGATCTGAATGAACGAATCGACGTACTCGCACGCCTCGCAGACCATCGTTTCCGACGAGCCGACGTGGCTGTTGCCGCCGATGCTCGGGAGCTTGCCGCCGATAACGGCAGTCGGATCGCAGCCGCTTCCGATAAGCACCTGAGAGATCATAGCGGTCGTAGTCGTCTTGCCGTGTGTGCCGGCTACGGCGACGGTGTTGCTGTAACGCCTCGAAAGGATACCGAGCATGACGGAGCGCTCGATCGCGGGAATGCCCTTCTCGCGCGCCGCCGCAAGCTCCGGATTGTCCTGCTTCACTGCCGCCGTGTAGACGACAAGCTCCGCGCCCTCGATGTTCTCCGCCTTGTGCCCCATTTTGACGGGTACGCCGTTCGAGATAAGGCGCTGCAGCGTGTCGCCGTCGTTCATGTCGGAGCCGCTGACGTCGTACCCCTTTGAAATGAGCACCTCTGCGAGCGGACACATACCGGAGCCTCCGATGCCGATGAAGTGGACTCGCCTGATCCTGCCGAGAATATCGTCGTACGATTTGTCACACCTTTTGTCAATATACAAATCAATGCACCTCTTATGTATCGGAATAAAGGATCGCCGCACGAATGAAGCCGTGCGTGATCTGTAAAAATCTACGCTCTCATAATTATATCTCAAATCGCGTCAAATAGCAATATTATCACACGATTTTTTTGACCGATATCACATTTTGCTTGAATCATGCGGAAATTTGTGATATCATTAAAATGGATTTTTATACTCGCCGAAAATATACAGCGCAGGGTAAATGGAAAACGGAAAACGGAGCGTGATATCATATTATGCTAAAGAAAAACGATATTATCCCTCTTGAGATCACCGACGTGACGGGGCAGGGCAGCGGCATCGGCCGCGCCGACGGAATGGCAGTTTTCGTGCCTATGACGGCTGTCGGAGACGTGATAGACGCACGCATACTAAAGGTCAAAAAGTCGTACGCCTTCGGGAAGGCGGAGCGGATCGTTTCGCCTTCCGCGCTCAGGACGGAGCCGGATTGTCCGTTTTACGCGAAATGCGGCGGCTGCGTCTTCCGCCACATCTCGTACGCTGAGGAGCTGAAAATAAAGCGCCGCCGCGTGTACGACGCTCTCACGCGAATCGGCGGACTTTCCGGCTTCGGGCTGCGCGAGATAGTCGGCGCAGACTGCCCCGACCGCTACCGCAACAAGTCGCAGATACCCGTGGGGCGCGGCAGGGACGGCACCGTCGAGATGGGCTTTTTCGGCAGCCACAGCCACCGGATCGTCGGAAGCGGCGAGTGCCTGCTCCAGCCTGCGGAGTTCGACGCTGTCGCACGGGCTGTCCGGGGGTGGATAAACGATTTCTCCGTAAGCCTCTACGACGAGCAGACTCACACCGGCCTGCTGCGCCACCTGTACCTCAGAAAGGGCTTTAAAAGCGGCGAGATCATGGTTTGCCTTGTGATAAACGGCACAAAGCTGCCCCACAGCGGCGAGCTTCTGCGGCGTCTCGAAGACTGCTGCGGCTCGATCGTCACCGTGATGCTCAACATCAACCGTGCCAGAACGAACGTGATCCTCGGCAGCGAGTGCCGCACGCTCAGCGGCAGCGGCGTTATTACGGACGAGCTGTGCGGCCTGAGCTTCCGCATCTCTCCGCTCTCGTTTTACCAGATCAACCACGACCAGACTGAAAAGCTCTACGCCCTCGCCGCGAAGTACGCCGGCCTCACGGGCAGCGAGCTGCTGATCGACCTCTACTGCGGCGCCGGCACGATCGGCCTTTCTATGGCGGACAAAACGCGCAGGCTGATCGGCGTTGAGGTCGTGCCGGAGGCGATCGAAAACGCCAGGGAAAACGCCGAGAACAACGGCGTTGAAAACGCGGAGTTCCTCTGCATGGACGCAGGGCAGGCGGCGCAGGAGCTTGCAAGGCGCGGCGAAAGGCCGGACGTCGTCGTGATAGATCCTCCGCGCAAGGGCTGCGACGAGGCAGTTATCGGCGCGGTCTGCGAGATGTCGCCCGCGCGCGTCGTCTACGTCTCGTGCGATCCCGAAACGCTCGCGCGCGACCTCGCCCGTTTCAGTGAGCGCGGCTACGAGCTTACGGAAGCGACTCCCGTCGATATGTTTCCGCGCACTCAGCATGTGGAGACGGTAGCCTTGATGTCTCGAGAGTGGTCGAGGCAATAAGACTGCTGCTTGGTAAAGGGAGGAACTTCAAGATGGAATCTGCTGAGTTTGCAGAAGCATTACGGAAGGTAAATGCAGAAACGCCGGTTACTGATGGCTTTGAAAAAGAATATGGACAGGAAAAAAACCGGATTTCAGAGAACCGGTCCTTGTGTTTTTGATAAGTAGGGTGATGTTACGGAATTACTGTTTCTACTGCGGAATTGAAAAGGATGAATACAACGCGGTAAAAAAAGACGCCTATATCTCAAATTTTAAGGTTTGGAAGATCCTTCATTTTTTAGCGGCTGCCGTATTCGGCGTTCTGTATATTGCATCCCTGCAATACAGTATGATGGAAACAAACAGAATGTTTTATCTGGTAGGTTTCCTCTATTTTGTCTGTGCAATCGTCTGTTTCTTCATATTTAAGAAAGACTCTATCTTTGCGCAGTTCCTGATCTATATATCCATGTCGTTCTTATTCCTGTTCGCGTGCTTTATTAACGTTAATAAGCCCGAACACAATGCAACAACATTCATCGTCCTTTTAGTGCTTACACCAATGTTTATGATTGATAAACCATATTTCATGACCATTGAGTTGGGTGCTGCCTCTGCCGTTTTCCTGACCTGGATGTATGAAGTAAAGCCAATAGATGTATGGCAAATTGATCTTGTCAATGCTGTCACATTTACAGTTATTGGCTGCTTTCTGAATGTTATCGCAAATTCACTGCGCATAAGAGAATTTGTCCTGACTCGAAAAATCCGCATTCAACGAGACACGGATGAAATGACAGGTTTAAGAAACAAAGGTTCTCTGACTCGGGAAATCAATGAATTCATGGAAGATAACTCAGCTGACAAGGGCCTTTTGTTCGTATTGGATGTTGACCGTTTCAAATCTATCAATGATATATATGGTCATGATGTCGGTGATGATGTTATTATTCAGCTTGGCAGCTTCCTTGGCAGAATTTTTACAAATCATGAGATCGTCGGACGTTTCGGAGGAGATGAGTTCATCATATTTATCAAAAATACGAATGATTTAGACAGCGCCTGCAAAACAGCAGAATACCTTGTTGAAGGAGCTTCAAAAAGCGTTTTGCTTCCAAACAACGAGAAAGGGGTAAGCATCAGTATCGGAATTGCCGCTTACAACGGCCGCGAGAAAAATTACTCCGAGCTTTTCAAAAAAGCTGATATCGCTATGTATAAAGCAAAAGCTGATCAGGAAAAAAGATTCTATATCTACGAATAATCATGTTCATTTCCCCAAGCCGCGCCGAAACGCATTGCACAGCAGATTTACCGATACTGCACCGAAACCGATAATGAGTCTGAATCGACGGGACTTCCCGGTGATGCTGATAATTACGAAACCATTACCGCAAACGACGCGCTCGCCGTGCTGCGATTCAGCATAGGATTCGAGGAGCCGGACAGCAAAATAAACACACCCATAACAGCATAGGAAAATAAAACGAATTACAGCGGCAGTCCGAGCGACTTGCCGCTGTTTTTGTTTGCGCCTGTGAGATATTGTACAAAAATCCGGGCAAATTATAGTGTAATATTTCATGCTGATTTGCACCGCGTTATGTGATATAATAAAAGGCAGGTCGTGCCGCGAAATCACGCCGGGAACGGCAGCGGCGGACAATTTTTTTTACACAGGAGTTCTTAATATGAGTAACAACGAAAAAAACTGGGGCTATGAAGCCGTATTTTATCAGATATATCCGCTCGGAATGTGCGGCGCGCCGTTTGAGAACGACGGCGTTTTGCAGCACAGGATCCTCAGGGTGACGGACTGGACGGATCACATCGCTGATCTCGGCTGCAATGCCGTGTATTTTTCGCCCGTCTTTGAGAGCGACACGCACGGCTACAACACGCGCGACTACAAGCGCATCGACACGCGCCTCGGCACAAACGAGGATTTTAAAAGCGTCGTTGACGCGCTCCACGAAAAGGGTATCAGGGTAGTCCTCGACGGTGTGTTCAACCACGTCGGCAGAGGCTTCCCGTACTTTGAGGACGTCTGCCGGAGAAGGTGGGATTCGCCGTACAAGGATTGGTTCAATATCAATTTCGACGGCAACAGCTGCTACAATGACGGGCTATGGTACGAGGGCTGGGAGGGTAACTACGACCTCGTAAAGCTGAACCTCCGCAACCCCGCCGTCGTCGATCATCTGCTCGACGCGGTGCGCTTCTGGATCGAGTATTTCGGCATAGACGGTATCCGCCTCGACGTGGCTTACTGCCTTGATTTCGACTTTCTCAAAAGGCTTCGCAGCTTCACGGACGGCATCAGGGAGGATTTCTTCCTCGTCGGCGAGCTCCTTCACGGCGACTACTCGCGCTGGGTAAATCCGGAGATGCTCCATTCCGCCACGAATTACGAGTGCTACAAGGGCTTGTATTCGAGCTTCAACAGCATGAACCTTTTCGAGATCTGCCACTCTCTCAAAAACCGCTTCGGCCCCGAGCCGTGGTGCCAGTACAAGGGTATGCACCTGCTCTGCTTCGCCGATAACCACGACGTTTCGAGGATCGCGAGCATTCTCGCCGAGCCGCGCCACCTGCCGCTCGTTTATACGGTGCTGTTCGGTATGCCGGGTATCCCGTGCATTTATTACGGCAGCGAGTGGGGCGCCGAGGGCGACAAAAAGGACGGAGATCCCGCGCTTCGCCCGTCCTTCGACAAGCCGCTGGAGAACGAGCTTACAGAGCTTATCCGCACTCTCGCAAGGGCGCATCGCGAGTGCAGGGCGCTCTGCTACGGCGACCTGAAAATTCCCGTACTTACGAACAGGCAGTGCGTCATTCAGCGCGACTGCGGCGGCGAGCGCGTTTTCGTCGCGGTCAACGCAGATTCCGCGCCGTTCACGGCTCACTTCGACGCAGGCTTCTCTCAGGCTGACGACCTCATAACGGGCGGCGTTCACGATTTCGGCGGCGGCAGCGAGCTTGCGCCGTTTAGCTGCCACATCTGGCGCTGCAAGTGATTTTTCCGGCGCTTCCCCCGCTTCCTCCCGGATCCGGGGGATAGTTGTTTTTGCCGATTTGAAAATTTTTGAAATTTTTTTCAAAAAGCTATTGACTTCTTATTACTTTTGTGTTATTATCAAAATGTAATTAAGAGGGAGGCGATCGGAATGCAGTCCGAAAAAGAATTCTTAGCATCATACAGGATAGACGAGTATGAGCGCCCGTCTGTGACGGCGGATATCGTAGCGCTGATGATCCGTTCGACGAGGAGCGACAATTACCGGCTCAATTCCGCCAGCAAGCTCTCCGTTCTGCTCATCAAGCGCGGCGAGCACCCGTTTCGGGATCACTGGGCGCTGCCGGGAGGCTTTCTCGTTCCGGGGGAGACGATCGAGCAGTGCGCTTTGCGCGAAACGCAGGAGGAGACGAACGTCCGCCCCGTCTCGATAATGCCTGTCGGCGTGTTCAGCAGACCGGGGCGCGATCCGAGAGGCTGGATAATCTCCGGAGCGTTCGTCTCGATCATCAGCGAGGAATCAGTCAGCCAGAGAGGGCAGGACGACGCGAAGGACGCCAGGTGGTTCGACGTTGAATTCGAGCGGCTTGAAGGCAGCGAATACCTGCTCCGCCTCACCTGCGGCGACGTCACGCTGAACGCGCGACTTGCGGAGAACGAGGAGCGTTTCGGGCGGACGTCCTTCACGGTGAAGGAAAGCGGAGGGCTGGCGTTCGACCACGCCGAGATCATCGCGGCGGCGCTCAGCGCCCTCAGGAACGACGCGAAAAATTTTGACATAATTTTCGATTTTCTGCCGGAAAAATTCACGCTCTCTCAGCTTCAGCGCGTGCAGGAGACGATAATGAACATCTCGGTGCTTCCGGCGAATTTCAGAAGGAAGATCAGCGGCTTTGTGACGGAGACCGACGAATACACCCAGGGCGAAGGTCACCGCCCGGCGAAGCTGTACAGGCGAAAATAGAAGGGAGAATGAAATATGAAAAGGTTTTTGGTTGCAGTCGATTTGCAGAACGACTTTATCGACGGTGCGCTCGGAACGAAGGAGGCCGAGGCGATCGTTCCCGCGGCAGCGGAGAAGATCAGAGGCTTTGACGGCGAAATCTTCGTGACTCTCGACACACACCTTGACAACTATATGGAGACTGCCGAGGGCAGAATGCTGCCCGTTCCTCACTGCATAAAGGGAACGGACGGCTGGAGGCTCAGCGGCGAGATCGAAAAGGCGCTCGCCGGAAAGAAATACACTGCGGTGGAGAAGCTCACGTTCGGCTCTGTCGAGCTTCCGGAGAAGATCAGAAAAGCTGCCGGCGGCGAGGACTTCACGATCGAGATCATCGGACTTTGCACCGATATCTGCGTTGTCAGCAACGCTCTGATACTCAAGGCGAATTTCCCGGAGGCTCCGATCTCGGCAGACGCGCGCTGCTGCGCCGGCGTAACTCCTGAAAAGCACGAAGCGGCGCTCGAAACGATGAGAAGCTGCCAGATAACTGTTGCGTAACGGATCGCCGGTCTCTTGCGGAGATCCTTCTGACAAAGATGAATACGACGCGACCGGGCTTTCCTCGGCGAATCCTTCGTCAGGCAAGTTCGTCATCGCTGTAAAAATAATTGATAATATTCAGGGAGTGAATAATATGTTTGACGCAGAAAGAGTAAAAAATGAGTGTGTACAGTGGATAAGAGATTTCTTTGAGAAAAACGGCAAGGGCTGCAACGCGATCGTCGGTATCTCCGGCGGCAAGGACAGCTCGATCGTCGCGGCGCTTTGCGCGGAGGCTCTCGGAAAGGACAGAGTTATCGGCGTTCTCATGCCGAACGGCGAGCAGAGCGATATCAACATGGCGCAGCTTCTCGTTGAGCACCTCGGAATTCGTCATTATACCGTCAACATCAAGGACGCCGTAGACGGTATCGCGAAGAATATCCCCTTTGAGCTTTCCGGGCAGAGCAGGGTGAACCTTCCGCCCAGGATCAGAATGGCGACGCTCTACGCCGTTTCGCAGAGCAATAACGGCAGAGTCGCGAACACCTGCAACCTTTCCGAGGACTGGGTTGGCTACTCGACGCGCTACGGCGACAACGCCGGAGATTTCAGCCCTTGCTCTCACCTCACAGTACAGGAGATGAAGCAGATCGGCAGGCTGATCGGGCTTCCCGACGTCCTCGTGGACAAGGTTCCGATAGACGGTCTCAGCGGAAAAACGGACGAGGACAACCTCGGCTTCACTTATGCGGAGCTTGACAGGTATATCCGTGAGGGAGTGATCGACGATCCCGAAAAGAAGGAAAATATAGACCGCAGACACGCGGCAAATCTCTTCAAGCTGCAGTATATGCCGGCGTTCGTGCCGACAGGTCTCGATACCGCGATCAAATAAGCGCAGGCAGGAAAGGAAGGATGAAAATGAAGCTCGAACCGATTATAATTTCGCTGCTCGATACCGACCTCTACAAGTTCAACATGGATCAGGTGATATTTCACAAGCACACCGAGCTGTGCGGACAGTATTTCTTCAAGTGCCGCAATAAGGGCGTCGTTTTTACGCCCGAGATCGCAGACGAGATCAACCGACAGATCGACCACCTCTGCACGCTCAGCTTCACGAAGGAGGAGCTTGACTACCTCCGCTCGATCCGCTTTATCAAGAATGACTACGTTGAATTCCTGCGCCTCTGGAGACCGATCCGCGACTACGTTACGGTGCAGCTTACGCAGGACGGGGAGCTTTCCGTCGTCGTTGACGGACCGCTGTATTCCGCGATGCAGTTCGAGATCTACCTGCTGGAGATAATCAACGAGGTCTATTTCAGAATGACGTACGACTACGAGGCGCTCAGACGCTCCGCCGAGAAAAGGCTCGACGCGAAGATCAGGGCGCTCAATGACGGAACGTACACGTTCAAATTCGCCGAGTTCGGCTGCCGCCGCCGCTTGTCTCGCGAGTGGCAGGACGTTGTGGTGAAGCGCCTCGTCACGGAAACGAAGAGCTGCGTAGGCACGTCGAACGTCTATCTTGCGATGAAATACAACGTAACGCCGATCGGCACATACGCGCATGAGTTCGTTCAGATGTATCAGGGCATTGATTCGATCCCGCTCGCGTACACGAATCACTACGCGATGAAGGACTGGTACGACGAGTACGACGGAGACAACGGAACGGCGCTCACCGACACCGTGACGACCGACCTTTTCCTGCTCGACTTCAAGCGCTCGATGGTGAACAACTATTCCGGCGTGCGCCACGACAGCGGCGATCCCTACGAATGGGGCGAGAAGATCATCAGCCACTACGAAAAATACGGCGTCGATCCGAAGACGAAGCTGCTTCTTTTCAGCGACAGCCTCGATTTTGACCGCGCACAGAAGCTCTTTGACTATTTCGGCGGCAGAACGAAGGTCTCCTTCGGTATCGGCACCTTCGTTTCAAACGACACGGACGAGGGCGCCCTCAATATCGTCATCAAGCTGCAATACGTGAACGGCAGACCTGTTGCGAAGCTCTCCGACACGCCCGGCAAGGCGATGTGCCGCGATGAGCAGTATCTGGAGTATCTCAAACGCTCTGTCAGCTTCCGTATACAAAGAGAAAAGGAAATTCAGTAACGGGAGTGTGATTTGCGAAAATGTATGAGTGTGATGCGGCTATAATCACCGCCGTCGAGGTAGAGACGAACAGCGTGATGAGACTATATAAAAACTGGAAAAAAATCGACACGGTCGATACGGCTCAGGATTATTATGAAACGACGTTCAGAAACGGCGGCAGGGAGAGAAGGCTTATCAACGCGCAGCAGTCCGAGATGGGAATGACGGCTGCGGCGACGCTTACGACGAAGATCGTCAGTCTTTTCAAGCCGAAATACGTGATCATGGTCGGAATAGCGGCAGGGATAGGCGAGAAGCAGATGTACGGCGACGTTATCGTTCCCGACGTGATCTGGAACTACTCCTGCGGAAAATTCGTAGATCCCGAGAGCGCGCCTATCAATTTAGGCTCCATCGGATTTCAGCCGCGTCCTTCCTTTATCGAAACGGACAGCAGGGTGATAGAGATAGTCAAAAAGCTCGTCGGTTCACCCGATAACGATTACCATATTCAGATCGGATCGCTCGCCTGCGGTCATTCCGTTGTGGCGAACAGTATGCTTGTTGACAAGCAGATTAAGTCGCATATGCCGCATACGGTCGGGCTTGATATGGAGTCATACAGCGTGGCGTATGCCGTGAAGCATTCGCCCTTCCCGGCGACGGCGATCGTTATCAAAAGCATCTGTGACTACGCGAACGGTGAAAAATCGGATGAATACCAAAAATTCGCGGCATATACGAGCAGCGGATTCGCAAAGCTGCTTATTCAAAATTACCTGGAATTCTGAAATCGTACAGCCCTTGCCTTTTTTGGTGAAGGCTGTTTGCTTTTTTTGTTTGACTTTGCAAAGAATTTATGTTATAATATAAAATAGACTGAAATCAGTATTATTCAGTATTATATCGAAAATCAATTATACCTGGTATTCTACATTAGTTTTTCAGAGGTGATAATACAAGCGGTATGTCCGGAAAATTACGGCTTTGAGCGAAAAAAATGAGGTGATAGCTATGAGTAACTCGGAAACAAAAGTAAGATCAAGCCTGCGGAACTTTATCCTCGCGCTCGTGCTTCTGCTCTCAACCAATATCCTTATGGGCGTTGTCCTGATAAATATGTCGAGAGCGACGCTCCGGGAGCAGATTAACCAGCGAATGCTTGACGTCGCAAACAGTGCTTCGGCGCTGCTCAACGGCGACGAGATCAAAACGATAGACGCGCAGGACGCCGGGACCGAAAAGTACGAGAGGGCGATGAACGTCCTGAGAGCCTTCCAGGACAATATTGAGCTGGACTACATTTACGGCATAGAGGAGAACACAAAGGGCGTGTTCACGCTCGCGATAGATCCCGACCGCGACGATCCGGCGCAGTTCGGCGAGCCGATCCTTGCGACCGATGCGCTGATAAACGCGGCTGCCGGAAAGCCGGACGTCGATAAGGAGCCGCATTCCGACAGGTGGGGCTCGTTCTACTCCGCGTACAGCCCGATCTACGACTCCGAGGGGAATATCGCAGGCATCGTCGGAGTCGATTTCAGCTCGAAATGGTACGATGAGATGCTCAGCTCCAACAAGTCGGCTGCCGTGATCCTTACGATGGTCGCAATGACGGTGGGTATCGTCCTTTCGTTCATCATCATGTCTCAGAACAGACAGCGCTTCATGCAGATGCTTTTGAGCCTGCAAAAGCTCGAGAACGAGACGAAGAAGCTCGACAGAGTCATTATGAAAAGCTCGATCAAGAAGCTCAATCTCCTGCCGGACGGTGAGAGCGAGGTTCTGAAAACGCTCGCTTCGGGCGAGAACGTGAAGAAGCAGCACACGCAGGCGGAGGATTATTCCGAGCTGAACGCCAGCATCGAAAACGTATACAACAAGCTCAAGCAGTATCTTGAATACGTTGAGAGCGAGGTGTATATCGACGACGGGACCGGCACTCAGAACAAGGCTGCCTACCGATTGAAGGTCAAAAAATTCGGCGATCGGATCGAGGCAGGTGTGGCGTCCTTCTCGGTGGCGTTTTTCGACATCAACGGCATGAAGAAGATTTACACGCATTCGGGCTACGAGGCCGGTGACAAGCTGCTGTTTGAATGCGGAAAAATGCTTAAAGAGACGTTTGGCGACGACAACGTCTACCATATCACCGGAGACGAATATATCGTCCTGATGAGCGATACCGCCGCTAAGGAGATGAAGAGCTATCTTGCGGCGTTCGACCGCAGCATCGAAAAATACAACGAGGAGCACCGTATGGAAAACCTGCTCTCCGTCACGTACGGCTTTTCTGTTTACGATCCGAAGAAGCACAAGGACTACCGCAGCGTGTTCATCGACACAAAGGCTGAATACGATAAAAACCTGGCTGCATTCCTTGAGCGGCAGAGCAGGAAAAACTTAAGACCATGATGAACAAGGGGCTTCCGCACCGGGCGGAGGCTCCTTTTTTTGTGTATCATGATGAATTTTCAGATATCTGTTGATATTGATCTCCTGTTTGTGGTAAAATGTATACGTATAAGAATGTGATCGCTGCTGCGCGCAGAATTCACGGGATATTTTAGAAGAAATTGGAGGAGACCATTATGGATATCAAAAAGACATCGGACGGAGGCAGACTGACGATCGCTCTCGACGGCAGACTTGACACGACTACCTCGCCGGAGCTTACAAAGGAGCTTGATTCGTCGCTCGACGGCGTGAAGGAGCTTGTTTTTGACCTTGCGAAGCTGGAGTATATTTCCTCATCCGGTCTTCGTGTCCTTCTTTCCGCTCAGAAGAAAATGAATTCACAGGGCGCGATGAAAGTCAAAAATGCTTCCGAAATGGTAAACGAGGTCTTTGAGATCACAGGCTTTGACGAAATCTTGACGATCGAGTGAGGTGTTGTGTATGAAAACTGACAGGATCTATGTGGACAGCAGCGGAGCAGGCAGGGAGGACGCTCTGAGCGAGATGGAGCGCTTTGCGGACTATCTGGAGCTTTCAAAAAAGAGCAGGCTCCACCTAAGACTCCTTACGGAGGAGCTGCTCGGTATGGTAAGCGAGATCGGCGGCGGCTTCAGCGCCGGCTTCTGGGCGGAGAATGACGGCAAAAAGTGCCTCATCTGCCTTGAGGCGGAGGTCAACAAGATGAGCACAGAGAAGAGGGAGGCGCTCATCAGCGTTTCCACAAGCGGAAAGAACGCCGCTGTAAAGGGCGTCATGGGGAAGCTCAAAAACCTCATGGAGCTTTACTGGCTCGGGTATAAGGAGACCGTTGAAGGCTCCACGGGAATTGATTTTACCGGATACACCGGCATTGCTATGAGCAGTATGTCCGCTCCGAGGACGTCGATGAACTGGAAGCTCTCCGATTACAGAGATGAGCTTGAGCGTCAGAAGGACAACGAGCGCATAGAGGCGTGGGACGAGCTTGAAAAGTCGATCGTCGCGAATATCGCCGACGATATCTCCGTCGGGATCAAGGGTGAGAACGTGCGCTTTGTGATCACAAAGTCATTTGATTGATCGTTCCCGACAGGATCGGGCATGCTGACATGGAGGAGCTTTATATGAGTGATAAGTGTATGTACCAGGTCTCGACGCTTCAGGCGCTGATGCTCGGCTTTACAAGACCTGTCGTCAAGGTGGAGGAGCTGCTCAGGCACGGCGACACCGGACTCGGTACGTTTGAATCGGTAGACGGAGAGATGATAGTTGAAGGCGGCAGGTGCTACCGCGCGATGCACGACGGCACTGTTGCTGAGGCGGACGGTCAGATGGGCGTGCCCTTTGCGTCGGTGTGCAGCATCGAGGGGGGCAAGCACTTCGAGCTTAACGGCAGGTTCGATATCGACTCGCTGAAAACGGAGCTTAACAATCTCATCGAGATGGATTTCGGTCTGAACAGTATGCACATGGTCAGGATCGACGGCGAATTCGAGAGCGTGTCTGCGCGGTCTGAGTCGTCGTACAAGGCGGTTCACCTGTCCTTGAAGGAAATGCTCGCCGAAACGCAGCGCTCCTTTGAGTTTGAAAAGCTCAGCGGCACACTCGTCTGCGTTTATTACCCCGATTACATGAACGGCATAAACGCGGAGGGCTGGCACCTTCATTTCATTTCCGACGACAAGACGAAGGGCGGCCACGTCTTCGAGCTTTCCATGACGCGCGGCACGGTGACGCTCCAAAAGATCAGCCGTATCGAGATCAGGGTACCGAATGATCCCTCGTTCGATACGTACGACCTGAAAGCGGCGATGGGCGACGAGATCCGCAGCGTGGAGCAGGGAAAGTCGTGATTCTGTGATACGGAATGCGGCAAAATCGTTTGTCAATAACATTGACAGCCGGACAGAGGCTTTCGCCCGGCTCGCCGATGCTGTTATAAATTAAGGGAGGCAATGATCAGACCGGGTACAGTACCGTGAAGGAGCTTTTGAGGAGAATTAACCGAAATACCGCCGGAATACCCGCGTGTTTGCAGCAATTTGACGCAAAAGACGAAGCAGGACGCCGTTCGTTTCGCAGAACATGGTTTATTCAGAGGCTCCTCCGGACACTGCGGAGTTTACTTTGCCGCGGTGTCGGCATACCCCGGATCAAGTTTTTTTAAAGAGAAGGAGAAAGAAAAAAATGGACATCAAGAATAAGGTATTGTGCGCTATGTTGGCTCTCATGCTCGCGGGTGCAATGACCGCCTGCAACCCGGATAAGGACGCTCAGACAGGCTCGGGCGACGCCGCTTCGAGCGTAAGCACGGTTTCCGAGACCGATTCGGCAGAGAGCGAGACGGACACTGCCTCCGAGAGCGATTCCGACAAGAAGAGCGATTCCGACAAGAAGGAGAGCGACTCCGACAAGAAGAAGAGCGACTCCGACAAGAAGAAGGACAGTTCGTCCAAAGCTTCCTCGAAGGAGGCTTCTTCAAAGGCTGCTTCCTCGAAGGCTGCTTCCTCAAAGGCGGCTTCCTCGAAGGCTGCTTCCTCAAAGGCCGCTTCCTCAAAGGCTGCTTCCTCGAAGGCAACTTCCTCGAAGGAGGCTTCCTCCAAGGCGGACGAGGCTCAGAACCCCGTGAAGAAGTTTGAGGGCGACTATGTGGACGGCAGAGCGACAATTACTGTAAAGGCTGTCGGCACAAGGGAAGCGGAGATTTCGGTTTCCTGGTCGAGCAGCGCGGCTACTTACGGCTCGTGGACAATGTCCGGTAAAATGGATCCCGACGTTTCCGTTATAAAGTACAACAACTGCAAATGTACGAATATCGAGCTTAACGAGGAAGGCAATATCGTCAAAGAAGAAACCGTGTATGAGAACGGCTCCGGAAGGATCGTATTCCTCGGCGATAACCAGCTTTCATGGGAGGACGACGAGGAGAACATAGCGGACGGCATGAAGTTCAAGCTGTACACCGACTCCGGCGACAATACAAGCTCCGACAACAATATCGGTATCAGCAAGGCGGAGGCGATCTCAGAAGTAAAGCAGCAGGCAGGCTCCGGCGCCGAGATCGTCAACGCTTATGAGGGCTACACTCCGGAAGGCATTGAAGCATGGGTAGTCACGGTAATTCCCGTGAGCAAATCGGACGAATACGAGCAGGTCACATACTACGCCGGCTATTTGTTCTGCTACGCCGAGAAGAATGAAAGCGACAGCTCCTCGGCAGACAATGACGGATACATCAGCAGGGAAACCGCGATCGCGAACGTAAAGCAGCAGGCAGGCTCCGGCGCCGAGATCCTCGACGCTTACAAGGGCTATTCCCCGGAGGGCTTCGAGGCTTGGGTAATTACCGTTGCTCCCGTCTCCGCCGACGGCGATGAGACTGTCACGTATTACGCCGGCTATCAGTTCTGTTATCCGGAATGATCCGTTCACCCGGCAAAACAGCAGGCTCGTCAGACAAATGTGATTCACAGTAATTGGAGGTAGTTATCATGAATATAGTTAAGACGGCACAGGGCAGCACCCTTACGATCGCCGTTGAGGGCAGACTCGACACAACGACGTCTCCGGCGCTTACAAAGGCTGTTGAGGAATCAATCGAAGACGTTAAGGAGCTTGTATTTGACTTTGCAAAGCTCGAATACATCTCGTCCTCAGGTCTTCGTGTTCTTCTTTCCGCGCAGAAGGCAATGAACAGCAAGGGCAAAATGATCGTTAAGAACGTATCCGAAATTGTCATGGAGATCTTTGATATCACCGGCTTCGTTGATATCCTTACGATCGAATGAGGTGAGCTATGAAGACGAACAATGTTTGCGTTGACAACAAAGGTACGGGCAGGGAAGCGGCGCTCGGCGAGGTGGATTCCTTCTGCGATTCTCTGGCGCTGTCCTCGTCCGAGAAGCTCAGGCTGAGGCTCCTTGCGGAGGAAGCCCTCGGAATGACAGCCACGATAAGCGGCGAATTCAACGCCGAATTCTGGCTTGAGGGAGACAAGACTCAGTGCAGACTGTGCCTGTCCGCATCTATGAAAATGACGAGTGAGAAGCGTCAGGCGCTTCTTGGCGCCTCCACCTCCGGCAGAAACAGCGCCTACTGCGGCGTTATGGACAGAGTCAGGGAGGAGATGGAGATCTACTGGCTCTCGATCGAGGAGGCTGCGGAGGATTCGACCGGAGTCGATTACGGTGTGGAAACGCTGATCGGCTTCGACGGAAAGACCGACTACAAAACGCCGAAGGACTGGAAGCTCTCCGAATACAGGGGCAGCGTCGCAAGGCAGACCGACAGCGAGCGCATCGCTGCGTGGGACGAGCTTGAAAAGTCGATCGTCGCGAACCTCGCCGACGAGATCACCGTCGGCATCAGAAACAGCAAGGTGGAGCTTGTTATAACAAAGAGCATAGCTTCCGCATAAAAAACGCAGAATTACCGCCGCCCGATCTTCGTGACCGGACGGCGGTTTTTGCCGTCTCCCGAAAAATATCACGCATGATTTTTTATAGAGTATTGACGAAGCTGCTAATGTTGTGATATAGTATAGATAACAAATATCTGTCACATATCTTTGGATATTAGTGATAAATCAACAAACATGGCTCTTTGCTTGCTGCCGCCCTTGACTCCGGCGCTGCAAAGCAGGCAGCAGAAGGGTGAGTTTACCGCTGCTGTGCCCAAGACGCTGCGGCGTCCGGAATTCATTTCTTTTCAGAAGGGAGATATATTATAATGAAAATCAAAAGGATCATTTCCGCAGTTCTCACGGCGTTAATCCTTATGTCGCCTCTCAGCGCGTATGCGTACACCGCTGACGGTGCGCCTGCTGCGCTCGTTGGAGAAAGCGAGGAGATCACGTCGGGAAACTATACGTATATCGTCCTCGAGGACAACACGGCTAAGCTGATGAAGTATCTCGGCAGCGGCACAAATGTCGTTATCCCGAACGAGATAGACGGTCACGCCGTTTCCGCCCTTGAATGGACGTTTTACAACTGTGAAGCAGCCGATTCGATCGAGAACGTGACTATCCCCGATTCCGTCAAAACCGTCGGTACAGGCACGTTTGCGCTGCTGCCGCATCTGAATTACGTCTTGTTCTCCGACTCAGTCGAGAAAGTCGAGGGCAACGCTTTCCGCGGCTGCTCCGCTCTTGAGGAGATAAGGCTTCCCTCATCTTTGAAATCTATCGGCGAAAGTGCGTTCTTTTACTGCGATAATCTGAGGAACGTCGTTATCCCCGATTCTGTACAGGACGTTGGCGTACTCGCGTTTGAGGGTACTCCGTGGCTTGAAAACCATACCGCCGATTTCGTAACGGTCGGCGACGGCGTCCTCATCTGCTACAAGGGCAGCGATCAGCAGCCTGTCATACCCGATACGGTAAAAAAGATCGGCGGCGGCGCGTTTGCAGTAGCTCAGATGAGGTCTGATATAGGCTCGTTAGTGACGACGTACATCACGGACGTTTCCATACCCGATTCCGTGACGGAGATCGGCGATTACGCCTTTTCGCGCAGCGGTATTTCGAGCATTCACATTTCCGATTC
This sequence comes from uncultured Ruminococcus sp., assembly GCA_902792115.1. Taxonomy (GTDB): domain Bacteria; phylum Bacillota; class Clostridia; order Oscillospirales; family Acutalibacteraceae; genus RUG592. Next base: position 1,055 of record CADAYJ010000028.1, on the reverse strand, counting down.
CGTAAAGGCGATAGGAACAGGCGCCTTCCGCTTCACAAATCTCGGCACAGTTACGATACCTGCCAACGTAAAGTCTATGGGCGGAAACTGCTTTCAGGGCTGCGAAAGCCTCACCTCCGCGGTGATAAACGCGCCTATCCCGGAGCTTGGTGATGAAACGTTCCGTGCCTGCACGGCGCTCACGTCCGTCACGCTCCCCGAGGGTATCACCTCGATCGGAGAACACTGCTTTTCTTATTGCTCGGCTTTATCGGATATCAAGCTCGGCGAAGGCTTGGAGACGATAGGCGAGGAGGCGTTCTATTCGTGCGGAGAGCTTACGGCGGCAACGGTTCCGGCGTCCGTGAAGACTATCGGCACAGGAGCCTTCGGCGACTGCAAAAAGCTCGAAAGAGTTGATTTCCCCGGTTTGGAAACCAGCTGGGAAAGCGGCATTTTCGGCTGGTCGTATGGCGTAAAGGTCTACTGCTATTCCGCTTCAATGGCGCGCAAATGCGCCGAGAAAGAGAGAGTTGAGGTCGTTCTGTATGATCCCGAAAACAGCGACACGGCTCCCGAAACCGACACGGCTTCCGGGACCGACACGGCTTCCGGAACCGACACCGACACTGCTCCCGACACCGACACGGAAATAACTCCCGGCGAGATTTATTTATCGGACGACAGCAACTTCTTATATGAGCTTTCCGACGACGGTGAGGGCGTCGAGATCAAGTTCTCCGCTTCAATGGAACCGAATGTTACAGTTCCGTCGCAGCTTGATGAAAAGCCCGTTGTTTCGATCGGCGGGGAGGCGTTCAAAACAAATAACCTGATTGAGACGGTGACGCTCCCCGACACGCTGAAAAATATCGAGCCGACCGCGTTTTCTGAATGCAGGTCGCTTAAAGAGATAACGATCCCCGACTCTGTAACCTCCGTCGGTGAACGGGCGTTTGCAGGCTGTGAGGCTCTGGAAAAGGCGTACATTTCCGCTTCTATGGAGTCGCTTCCCGACGGAATGTTTGACGACTGCACGAGCCTCACCGACGTAACGATCCCCTCGGGCGCGATGA
>CADAYJ010000027.1 GCA_902792115.1 uncultured Ruminococcus sp. | reverse complement strand
TGCGGATAATGTAATCGCCGTCCGGCAAGTCGATCTTGTAAAGCCCTGTTTTCGCGCCCTGACCTCCGCCGTTTGCGGACAGAGTGACAGACTTTCCTCTGACGGAGTAAATTCGCTGCCCTTGACCGCCAATACCGTACTGCCCGATACGGATAGGCTGTGCGACCATCGTTGCACCAAAGCCGTCCGTTCTTGCGGCGTTTCGCAAGCCGGAATGACCGTAACCTGCCTTGATTGTCCTCGCCTTACCGTCCTTGTTCACATTCAGCAAGACAGGTTCGGCTACAAGTGTGTTTCGGTGCTTTGCAAACGAATCGTAGACCGTTGGACGATATGTGCTTGTCACGCAGTAGCTCTTGTCCTGATACGCCAATCCGCTTTCGAGAATGTCCTGCACAACTAAGCCCTTATCCTCGGGCTGGGTAATGTTCGGGATATTCGTCCAATAACAGCGGCGGCGGTGCTGTGCGGACACAAGGGCAGAATTTATCATTATCGGCTCGACTTCAAGCTGTTCGCTGATAAAGCTCTTGATACTCTTGTGAATGCTGTAATTGTTTTCGTACAAAAACCATCGACAGCCCGACTCTTTCAAGGCTCGGACGTACTCCATAAAGAGCTTGCCGCCCATACCGTCTGGGGACGTTTCCCTGTTCGGACGGGCAATGCTCCAAAATGTACACGGCGAGCCGCCAATGAGCAGATCAAAGCCCTTGTGTTTGGTAAAATCGGCAGTTGTAACGTCGCCGAACTGCTTGATCTGCGGGTAATTCCGCTCACTTACCTGCTTTGCGTACTTGTCGATCTCATAGGCGGCATACTCCTCAACGGGTATGCCTGCCCGTTCAAGAGCTACCATACCGCAGGAAATTCCGTCAAATAGGCTTAAAACTTTCAATTATCAAATCCTCCTGTCTTTTTTTAGCCGACAGTTTCCCTGACAAACTGCTCTACATCGCTTTCAAGATCGGCTTTTGCGGTGAAAAGGCACGATTTGAGGAATGCGAAACGGTAGCCGATAGGCTTGTTATAGTTGTTGATCTTGTAGATCAAGTGTTCAATTTCCGCATAACGCAGTTCAAACATTCTTTCTTTGACAGAATCGGAATCGTAGGTAACGCCGTTCTTGCTGAATTCGGCATTTTCGGATAACAGAGTTTGCGTGATTACCTCCACGATCTCGTCGATAAGCGCTGTGTCATTCGGATTGTTGTATTTAAGGGTGTCGGCTTCTATTAACTGCATAACATCTTCACGGACTGCTTTGTATGTCCGTCTGTCTGTCACATTTCTTGACGGCTTCGAGTTTTCAACATCGTGCGCGTCTTTCTTAAAGAATGACTGACAGAGATAAACAAAGAATTGTTTTATTTTATTTGGTATTCTATGTGTGTCATTATCCAACGTTGGATTTCCGCACATAGGTGAAACATCGGAAATATCGGGCATTAAGGAATCAAGGAACTTTTCCACATACTTTTCCACAATCGGCTTGATAACAGCGGTGCCGATCTTTTCAAGTGTGGAAACTTTCGGGCTTTCAACAATCGTTTCGGTTGGCTTGCGTTTGCTTTCCGGCATAGTCGTGACAGGCTTAGTCGTCTTTTTCTTCTTATTTTGCTTTTGTCTGCGCTTCTCCGCTTTCTTTGCAAGCCTGCTCTTTTTATTATTCTTAACAGGCTTCCGGTCGGTCGTGTTGTCCACAAAGAGAACAGGCTCGGAGTATTCGGGAGCGGACTGCTTGGCAGCAACAGCGGTATCAGCAGCAGCGATTTCTTCCTCGTCCTCGAATTCGGTAAACGGAGTGCTGCGAATCTCCTCGATCTCTTCCTCCGAGAGCATACTGATAGCGGCTCTGCCTGCTTTGACGAACGGATTGTCCTCATTGCATTCGTAAACGTCATAGTCGGAGCCTGCGAATGTTCCGTCGGGCAAACGCTTTCTGTCTTTGCGAACAAGGTGTCCCGATTTCATAAGCTCTCTGAAAGCCGATCGGATACTTGTCAAGCTGTTTGAACATTGAGTTGAAACAAAAGCTATTGTTATCGGAAAGTTATGCCAATGATCTTTTCGGATCACGAGCAGTTTTGTTGTCTATCATTACAAAGTTGCCGTCTTTCGGCGTTCTGTGGATTGCCATTTATTTCACACCCTTTCCGATAAGTCTGTTTAAGAGGGAATAGTTCACAATGAAATACTCATCATCGTTCACAAAAGCACGAAGAACGATCCTTGCTCTGCAAAGCTCCATAAGAGCTTCGTAAACATATTCACGAATATCAATATGTCGGCATTTTTCAAAATCTTGCTCCATATCCTTGCAAAGATCGGATAACTGATAGACTTCGATAGTATCCGTGTCTGTCATTCTTTCAAATATAAGCAGCGCTGTAGACGACAGCTTATTGTATCCTTCAAAATTTTCAATTGATAACCTTTTTCCAAAAAATCTGTTATTGTATTTCATTTTGACAATAGCCCCCTCGTATCTTGCTTGTTCGATTTCTTTCGACGAATTGTGATAATAACCAATAAAAAGCAAAAAAAGACGCTCCTTTTCGCTAATAAGCTAAAGAAGCGTCTTTGAAAAGACTATATTAAATTGTAAATCAAATCATCAATTTTCCCCGTTGCTATGCGTTTTTTGGGCATTCGTACCTAAAAGCGGCCTACTGGTGGAGACCTCTCGCCGCAGGCGAGAAGCACCGACCGAGGCGGCAGCCGACTGACGTATTTCAAGGGTTTTGAAAGCAATTTGACCAAAAAGAACAAGCGAGATGGGTACTCAGTCCGCAGGACGTGATTTATTCAGTGGCTCCTTAATTACGGCAAAGCGCCCGGTACTGCCCACAGCGAATTTACCCGGTATGCCAAACAGCTGCGGAGCAGCACCTATGATCCAATGACCTTGGGCACGGCTGTCTCCGCAGCTCATTATTCTTTACAGCTTTCTCAGCATCTGAGTGATAGAGGCAAATGTCGTGAGGTAGTATTCGTATTCGTTTGAGAAGATGAGAAGGAAGCCTGCAACGATCGTCGCGGCGAGGGCGAGGACAGCGAGGATATACGCCGTGACGTATGCGCGCTTCGGTGCGTCCTTCATCATTGCGAGAACGTCGAAGACCGCGATAAGCCCGATGAGCAACATCGGTATCATGATGTCTGCCGTGTAGCGGTAGAGCGCGCCTGCCTTGCACATATCAATGAATGAGAGGAGGATTGCCGCCGAGAGGAGCGTAAGCTCAAAGGCGCGGCGGAAGCTGTCGTCCTTCCTGCTTTTTGCAGGGTACAGCAGCACGCCCCACGCTGCCGGGAACGCAAACGCGCCCACGGAGCAATGAACGAACGTGTAGCGCGGATACGCGCCGAGATTGTGCCAGTTGATATCCAGATACGGAAAGGTCGTGCTGTACTCCGGCTGCTCAAGGAAGTAGTGGTAGACGGCTGCAGGAATATACGCAAGGGTGAGCGTATTTGCCGCCGCAGAGCTGACCGTGAGCTGATATGAGAAGCCGAATTCAAACGGGCTGCCGAAGCGCGCGGCATTGTACGCCATCAGCCCTGCCGCACCGACAACCACGGGAACGCCGATCGCCGCTGTGTATGCGAGCTTTCTTCCGGTCTTCTCCTCCCTGCTGCGAAAAATAAATAACGCAGGGACGAGCGCCGCCGCCGTGTAGATCAGCAGAGACGGGCGCGAGCCGGCGATACCTACTGTGAACACCCCGGCCAGCGCAAGGAAAACGAGCCTTTTGCGAAAGCTCTCCTCGTAATACGCCGTAAGCAGGAAGTAGAGGAACGCCGCTAGCGCGCCGATACCCGATATCACGGCTATGGAGTAGAATATTTCCTCGGCGTTCAGCGGAAGGATCATAGAGCCGAAGATCAGCGCATATTGTCCGAGCAGCGCCGGGATAAGAGGAACGTCCTTTAAAAAGCGACGCAGGATAAGCGAATAAAGCAGAGAGAGGAATATTATCGCGTAGCAGGTGACTATCGCGGAGGCGAGCCGCGCCACGGGCAGCTTGCCTGTTATCAGCAGTATCGGGTAGTAGACCGTGAAAACGGGAGCGACGCCGAAGTATGAGTAAAATTGACCGTTGTAATACGCTCTGTCCCAGAAATCGCCCTTCGCGCCCACGGCGTCGCGCTCACTTATGTCGTACGGGTTTTCGAGGGCGGCGAACTGCGCCTCGTCGCAGTCTACGTTAATGTTGAGCCTGCCCTCGCGGAATGCGGACGTAAGCTGCTGATACTGGTCGCTTGTGTATTTGTCTTCAAGCGGATAATCGGCAAGAAGCCGGTATTCCGGAGTCCTGCTGAGTGCGAACGGGAAAGCGAGCACGATCACGCAGAGAACGGCGGCGCCGAGCATTATGAGGATCGAATCGCTGTTTCCGAATTTCACGCGCCACAGCCCCTTGACCGCTGCGAATACGACGGCAAGCATCACGAGAAAGCGAAGCGGATGGAACGCGGGCGGCGGAACCTCATTGAGCTTAACGGACGTTATCGTAAACGGGTTTGTGTTGTAGTCGGTAAAATCGAGCCTGAGCATTCCGACCTTTCCGAAGGCGGATACGTTTATATAGTTCTTCTCGTGAGGTCCGAGGTAAATGCGCGCCGTGTGAGAATTCTGCCAAGCGCCGCTCTTCTTTGAGAAATTATCGTCCGTGAAGGTGACGTCAACCGTCATGTAGCGGCACTCCTCGTCCTCCACCTCGACACAGATATTTTTCATCTCACTGCCGACGTTTTCAAACGTCACCTTCCCCTTTGAAAGCTCTATTCCGTCTGCGCTGCCGGAGGCGCTGCCCGACGCGATGATGCTCGCCGAGGACAGGGAAAGGCTTGTACTCTCCGCACCGGAAAGGCGCAGGGAGACCGCTCCGAAATTCGAGAGCAAAAGCTCCGCGAGGACGCATACCGCGATTATCGCAATATATTTAACAGCGTTTTTCTTCAATGAAAATCCACCTTTCGATCAATCAAAAGCCGCCCCCGACAAGCGACTCCTGTCGGGGGTGGATCATTTCTTTCAGACCTCGTTTGAGATCATGCTCTCGTAAGTTTCGCGCCTGATGACGGTGAAGTCCTCGCCGTCCTTAATCATAACGACCTCGGGCTTCGGAACCTTGTTGTAGTGGCTCGCCATAGCGTAGTTGTATGCGCCTGTCGTGAGCACCGCGACAGTGTCGTGGCGGCGCGGCTTCGGCATCATGACGTCCTCCTGAATGATGTCTCCGCTCTCGCAGCAGCGGCCGGCAACGGTACACTTGTAGTCGCACGGCTCGTTTGCGCGGTTCGCAAGAAGGACGGTATAGGGAGACTGGTAAAGCGTGAAGCGCGGATTGTCCGTCATGCCGCCGTCGATGGAGATATAGTTCTTCAGACCGGTGATCTCCTTGAGGTAGCCTGCCGTGTAAAGCGTAATGCCGGCATCTGCCACAATGCTTCTGCCCGGCTCCATCAGGATCTGCGGCATCTTCACGCCGAACTCCCCGCAGAGCGCCTTAACGATATCGGCAATGCCCTTGATGTTCGCGTCGTAGTCGATCTCCGGATCGTCCTCGGTGTAGCGCACTGCCATTCCGCCGCCGAGGTTGAGCTGGGAGGCCTCAAAGCCGTACATTTTCTTTACGTCCGCGATAAAGCGAAGCATGATCCTCGCCGCGTCGCAGAACGGATCGTATTCAAATATCTGCGAGCCGATGTGGCAGTGGAAGCCGGTCAGCTCGACGTTTTCAAGTGAAAGAGTCTCCTTCACAAGCTCATACGCCTGGTTCGTCTCGATCGCGACGCCGAATTTTGAATCGACGCTGCCCGTCGAGATCTTCTTGTGTGTGTGCGGATCAATTCCGGGGGTGATCCTGAGAAGGATCTTCTGCTTCCTTCCGAGCGCTCCGGCGATCTCGTTTACAGCCTCGACCTCCTCGACGCTGTCGCATACGAAGTGGCCCACGCCGTTTTCGATAGCGAAGCGGATCTCACTGTCGGTCTTGCTGTTGCCGTGGAAATATGCGCGCTCAAGCGGAAATCCTGCCTGCTGCGCCGTATAGATCTCGCCGGCGGAAACGCAGTCTATACCGATATTCTCGCTCTTTGCGATCTTGTAGATATACTTGAAGCTCAGCGCTTTGCTCGCGTAGAGCGGCATAGAGTCGGGCGTGAAATACTTCTGCATCGCGTTTCTGTATATCGAGCACTTCTCGCGGATCTTGCCCTCGTCGAGAAGCATGAGCGGAGTGCCGTATTTTTTTGCCATTTCCACCGTATCAACGCCGGCGAATACGAGGTGCCCCGCTTCGCTGACCGTGAGATTATTACATATCATTTTTCTACATCCCCTTTGCGAAGAGCCTTGCTCTTCTCTTTGATATCCGCACCGTGCGGTAAGATCAGATCTTTACGCCGACCTTTCTCATCTCGTCGAAGAGGATCTCCGCGTGAGCGTCCTCCATCGGCGTAAGCGGCATTCTGAGGTAATTCTCGCAGAAGCCCATCTTTGCCATTGCAGCCTTTGCCGGGATCGGGTTGACCTCGGAGAAGAGCGCGTTGATGAGCGGAAGATATTCAAGCTGCATCTTCATTGCGCCCTCAAGGTCTCCGTCGAGGAACTTGTGAACCATATCGCTCGTCTCCCTCGGAAGGACGTTCGAGAGAACGGAGATAACGCCCTTGCCGCCGATCGAAAGGATCGGGAGCGTCTGATCGTCGTTGCCGCTGTAAAAATCGAGGTACTCGCCGCACTCGTGGATCTCAGAGATGCACTGCGAGAGGTTGCCGCTCGCTTCCTTGACGGCTGCGATGTTCGGGTGAGTCATCAGCTTTCTGAAAGCCTCAACGCCGATATTTACACCCGTTCTGCCGGGAATATTGTAAAGAATAAGCGGCTTTGCGGAAGCGTCTGCGATTGCCGTAAACATCTTGACAAGGCCGTTCTGAGTCGCCTTGTTGTAGTACGGCGTTACGACGAGGCAGGCGTCCGCGCCGACGGAGCAGGCGTACTTCGTAAGCTCGATCGCGTAGGAGGTATCATTCCCGCCGGTGCCGGCGATCATCGGAACTCTGCCGGCGATCCTCTCGGCTGCGTATCTGATAGCCTCGCGGTGCTCCGCGTCGGAAAGCGTGGAAGCCTCGCCCGTCGTGCCGCAGATAACGAGGGCGTCGATGCCCTGCTCGATCTGCCAGTCGATGAGCGCGCCGAAGCGTTCAAAGTCGATGCCGTTCTCGTTGAGCGGTGTAATGAGGGCGGTCGCTGCGCCCGTAAAAATAGTGTTCTTTGCCATGATTCAGCTCTCCTTTTCTGAGTTTGGATAAATGTAACCGTATATTTTTCTGCAACAAAAAAAGCCGATATACATCGGCTATCAAAATCACTCAAAACAAATACATGGGTACGTTTTTCATAATTAAGATAGCTCTCCGCATTAGCGACAGTAACACGGATATTATCCGGGCTACCAAGGTGGGGTTCCGCCTCGCCCATCTTTCGGCAGATACCCCTTTCACGCGCTCCATAGCCTGCGAAGCCCTGGGAAACACGATACTCTTAGCATCTGCGCCTCTATCATAATTGCATTAAAATCATAATAGCATTAAAAGCGGATTCTGTCAATAGGTTTTCAATATTTTTTCCTTTTTCCATTTTATGAGCCGATCCGCCGTTTTGTGTACAAAAAAGGGACCTCAATGAAGAGGTCCCGGAAAAGCGAATATTTATCAGTCCTCGAGGTTGCTCTCAACGATCTTCGCAAACTGCGGCGCCTTAAAGAGCGCAACCGAGCCGATCATTGTGAACACAAGCTCCGGAAGCATATACGAGCCGTTGTATACGAGAGAGTAGAGCCACGGATTCGACCATTCCTCGGGCATCCAGATATCGAAGATAAGAGCGCCGGAGAGAAGGTGGAAGACGAAGCGCATTACGACAGCGAGCGCTACGCCTGCGATGATGCCGGGCGTACCCTTCTTTCTGAAAATACCGGCGACGCCGAGAGAGGAGTAAGCGAGGATATAATCAAGCGCGATGCAGCCTATAAGCGCGAGCGGCGTCAGGCCCCAGCCGAACAGTCCCTCGCCGATGCCGAGGCCGAACTGGATAAGCGAATAAGTGAACGAGCTTACAAGGCCCCACTTGATACCGTATTCGATCGAGATGAGAGCGATCGGGAGCATCGAGAGAAGCGTGATCGAGCCGCCGAGCGGAAGCTGATAGACCTTGATAAGGCTCAGCACCGTTGCCATGCCGATGAGGATAGCCGATAAAACGAGCCTCTTTACGTTCGTCTTCTTCGCCGAAGAAGCTGATTTTTCGAGCTTTGTTTCTTTTTGTTTTTCTGTTGTTGCCATTGTTTTCTTTCCTTTCCTGCCGAATTAACATGATGTGCAAAGAAAAGGAGCATCACTAAAACGCAATGCTCCCGTAAAAACCAATATGATCCCTACGGCGGCATTATCCGCATCAGGTAAACGGTCGAAGTTCAAAAACTTCCTCTCAGCCTGTTCACAAGCTCCCTTTTGTTTGCGGTACTATTATAACACGTTACAGCAGAGGTGTCAAGCGATTTTTCCTCCGAGGCGCTTCTTTTCACCGGGAAATCTCACCCTCGGCTGAGCCTGAATCGCTCTGCGTATCCTGCGGTGTGTCGGATCGCGGCTCGGCAATTTCGGATCGTTTCGTTTTTGTGAGCGAGACGGCGATAATCGCGGCTGTGAGAACGACCGTTGCGGCAAGTCCGCCTTCAATGCCGAACGCGCCGCCGTTGAGAAGCGTCTTCGCAGGATCGGCGGTCGTTATGAATACGCTGTCAATACTCGGGCTGCCGCTGACGCTGATCCCGTAAAAGCTGCCCTGCATGAAGTTCCAGAGAGAGTGGATCGCGCAGGCGCCCCAGATGCTGCCGCGCTTTAGAATGTAAAGACCGGCGAACGCACCGAAGAGCGTGATATTGATGACCGCGATGGCGGTCACATGATTATTCGACAGGTGGGCGCAGCCGAAGGCGATCGACGAAACGGCAACGGCTGCGGCAAGATTGCTGCGGCGCGAAAGAGACACCATAAAGAATCCTCTGAAGATCGTTTCCTCGCTCATGCCCTGAATGATGAAGCCCGCAAAGAAGAGCGCGACCATGCCCCATGCAGGATTGGCGGTCTTCGTCACCGTAAATGCGCCCGTCAGGACGCAGATCCCGACGGCTGCCGAGAGCAGCCCCGCGCCGACAAGGATCCCGACAGCGTACTCGGCGAGAGCGCCGCTCTTCACAAAGCCCATCGTCGAGGGCTTGCGCTTTTCAAAGAGTCGGCAGTAGAGGATCGTGAGGATCGTCGCGATGCCGGTTCCGAAGAGCGTCGCGAGCATCACCCTGCCGGTCAGCACCGCGGCTGTAAAGATGTCGAGATACTCGGAAAACGTGATCTTTCCGTTGACGAAAAGCTCTATCGCCTCGGTAACGCGCTCGTTTTGCATGATATCTGATATCCCGACCACCATTGTCGGAATAGACGCAGCAATCTCAACGACGATAAAAACGGCAATAAAAATGAGCGTCTCGATTATGAAGTTCTCTCCGCTCCCCTGCTCTCTCGTCTTCGCTGTCATTTTTGTTTCGGGAAACAATTCCTTTATCTTATCCATTTTTTCACTTCCAGAATAATTGAGGAGCCGCCTAACAAATCACGTCCTGCGGACTGAGTGACTCCTAAATTTGAATTTGCCGGAGGCGGTAAACTGTTCCGGCCTCCGGCTTGCTCAGTCTATTGTATATTTATTCCGCCGGCTCCGTGACCTTCTCCTGCTCCGGCTCCTCCGGCGTCTCCTCCGGAAGCGGCTTTGAAACGAACAGGATCACGGCCGCGGCTGCGGCTATCGGTATCAAGGATATGAGTCCGGTCGGAAACGGACCGAGCAGCGACTTATAATCTGCGTCCTTTAAGAACAGCTGCGGCAGTGTGGCTGCGGCGTTGAACGAGCCGTGCAGAACGGAGGCAACTATTATACTGCCGGAACGCTCGTAAAGGTATGTATGACATATTGCGAGCGCTATACAAACGAAGCAGAAAAACAAGATACCGAGCCACGGGAAGCCGGTGTACTCCGTACCGTATTCGTAACCGATCAGAACGATCAAGGGCGCGTGCCACAGCCCCCAGAGGACGCCGGAGACGACAAGCCCTCCCTTTCGGCCGAGCAGCCTGACAAACGCCGGAGTCATAAAGCCTCTCCAGCCGATCTCCTCACCGAGAGCAAGCAAAGCGTTGAACGCCGGAGCGAGCGTAAAGCACTGGACTATACTCACTATCGCCAGAATCTCAATAGGCATACCGTTGACGGCGCCGTCCTTCACCTCTATGCCCTGCGCCTCGAACGTCTCCTTTAAGAACTCGAACTTCGTGCTGAAATCACCGGGAAACATCAGGAAATACATGACCGCGCCGACAGCCGTAAAAATGATCGGCGAAAACCATGCGAGCGCGAGCCAGCCGAACTTTTTCTTTATGTCGAATTTCCAGTTGATGCCGGCGCGTTTTTTCGTAAGGCCGCGGCAGGCGGCAAGCGTTCCCAGCGTCGGAACAAACATTACTCCCATCAAGATAAACTGATAGTAAATCGGATCACACGTATGCAGCAGAATAAACTCCGCCGCATACGTGACAGCGTACGTAACCGCGAGGTATACCGCAAGCCTCCTGATATCCTGTTTTCTGTCTGTCATATCATTTCCTCCATGTTCTCCGGCGCCGTTCATTTTTCCATTGATGCTTTTTCAAACGGGAACGGAAGGAAGTCGCATAGCTGCATTTTTCTGATTCCGCTCTTGTCGGTGAGAAGCACCTCGAACGAGCCGTCGCAAAATTCGCTGAGCGCCTGAAGGCACATTCCGCACGGCTGCGTGATTATCGCGAACGTACCGTCGCCGGAGCCTGCAACGGCTATTCTTTTAAACTGCCTCTTGCCGCTGCTCACGGCAGAGAAAAGAGCCGCGCGCTCGGCACAGCACGTTGCGCCGTACGACGCATTCTCGACGTTGCAGCCCGTGAAAAGCTCTCCGTCTCCGCAGAGCAAAGCTGCGCCAACCTTGAATTTTGAGTAGGGCGAGTAGCTGTTCGCACTCGCTGCCTTCGCTGCGTCGATCAATTCCATATCTGTCATTTTTAAATAACCCCCAATTATTTTTTCGGCAGCAGGACACGCCTGCACGGCTTACTGTTCACCGCTTCAATGCCATAAACCAAAACAAAAATCACAAGGACGCCGCTGTTTCAAGAGCTGCCGTCAGCATCCCGGTAAAGGCAGTCTCGCGCTCGTGCGCCGTCGTCTCCCTGCTCGTGAACGGGCAGTCGGAGATTGTCAGCACGGAAAGAGCGTTCTTCCCTGCCCTTGCAGCGTTCATATAAAGCCCTGCCGTCTCCATCTCAACAGCGAGGACTCCCATCGAGCGCCATTTCTCGTTGCAGCTTTCCTCTGCGCTGTAAAAGGCGTCCGAGGTGAGCACGCTTCCTATGTGTATCCTCGTGCCTATGCGCGCGCACGTATCGTCGAAGGCTCTGAGCAGCGGATAGCTCGCCGTCGGGGCGAAGCTGCCTCTGAGACCGAACTGGCTGCCGTACGCCGAATTAGTGCAGGCGCCTGCCGCCGCTACGATGTCGAAGAGATCGAGCTTGTCGGAGAGCGCTCCCGCCGATCCGATTCGGATAATGTTGTCCACATCATAAAAATTGAAAAGCTCGTAGGAGTAGATCCCCATCGACGGGATACCCATTCCGCTCGCCATGACGGAGACCGTCTTTCCCTTGTACTGCCCGGTGTATCCGAGCATACCGCGCACCTCGTTTACGAGGCGTGCATTTTCAAGCATATTTTCGGCGATAAATTTCGCTCTGAGCGGATCGCCCGGCATGAGGACGGTCTTTGCGAAATCGCCTTTGAGCGCCGAATTGTGAGGAGTAGGTGTACTCATATTGTGCCTCCCTTACATTTCTATCTTTTTGATGTTCTCCACGCCCTTCTTCTTGCAAAGGTTGTAGAATTCGAGAGAGAGAACGCCTGCAAGTCCGAGGATCAGCGTCTGGATAATAACGACGGGAAGGAAATCCAGCTTGAAAAGGCCGATCGAAGCGGCGCAGACGACGGCGGTGAGGATGATCTCCAGCGCCATATTGTAGAAGACGTGGTAGTTGCCGCGAAGTGCGTTTACCTCGTCCTCCCATATCAGCTTCGGATTCATCGAGTCGATGTATATCCCGAGATATGTTGAAAAGATAACGGAAAGCAGACTCAGCAGGACGCTGAATATGATAAACCGGAAGTCGATACCGAGTATCGCAAACGCCGTGACGATATACACGACAAGCCCTGCGCCGCTTACAACGATGCTTACGAGAGCCTTCGCGTTGAGCTGCGTCATGATCGGAACGGGCATATACTTCATGACCTCGAAATGCTTGCCCTCGCGCGTGATCGCACTGGAGGCGAGGCAGTTGAGCGCCGTGAGGATAACGGACGTGCCGAACACGAGCAGCGTGGCGTAGAGAACGACCTCGCTGTCGCCGTAGCGCAGCTTTTCTATGTATGAGCCGAGGATATTGCTGCGCTTCTGCAAAACTACGAAAAGGTAGATGAACACCGGCCAGATCAGGTTGATGCCGAAGCAGTTCGTGACGTAGGCAGGCGTCCTGACGAGTATCTTCATTTCCTTTTTGAAGTACGCCATAAGCTGAGACGACTCCTTGAAAAGCCTCTCGTAGTCCTTTTCCGTCTCGGCAGCCTTCGCCGTGCCTTCGCAGGAGCCGAGAGCGATCACCGTTTTAAGGTACAGCTTAGACGCAAGAAAGAGTACGACCGCGACGCTTGCCGCATTGACGAGAATATACAGGAGCAGCGAAACGAAGCTGCCTGCCATTGCCTTAGAAAGAAGCGGCACGTTTATAAAGACCTTGTCGAGCACCTTGACAAGCCCGATGTCGTTGTTGATGAGCTGCTCCACAAAGCGGTTCGTGTCGAAGCCGCCGGAGAGATTGAGCGCAAGCACGAGCACGAGCAAAACGGCGATCGAAGAAAAGGCCGTGAGTCTGCTGACGCGGTCCTTGTTCTTAAAGAACCTTGAAAAATACATCACAACGAGGCATATCGCCGCGCAGTAACAGATCGGAACGACCGGGAACGTGAGAAGTCCGATGATGCCGGCGATGAAGCTGACGGCGTTCAGACCGCCGCCGGACGGAGGATCGAAGCCGTATCCGATCATGAAGCCGAGAAGTGCACCGAAGACGAGCAGACACTCCATGACGTTCTCCGTTATCATCGTCGAAGCGAGCTTTGCTCCGATGATCTTCATCGGGGAGATCGGCAGCGGCAGGAGATATTCGAGGTCGCTTGAAAAATAGAACACGCTCATCACAACGCTGAAACCGAACACTACGGAGAACAGCGCGACTATGTGGAGCATCAGCGAAAGCCCGGCGGAAACCGAATCCCTGCTGCCGAGCGTTGCAAGCCCGTTAGTAAGCGCGTACACCATGAAACCCACGATCGTTATTACGGGAATAAAGATCAGCAGCGTGACGAGGATACCCATAACAACGCCGAAGATCTTGCTGCGCTTCTTTTCGTCGAGGCTCGGTTCAACGGACGAGCCGGTTATTTTGATAAGCTGCAAAAAAACGTTCATACTATACCCCCGATCACTTCTTGCCCGTAAGCTCAAGGAAGATGTCCTCAAGGTTCTTGTCTTTATTGCGCTTTTCAAGCTCGGCGAGCGTGCCGTCGTAGAGCTTGTGTCCCTTCTTGATGATAACGACTCTGTCGCAGAGCTTCTCCGCGACCTCGAGGACATGAGTGGAGAAGAACACGCTGTTGCCCTGCTTTGTATGCTCGCGCATAAGCGCCTTCAGCTCGAAGGACGATTTCGGATCAAGCCCCGTCATAGGCTCGTCCAGGATCCACACCTTCGGCTTGTGCATCAGCGCCGCAATGACCATCAGCTTCTGCCTCATTCCGTGAGAGTAGCTGATGATCGGAGAATTGAGCGCGCCTGCAAGCTCGAAGCGCTCTGCGAGATCCTCCACCGTCTTTCTGCGCTCGTCGGCAGGCGTTTTGTATACGTCGCCGATGAAGTTGAGGAATTCGATCCCCTTCAGACGCAGGAAGACGTCCGGATTGTCGGCGATATATCCGATCGAAGCCTTCGCCTTGAGCGGCTCCTTTCCTACGTCAAATCCGTTCACCTTAATCGTGCCCTTGTCCGGGGTAAGAACGCCGGAGAGCAGCTTTATCGTCGTCGTTTTTCCCGAGCCGTTCGGTCCGATGAAGCCGACAAGCTCGCCGTCTCCGACCGTGAAGTTCATGTTATCCAGAGCCTTTACCTTGCCGTTGTACGTCTTGCTCACTGCCTTGAATTCGATCATTGTAGTGACACCCCAATCTATCCGGTATTATTATTATTTATGAAATATACCCAAAATAATAGTCCTAACCATGATTATACTATAAACAACTACTTTCAGCAACAGAATTCACAATTTATTTACAAATTAGAAATTCGCTGCACAGCTCTCTGCGCTTTAACACATAAAATCGCTAAATTATTTTGGCAAAATCCCTTGACTTTTCCCCTGCTATCTGCTATACTGTACGCATTGATTCGCTTTTGAGGTGTGCTATGAACGCAGCAGCAAGATCCGTGTATTCATATTTTTACTTTTACCGAATGGGATCCCTGACGGTCTTGCTGTCGCGCGGAAAACGCTCAGAGGTGTTTTGAACATCATTGAATGGGCCGACGCGGGAAAGCGTCGGTTTTTTTAAGGAGACATTGTTATGAACTGTACATTTAAGAGGAAACTGCCGGTGCCGAAGGAGATGAAGGACTCCTTCCCCGTGACGGAGGAGATGGCTGCCGCGAAGGCAAAGAGAGACGAGGAGATCAAGAAGATCTTTACAGGTGAGTCGGACAAATTTCTGCTCATCATCGGCCCCTGCTCCGCCGACTACGAAAGGTCCGTCATGGACTACGTAACCCGCCTTGCGAAGGTACAGGACAAGGTCAAGGACAAGCTGCTCATCGTGCCGCGCGTATACACGAACAAGCCGCGCACTAACGGCAAGGGCTACAAGGGTATGCTCCATCAGCCCGATCCGCTCTCCGACTCCGATATGCTCAAGGGCATCATCAAGATCAGAAAGCTGCACATGAGAGTGCTTGCGGAAACGGGACTCACGAGCGCCGACGAGATGCTCTACCCCGACAATTACCGCTACCTCTCCGATCTGCTCTCGTACGTCGCGGTAGGCGCACGCTCCGTTGAAAATCAGCAGCACCGTCTGACGGCGAGCGGTATCGACGTTCCCGTCGGCATGAAGAACCCGACAGGCGGCGACCTCGGCGTTATGCTCAACTCGATCACGGCGGCGCAAAGCCCTCAGACGTTCATCTACCGCGGCTGGGAGGTCGAGAGCAAGGGCAACCCGTACGCTCACGCTATTCTCAGAGGGTATCAGGATCCGCAGGGCAAGAGCGTCTCCAACTACCACTACGAGAACCTTCTCCTGCTCAGCGAGGAATACGCAAAGACAAGCCTCAGAAATCCTGCCGTGATAATCGACACGAACCACTCAAACTCCGGCAAGCGCTACATGGAGCAGATACGCATCAGCGAGGAGGTCATTCGCTCGATCCACCAGAACAGCGATATCAAGAATATCGTTAAAGGTCTTATGATCGAGAGCTACCTCGAGGACGGCAATCAGCAGATAACCGAGGCTGACGAGATGATCTACGGCAAGTCTATCACCGATCCGTGCCTCGGCTGGGAGAAGTCCGAAAAGCTGATATACGACATTGCCGATATGATCTGATCTGCGTTTCTTGACGCTTTACAGCCTTCGCAGCGCAGTCCGTTACAGCTTCCGGCAACGGCGCTTCCGATTCGGCAGATCACCTGCCGCGTAAAAAATATCGCCGCGAAGGGCAAAAATCAATTCATTATCACTAAGAGATCGCCGTTTTGGCGGTCTCTTTTTTACAAATAATTTATAATTGTAAATTGCAATGAGCCGCACGTTGTGTTATAATATACCATGTATATGTGCGGCTGATACCGCGCCGCAGCACTGTAATTGCTGCAATTTTGACGAAAGGCGGTGAGCGCATGGCGGCAAAAGTCACGCTTCTTGCGTATACACCCATGCCGGAGCAGACGGTCGCGATGGCGGCGAAGCTCTGTTATTCAAAATCAGATATTGCCGATGTACGCGAGGGGCTTACTGAGGAAAAGACAGCCTCCTTCCTCGATATGCTCAGCTCTCTCGGCCACCAAAGCCCGATCGAGCACGCATCGTTCACGTTCGGTATCGAGGGTATTTCACGAGCCTGCTCCCACCAGCTCGTGCGGCACAGGATCGCGTCGTACAGCCAGCAGTCGCAGCGCTACGTTGACGGAACGTCGTTTGAATTCGTAACGCCGCCGATGATCGAGCAGTCTGAGGAGCTTTCAAAGCTGTATTCGGAAGCGCTCGAAACGGAGATGAAGGCGTACCGCACGCTCCGCGACGGGCTTCTTGCGGCTCACATCAGAACTCACATTAAGGAAAACGCGCTCGACATCAACTCGTATCTTCCGGACGACAAGCTGATCGAAGCGTTCCGCGAGACGGACCGGGCAAAGTGCTCGGCGTTTGAGAAGCAGAGCAACGAGGACGCGCGCTTCATTCTCCCGAACGCCTGCACGACGAAGATAATCTGCACGTTCAACGCGCGCTCGCTTCTCAACTTTTTCGAGCACCGCTGCTGCAACCGCGCACAGTGGGAGATCCGCGATGTAGCGCAGCAGATGCTGACGCTCGTCAAGCAGGTCGCACCGCACATTTTCTCGAAGGCAGGTCCCGGCTGCGTCTGGGGAAGCTGCCCGGAGGGAAGCATGAGCTGCGGCAGAGCGGCAGAAATGCGCGAGAGATTCAGATACGGCGCTGAAAATGCCGAAGCTCTACGTGCCGATCGTGAAGAAGAGCAACATTGAACACAGACGAGGTATCATCTATGAAAGGCAAGCTGATCGTGATCGAGGGGCTGGACGGAAGCGGAAAGGCGACTCAGACGGCGCTTCTCTGCGACTATATAAAAGAAAGCGGCAGGAGCTACCGAAAGCTCTCGTTTCCGAACTACGAAAGTCCGTCCTCGGCGCTCGTAAAGATGTATCTCGGCGGCGAGCTTTCGAGCAAGCCCGACGGGGTGAATCCGTACGCCGCTGCGGCGTTTTACGCCGTAGACCGCTGCGCCGACTTCCTCAAATACTGGAAGGACGAATACGAAGGCGGCGGACTGTTCGTCTCCGACCGGTACGCGACCTCGAACGCCGTCTATCAGACGTCAAAGCTGCCTGAGGCTCAGTGGGGCGATTACCTGCGCTGGCTTGAGGATTTCGAGTATGACAAGCTCGGCGTTCCGAAGCCCGACGTCGTCATATACCTCGACATGGACGTTTCCGTCTCCCAGCAGCTTCTCTCGAAACGGTACGGCGGAGATGAATCGAAGAAGGATATCCACGAGCTGGACGTCGGTTTTCTCAGAAGCTGCCGCAGGACGGCTCTCTGCGCCGCCGAAGCGCTCGGCTGGCACGTTATCCGCTGCGACGACGGCAGACAGCCGCGCAGCGTTTCCGATATTTCAAAAGACATAATCGAAGCCGCGAAGCCGTATCTGTGATCGGCACGGCGGCATATGGATAAATACAGACAATACGGAGGTAAGAATTATGGTATACGTATTCCTGGCAGAAGGATTTGAAGAGACAGAGGCTATCGCGCCGATCGACATTCTCCGCAGAAGCGGCGTTGAGGTCAGGACGGTAGGTGTTGGCGGCAAAACGATAAAAAGCTCCCACGGGATCGTCGTTACTGCCGATCTTTCCGAGAACGAAATAGATCCGGACGGCCTCGAAGCCGTTATTCTCCCCGGCGGTATGCCCGGCACGCTCAATCTCGAAGCGTCTAAAACGGTACAGAGCTATATCGACTTCGCAGACGCGAACGATCTTCTGATCTGCGCGATCTGTGCCGCTCCTTCAATTCTCGGTCACAAGGATCTTCTCAAGGGCCGCCGCGCTACGTGCTTCCCCGGCTTTGAAAAGGATCTCTACGGAGCCGAGGTCACGGATCTTCCGGCTGTTGCGGACGGCAATTTCATCACCGGAAAGGGCGCAGGTGCCGCTGTCGAGTTCGGCTTAAAGATCAGCGAGGCGCTTTGCGGCGCCGCAACCGCCAAGAAAGTAAGGGAGTCCATGCAATGTCCGTAAATCAGGATATCAAAGCGGAAAAAATGGAGCTTCGCGCAGACTTCAAGGGAAGCCGCCGCTCTCTTGACCGCGATAAAAAATTTGACTACGACGCAGAGATACAGAGCCGCGTTCTGGCGCTTCGCGCGTACTCGGCGACAGATATAATATTCACGTACGTATCACGCGAATCAGAGGTCTCCACAAGAGAGCTTATGTATGCCGCATGGGCGAACGGAAAGAGAGTCGCTGTTCCGAAAAGTATGCCCGACACGAACGAGATGGAGTTCTATATCATCAGGTCGTTTGACGATCTCGCGCCGGGGCACTACGGTATTTCGGAGCCTATCCCCGAAAAATGTGAAAAGGTAACGGATTTTTCCCACGGTCTTTGCATCGTTCCGGGATTGAGCTTCGACGCTGAGGGATACCGCCTCGGCTACGGGCGCGGATACTATGACCGCTTTCTCAAGAGCTTTCAAGGCGTGTCAGTCGGTCTGTGTTACAGCGCGTACGTCAAATGGAAGCTGCCGCGCAGCGAATACGATATGCCGGTCGATATGATCGCGACGGAGCGCTATCTGCGGCATACTCAGGCCGACGGCTGATAACATTTTTTTCATCAGACTCAGCCGCAGGAAAGCTCACGCAGACATAAAACCTGAAAGGATCATAAAGTATGAGTGACGATAAACATTCTAATGAAATGCCCGACCGCAGCCTTGAGGCTACGAGGCAGAGGAAGATCAACAGCTTCAAGCTGAAGATCGACGATATCGACGACGATACAAACGACGAAATTGTCTTCCCGGAAGACGACTCGGATCTTCTTCCCGACGAATACCCCTCCGAAACGATCGGCGAGATACCCTCTCGCATTGACGACGAGGAGGAGCACCGCTCGGAAAAGGAGGAAGCAAGGCGCCGCAGGCAGGCTCTAAAGGCGGAGCGCCGCCGCAAGAAGAAAAAGGCGAAGAAAAACGGCTGCGTTTTCAGAGTCGTCTGGCTCGTTCTTGTCCTTATCCTCGGCGTATTCCTTGCGGAGTTCCTGCTCGTCGGCATCAACGACCTTCTCGGACGCAACCGGGGCGAGACGGAGAAGATCATCGTCAAGGTGCCGCAGGACGCGAATATTGACGAGATCTCAAAGATCCTCAGCGACGGCGGCGTTATCAGCAATGAATCGTACTTCAAGCTGTACGCGAAGATGACGAAGGACGACGACATCATATTCACGCAGGGCTCGTATGAAATGACGAACAATATGGACTACGAGGCTATCATCAACTATTTGCAGTCGAACGCGAACCGCGTCGATACTGTCGAGATACGCTTCACCGAGGGTATGACGGTACTTGAGATCGCCGACAAGCTCAGCGAAAACAAGGTTTGCAGCAAGGACGAGTTCCTGGAGCTTTGCAACTCCGACAAGTTTGATGAGGACTTTACGTTCCTCGCCGCCGACCGCCCGAAGGTCTCCCAGACTTACTACAAGCTGGAGGGCTATCTCTTCCCCGATACGTATGAATTCTATCAGGGTGAGAGCGCCGTCAATACGATTTACAGATTCCTCAACAACTACGAGACGAGAATGTACTACACAAAGCAGCGCATCGAGATCAAGGAGGACGAAGAGGAAGAGGATCAGGGGCCGAAGATCAAGTATGACGAGGACGGAAACGTCATGTACGACGAAGACGGCAACGTCATTTACGAGAGCGACACGGACAAGCGCAAGACAAAGAAGTACGAGAAGCTCACGATCGAAGAGCAGGCGAAGAAACAGGGCATGACGATGGACGAGGTTATCACGCTTGCGTCCATGATCCAGTCCGAGGCTGCAAGCACGGAGGATATGTACAACGTATCGAGCGTATTCCACAACCGACTCGACACGCTCAAGAACGACGGTTACTCCTCATACGGAGAGTATATCAGAGGTATGCTCGATTCCGATCCGACGATGTACTACCCGTACAAGAAGAACACCGTTCCGAAGGACTTCACGAGCACGTACAACACGTACAAGAATCCCGGTCTGCCGGCAGGTCCTGTCTGCAACCCGGGTATGGACGCGATCAAGGCGGCTCTTTACCCGAACGAGACGAACAACTACTACTTCTGCCACAAGGCTGCCACGGAGGACAGCGGCGCTGTTGCATACTATGCGGCTACGTCAGGCGACCATCAGTACAACCTTGCTCTCGCCGGTCTTTCCGGAAACAGCAGCGACTGATAAACAACACAGCGGAGCCGGACGATCCACGATCCAAGGCTCCGCATTTTAAAAGAGGTATTTACGATGAACGATCACAAATACGAGGTGCTCTCCCCCGCCGGCGACCTTGAATGTCTGAAAGCCGCCGTCAGCTTCGGCGCGGACGCCGTATATCTTGCGGGAACGCAGTTCGGCATGAGAACGGCTTCAAAGAATTTTACCAAGGAACAGCTTGCCGAGGGCATAGAATTTGCCCACTCCCGCGGCGCGCGCGTCCACATCACCTGCAACGTCCTGCCGCGAAGCAGTGAGCTTGATGCACTGCCGGAATTTCTGCACACGGCTCAGGCGCTCGGAGCCGACGCATTCATTATCGCCGACCTCGGTGTGCTGGAGCTTGCGAAGAAGCACGCGCCGAATGTGGAGATCCACGCATCGACTCAGACCGGGATTGTCAACTACGCGACGGCAAACGCGCTCCACAAGATGGGCGTTTCGCGCGTCGTTCTCGCGCGCGAGCTTTCGATACCGGAGATCAGGGAGATCAGGCGAAACACGTCTCCGGAACTGGAGATCGAAACATTCGTCCACGGCTCGATGTGCGTCTCATTTTCCGGACGCTGCCTGATATCGAGCTACATGACGGGGCGCGACGCTAACAGAGGCGACTGCGCTCAGCCCTGCCGCTGGAAATATCACCTGTATGAGGAAAACCGCGACGGGCAGTTCTTCCCTGTCGAGGAGGACGAAAGCGGAACGTACCTCTACAACTCGCGCGACCTCTGCATGATCGAGCACCTGCCGGAGCTTCTTGAAGCAGGCGTGAAGAGCCTCAAGATCGAGGGGCGCGCAAAAAGCGCATACTACACGAGCGTCGTAACGAATGCTTACTCCGGCGCAGTCCGCGCATACGAAGCCTGCCCGGATAATTACACGCTGCCGCAGTGGGCGCTCGAAGAGGTTGACAAGGTATCACACAGGGAGTACAACACCGGCTTCTTCTTCGGCACGGAACCGGGGCAGCAAACGGGCTTCGGCGGCTACATACGCAAGTACGACGTCGTTGCTGTATGCGAACGCGGCTCAGACGGCTGCGAGTGCGAGATCACACAGCGCAACAAGTTTTACGTCGGCGACGAGCTTGACGTTCTCCCTCCCGGTCAGCCCTCTTACACCGTCCATGTGCTCTCGATCCGCAACGAGACCGGGGAGCAGGTAGAGTCCACGCCGCACGCAATGGAGCGCCTTTGGCTCACCGCCGACAAGCCGGTACCGGGCGGAGCGTTCCTTCGCAAAAAAAAGAATTAA
>CADAYJ010000026.1 GCA_902792115.1 uncultured Ruminococcus sp. | reverse complement strand
CCCTTGAAATACGTCAGTATTCCTGCGGTCGTTTCGTGCAATCTGCCTGAAAATCTGGCGGCGCAATCTGAGCACTCGCTTTAATCAGTGTCTCCCTAAGATCAGTCGGACTTTGCCTGCTTTTTCTTCTCCTGCTCTTTTTTGTCCGTCTTCTTTACGATCAGCTTGTTGATCCGCTGCTCGCTGATGTTCAGAACGCGGAGCGTGAGTCCGCTGATCTCGACCGTCTGACCTTTTTCGGGGATCGATCCGAGAAACTCCGTCACCCAACCGCCGACCGAATGACTCGACGTCTCGACCTCCTTCTCAGGGATCTCAAACAGCTCGAGCAGGTCGTCAAGCGCCATGTCGCCGCTGACCTCGTAGCAGCCCTCGCCTATGCGGCGGCAAAGCTGCTGCTCCTCCTCGTCCTCGTCCCAGATCTCGCCGACAAGCTCCTCCAGAAGATCCTCCATCGTAACGATACCGAGCATTCCGCCGTATTCATCAGCGACGATCGCGATATGCGTGCGCTTACGCTTGAAATCGGAGAGAAGCGCCGCGAGCTTTCTCGTTTTAAAAACGAAAAACGGCTCGGAAATCAGTTCCTTTAAATCGGGCTGTTCTCCGCGAAGCATCGCCTCGAGGTAGTCGCGCGTGTGGAGAATACCTACGATATTGTCGATCGCGCCCTGATACACGGGAATTCGCGAGAAGCGCTCCTCGACGATCGTCTTTCTGATCTCCTCGGGATCGTCGTCGAGATTTATCGCCATAACGTCAACTCGCGGTGTGAGGATCTCCAGCACCGTCTTTTCATCAAATTCGAGAGCCGACTGCACCATCTCGCTTTCGGCTTCCTCGAGAACGCCCTCCTCCTCGATCGACTCTATGATGTATTTCAGCTCGTCCTCTGTGACGGAGGGCGTGTCCTTTTCCGTGCCGGCAGCCTTCATCACGGCGTTTTTAAGACGCGTGAAGAGAAACGAAAGCGGCGTTAAGACAACCATAAGTGAGTAGATCACCGCCGAAAAGCGAACGACCAGCTTTTCGCTCTGCTCCTTCGCGTAGCATTTCGGTATGACCTCGCCGAAGGTGAGTATCACGAGCGTCAATGCGCCGGTGCTTACAGCGGCGCCGTAGTCTCCGACCAGCTTCGTGCAGAGAACCGTCGCGATCGACGAGGCGCCGATGTTGACGATGTTGTTGCCGATAAGCAGCGTCGTGATCGTCTTGTCGTATTCGTCAAGCATTTTGAGAGCCTTTGTACTGCCCTTTATTTCCTTTTCCTCCATGTCCTGGAGTCTTGCGCGGGAGACGGAGTTCGCCGCCGTTTCCATCGAGCTGAAAAATGCCGACAGGATAACGAGAACGACGATCGCCGCCGCCATTATTGCGTATTCCATGCGTTTTTCCTTCCAGATTCAGAACGTCAATCTATAATATCTTCAAGGTATTCGTCGTTACGCTCCGATTCTTCCTTTGGATTGCTCTCCTCGGAGGACGTCTGCGGTCGGCTCGAAGACGTGCCGCCTGCGACCTGAGGCGTATCGGAGTATATCGGCGTGAAGTAGGACGAACGGCGGTCGGAGTTTGCGAGTGAGACGTCGAGCGTGCCTCTGTCGTTCGGGGTGAGCGAGCCGTTGATGATCGCCTTCGCCGTCCTCAGCTTGTAGCCTACGTCCTCGGGCAGACCGAGCAGGATCGTGATCCTGTTGTCAAAATTCAGCTCGATATTCGCCGTGTTTGAGATATCTATACCGTAGATGCTGCCGATGTCGTTCTCGTTGATGTTCTTGACGACCTCGTCGAGGATCTGCTTCGTCGAGGTCTTTTCAAATGTGATGTACTCACCCGGCTGAGTGTGGTCGAGCTTGATCCCCTTTAGAAGAGGAACGTCGCTGCGCTGAGTCTCGTTTATTTCAAGAATTCGGCAGTTCGCACTCACAACGGCATATCCGCCGGAGAACTGCACCTGATACGACGGTACTGCCGTCTCGATCTTTATTATCTGCGTGCCGGGGATACGGAAGGTCACGTCCGCCTCCTCGACGTACGGGAACGACTCGACCAGCTTCTTCTCCGCCGCCTTGCGTTTTGCGAGAAAGATGTTGTCCTTGTAGTCAAGGCCGCTCGCGCTTATTATCTGCTCGTCGCTGTACGGGAGGTTTTCCGCCTCTACGCGGATCTCCGTCGTGCGGAACATGACCGTAAGCGACAGCAGTACAGCCGCGATAACGATAACGAAGAACACGCCGACGTAGCTTGCGACCATGCGCGCGTGGCGCTGCTTGCGCGTGAGGTGGCTCGCCGGCTTGATCTCACCGCCGTCGTCCTCCGGCTGAGGCTCGCGTCGGGAAACCTCCTCGTCCTCGGGCGCTTGAGCGAACATCGCGAGAGCCTCCTCTTCCTCCGAGCGGAAGACGGGTATCGGCATTGAGACGGGATCGCCGAGGCTATCCAATCCGAAGCCGTCCTCCCCGAACGAGGAAAACGGATCCTCGGAAGCCTTCTGCGCCCTGCGCTCGCGCTCGATCCGTCTGCGCTCGACAGCCGTCATCTTTCCCGAGGGACGCTTTGAATTATTCTGTTTTTTTCTGCGCTTCTTTTCGGGATCCATTATTTCACTCGTTTCTGATAGTTTTAAACAGCCTGCAATTATATCAAATTCGTCTCACGTCTGCGCCGAGCCTTGAAAGCTGGGCTTCAAACGATTCATATCCCCGGTCGAGGTATTTTAGTCCGTCGAGCGTCGTTCTGCCCTGAGCGGAGAGCGCCGCCGTTATCAGCGCCGCAGCGCCTCGAAGATCCATCGCGGCAACGTCCGCTCCGTGGAGGCACCTTACCCCCTGAAGTACGGCTACTCTGCCCTCGACCTTTATGTTAGCCCCCATTCTGAGAAGTCCGCTCACATGGAGGTATCTGTTTTCAAAAATGTTCTCTATAAAGAGAGTCGTGCCGCAGCTCTTCGCCGCCATCGCCATTACGGGAGCCTGCGCGTCCGTCGGGAAACCCGGATACGGCATCGTGCGGACGATCTTCGGCGCTCTGAGGCGTGAGGGCGCGTCGAGCGTAATGCTGCCGCCCATGATATCGACGGTACAGCCGCACTCCTCAAATACGGACAGCACCGCGCCGAGGTGAGACGGTATCGCGCCGCAGAGCGTCGCCCTGCCGCCCGTCGCAGCACAGCACGAAAGGAGCGTCGCCGCGGCTATTCTGTCGGGGATCACGGTGTGGGCGCAGCCTCGCAGAGAGCGCATGCCCTCGATCACGACAGTTCCGTCGCCTGCTCCGAGGATACTGGCGCCGCAGCCGTTGAGGTAGTCGGCGAGGTCGCAGATCTCAGGCTCACGCGCCGCGTTTGTGATTATCGTAGTGCCCTCGGCAAGGCACGCACATATCATGATATTCTCCGTTGCGCCGACGCTCGGAAAAGAAAGAGAGATCCTCGCTCCGTGCAGCCGTCGCATATCTCGGCGCCGAGAGCTTCCAGCGCCTTTAAATGAAGGTCGATCGGGCGCGGTCCGATCTCGCAGCCGCCCGGAAAGCACATACTCGCGCTTCCCGTTCGTGCGAGCAGCGCGCCGAGGAAAATAATCGACGAGCGCATCTCGCGCATGAGGCTGTTCGGGATATGCGTACCCGTAAGACCGGAGCTGTCGCAGACGAGCGTGCCGCCGGAAAACGAGACGTCACACCCGAGGTAACGCAGGATATTTACGGTCGCCCTGACGTCCGAAAGGTCGGGGCAGTTATGTATCACACTCTCGTCGGCGCACAGTATCGTCGCCGCGAGGATAGGAAGGGCGCTGTTCTTCGAGCCCTGCACCCTTGCGCTTCCTTTTAGTCTTTTTGAACCGTTTATGACCAGCCGTGACAAAATACAACGCCTCCCGTTTGTGTACTCACTCATTTCTTACCACATTATATGCAGGCAAGGCGTAAAGAGACACATTCGGGGAAAAGAATAGCGCCGCATTTTATCATTTATGCTTATTATATACTTCCATTATGATCTTGTAAATACGCTCGTTAGCGTCTATGATCGCCATTTTGCGCGCGTTCTCACTGTATTCGCGGAGCTTTTCGGGATCACTCACGATCTTATCGACCTTCTCGGTGAGCAGCTCTCCGGTGAGGGCGCTTTCCTCGATCAGCTCGCCCGCGTGCTGGTTCACGAGAGCCATCGCATTGTGGAACTGGTGATTCTCGGCGACGTTCGGAGACGGAATAAAGACGGCAGGCTTGCCCTGCGCCTGTATCTCGCTGATCGTGATCGCGCCGGCTCTGCACACGACGACGTCCGCCGCCGCAAGGCAGGTGGGCATATTGTCGATATACTCCCTGACGTCAAGATTTGGGCATTTTGAGATGTCGCAGCCCTTCTCCTTCACGAGGTCGGGGAACCAGTGACCGTACTGGCCGTAGGCGTGAATATGCTGGTAGCGTCCGTCCTTGCCGCTTCGCGCGATCATATCGGCGCACGCTTCGTTGACCTTCTGGGCGCCGAGGCTGCCGCCGAACGAAAGCACGACGGGGCGCTCGTCGAGTCCGAGTGCCTTGCGTGACTCCGCCTTGTCGGCCGAAATGATCTCCGGGCGGACGGGGTTGCCGGTGACGTAGAAATTGCAGCCCTCTTTCATGTACTTCTTTGCGTCGGCGATCGCGAGCATAACGGCGTCCGCCTTCCTGGAGAGCATCTTGTTCGCAACGCCGGGGAATGCGTTCTGCTCATGAATAAGCACCGGGATCCCCTGCTCGTGAGCCGCCTTCATAACGGGGCCGCTCACGTAGCCTCCGGTACCGATACAGAGATCCGGCTTGAATTCCTTAATAATGCTCTTGCAAGTCATTGTCGCGGTAAAGGCACGCTTGACGGTCTTCACATTGTCGGCGAGAGCCTTCGGGCTTTTCGCGCGGTTGAAGCCGCTGACATGGATACTCTTGAATTCAAACCCTGCCTTTGGCACGAGCCTTTCCTCCATGCCGCCCTTGTTGCCGATGTAAAGGATCTCGGCGTCGGGCTGCTTCTGCTTTAAATACCCGGCGATTGCGAGCGCGGGGTTTATATGTCCGGCAGTGCCGCCGCCTGCAAATATCACTTTCATATTATTCACCCTTTGTATTTATGATGCCGAAAATTCACCGTGAGCATATGCGCCTGCTTTAACTTCGCAAGCTCCGCTTTGTATGTGTGAATTCTGCATTAACCTCATTTGTTGTTCGTCGTATTGTATTCCCGGTAAACTCTTCTTCAAATCCCGAAAACACAGGAAGCGGTTTTTCAAAGACATTTTATTTCTTTGCAAGCGCTGCGCTTCGCGAGATGTTCATAACTATGCCCATCTGCGCCAGAAGCATCAGAAGCGACGAGCCTCCGTAGCTGAAGAAGGGAAGCGAGATACCTGTATTCGGGAGCCAGTCTGTGATAACCAGAATATTGAGGACGACCTGAAGTCCGATCTGAGCCATCAGACCGACGCCGAGCAGTGTACCGAATTTATCGGTGGCGCGAAGGCAGATCGTTATGCCGCGCCAAACGAGGATACCGAAGATAACGAGTATCACGAGCGCTCCTAAAAAGCCGAGCTCCTCGCAGACGATCGCAAAAACGAAGTCGTTCTGCGGCTCGGGGAGGTACATATATTTCTGGCGAGACTGCCCGAGACCAAGCCCCCACAGTCCGCCGGAGCCGATCGCGTAGAGTGAATTTCTCGTCTGCCACGTCGTGTTCCACATTTCAGCCGTTGTGTATTCGAGCGCCTGCCCCCAGCCGTCGAGACGAGACATCGCGTACGTCAGCTTGCCCGTGATCGCCATTACGAAAACGAGCAGACCGCCGCCGACGCCTGCCGCAGCGAAGTAACGGAACGGAACTCCCGCGAGCATCATCATTATCGCAATGATGAGTCCGCAGATTACGATACCGGAGTAGTGCGGCTCGAGGTAGAGCAGAAAGCTCGTGACGACAAGCAGCACAAGCCCCGGCGCAACGCCGAACTTGAACGTCTTCATTTTGTCGTAGTAAAGCGAGCTCCAGTGCGCCATGAAAAGGATCAGCGCAAATTTGCAGATCTCGGAGACCTGGATATTGATAGGTCCTATGTTGATCCAGCGGCGCGGATCGTCGGAGCCCCAGTTTGCAGGGATAACGATCACCATCAGCAGCCACGCACCGAGAAGGACGGGAACTGCGAATTTGTGATAGTGGTGGTAATCGACGAACGAAACGATGAACATTATCGCAACGCCGATGACGGCAAACATGACCTGACGCTTGATGAAGTAATAGCTGCTGTCCTTGCTGAAATAAGCGACCGGAAAGCTCGCCGAAAACATCATGACAAGCCCGACTATCAGCACCGCGAGCACGAGCAGCAGAAACGGCATATCGAGGCCGTTGCCGATCGAGAGCAGCCGGAAGGTCTTTCTGCGCCTTCTTTTCAGTTTTTCCTCGTCAAAGGCGTTAGCCGCCGCCGCGCCGCCGTCCAGCACCGCCGCTTTCGCGCTGCCGAACGCCGTTTTCAGCTTATCCGGGATTTTCAGAGCCACAGGGTACGCCCCTTTCATGTAATGTTATATAATAGTTTGAGAAGTGCCGTCCGGAAAATGTTCCTGATATGCGTGATATCAGCCTTTTACAGCTCGATAACGCCGAAGAGGTAAAGCAGCAGGGAGCCGATCCCGGCGAGGAACGTAACGGCGCTGAACACGAGAACGATCTTGACCTCCTTCCAGCCGCACATCTCAAAGTGGTGGTGGATCGGAGTCATTTTAAAGATTCGCTTGCCGTGAGTGAGCTTGAAGTAGCTGACCTGCATGATAACGGAGAACATCTCGACGAGGTACACGATCCCGAGCGGTATCAGAAGCACCGGAACGTCGAGCGCAAAGGCAGCCGCACAGACTGCGCCGCCGAGGAAAAGCGAACCTGTGTCGCCCATAAAGATCTTCGCAGGGTTAAAATTCCAGATCAGGAAGCCGAGGCAGCCGCCGGCGAGAGCCGCGCAGAAGATATTCATGCCCTGGAAGGAGCTTACTCCTGCCATTACCATGAAGAATGCTGCAACGAACATCGTGACGGAGCCGTTGAGGCCGTCTATGCCGTCCGTAAGATTGACCGCATTTACGATACCGACGATGAACACCGCCGAGATAAGGTAATAGAAAATTCCGAGATCTACGGGACCGACGAACGGAATGATCGTCTTTGTGTCCTCGCCGAAGATACGCATTACGATTAGATAGAGGAACGCCGCCGTGAACTGGAGAACGAGCTTCTGTACCGCCGTGAGTCCGAGGTTGCGCTTCTTCTTGATCGAGATATAGTCGTCAACGAAGCCGATCGCGCCGAAGAGCAGAGCCATCGCAAAGCCTCCGATCACCTTCGCCGCGCGCAGGTTGTTGAGCATGAAGTCCTTCGTCGCCATCATGTAGCAGACGCACGTCACAAGCGTCGCCGCGAGCGTACCGGCGATGAACATCACGCCGCCCATCGTCGGGGTGTTCTGCTTGCTCTTGTGCCACGAAGGGCCGATCTCCTTTATCGTCTGACCGCACTTCACCTTTACAAGGAAGGGAATGAGCTTGCTTCCGATGAGTGACGAAACCACAAACGAGATCAGTGCGGCTTCAAAAGACCAAATTCCGGTTGTCATAAGTATCCCTCTTTTTTATTCCTGAATTTTTGCCGGGGAGGCACTGAGTAGACCGGGTTCCAGAGCTGCGCCGCCGTATTTCGCGGCAAATCGGCGAAATACGCAGGCGGGCTTGGCGCTCAATCCGCAGGATATGATTCACTCGGTGTTTCCCCGGATCCTGTTGTTTTGTTACATTACTGTGTCGTCGATGTCGTCGTTTCCGAAGAAGACGGTGACTACCGTTCCGGGAGCAACGAGGCTGCCCGACTCTATGCTCTGCGAGTAAGCGTATACGTTATCCTGATCGACGGAGCCGGAGAAGCTGACGTTGACACTGCACTCCGCCGCAAGCTCGTTGACCTCAGAGACGGAATATCCGACGAAGTCCGGCATTGTGACGGTCTCCTTCGTGCTGTCCGTCGTGGTGTAGAGTACGATCCTGCCGCCGCGCGGTATCTGAGAGCCTGCCTCCGGAACCTGAGCGACTACAACATCGCCGTCGCCGGAAACGATCGGCTCGAAGCCGTCCTTCTCCGCCTTTGCCTTCGCCTCATCAACAGTCAGCGAGAGGTACGTATCCGCAGTCGTGCTTACGTATTTCAGCTCCTCGTCGGTGTACTGCGCCTCGATACCGAGGTACGGGCAGATCTCCGACATGATGCTCGCGAAGACGGGAGCCGCGACCTGCGAGCCGTAGTATTCGTCGCCGACGGGCGTGTCAAAGTATACGAGAACGGCGATCTGCGGATCGTCCGCGGGGGCAAAGCCGCAGTAAGAGGCGATATAGTCTGTGACGTTCGCCTTTCGGCTCTGACCGATCTTCTCCGACGTACCTGTCTTGCCGGCGATCCTGTAACCTGCGACGTAGCCGTTCTTTGCCGTACCCTCCGTGGCGTTCTTCTCCATGATCGCCGCCATGTTGTCGGCAGTATCCTTGGAGATTATCTGACGCTTCACGGTCGGCTCCGTCGTCTCGACGACGTTTCCGTCCGCGTCCATTATCTGCTTTACGAGGTACGGCTTCAGCAGCTTTCCGCCGTTCGCGACAGCCGCAACGGCCGACACCATCTCGATCGGCGTTACCGTGATACCCTGACCGAACGAGCCGATCGCAAGGTCTGTCGGCCACATGGAGCCTTCAGGCTCGCCGTCGTGGTGGAAGAAAAGTCCCGTTGCCTCGCCCGGCAGGTCGATGCCCGTCTGAGAGTTGAAGCCGAAGGACTGGAAGTATTCCCAGTATTTTTCATATCCGAGCGCGTCACCTATCTGCATGAACGCCGGGTTGCAGGAGTTGCAGAGCGCTTCCGCGAACGTCTGCGTTCCGTGGCCGGCCTCGTTGTGACATCTGATCGGCTTAACGCCCTCGTACGGTACGTATTCACCGGTACAGAAATATGTGCTTGACAGCTTCGACGTGCCCTCCTCGAGCGCTGCGGAGGCTGTGATAACCTTGTAAACGGAGCCGGGGTAGTAGCTGTCGGAGATCGCCTTGTTGCGCCACTGCTTTGCGAGCAGCTCGCTCTCGCGCTCCTCCTTCGCCGTTCCGGAGAGCTTTTCAAGCTCCCTCTTCGCCGCTTCGTTCGTGATCTCGTACGGCTTGTTGAGATCGAAGCTGTTCTCCGTCGCCATGCCGAGCACCTCGAAGGTGTTGACGTCGAGGCAGATCGCGACGGCGCCCTCGGCGACCTTGTGGTCTATGATGCCCTGCTTCAGGTGCTTCTCGAGAAAGTGCTGGATCGTCTCGTCGATCGTCAGCATTACGGCGCTGCCGTCGCGCGCCTCCTGCTTCTGCTCGTATTCAAACGGCATAGCCGCGCCCCAGCCGTCGTTCTCGCTGACGACGCGCCCGGGAACGCCCGTTAAGTATGAGTCGTACTGGTATTCAATACCGGAAAGCCCCTGACCGTCCGAGCCGGTGAAGCCGATGACGGACGCCGCGAAGTCGTTGTACGGGTAGTACCGCTTGAAGTCCTCCTCCAGTACAATGACGCTGCCGAGCTTCGGGTTCTCCTTGGAGATGCGCTCTATGAATTCAAGCACCTTATTGCGCTCGTCGCTCTCGATCTGCCGCTTGACGGTCTGATAGTACGAATCGCTCTTTTTTGCAAGCTCCATGATGTCGTCGGCTCTCATTCCGAGGATCGACGCAAGCCCGTCCGAGACCTTTCGGCGGTCTGAATCGTTTTCAAAGTATATCGGCGCGAGAACGACCTTCCACACGTTAGCCGAGCTTGCGAGCGTGTTGCCGTTCCTGTCGAGGATCGGTCCGCGCTTCGCCGACACGGTCGTATCGTTCATCTGCTGATCGACGGCGAGATCGGACAGCTTCTTGCCCTGAATTATCTGCAAGTAAAAAAGCCGCAGAATGACCGAGCCGAAGCCGAGGATCAGAATGATTGCAAGAAGGATCTTCGCTCTTTTTCGTATACTTGAAAGAACATTGTCGCCCATTCAAAGGCTCCTTTCGTGAGGTGTATCGGAAGCAGCACGATCATCACATCGCCAAAGCGACGCGCAATGATCGTCATTGCTCACTCTAATAAGAAGGGGGTGGAACAGCGACCGCCCCACCCTCTTCTAAACTGCTGTTATGTTTCATGTATATACCCGACGCTGCGGGTTTATTCATATGCGGCTCATTCACCGCTGCTCCAGACCTCCATGAAGGCGTCATAAAGCCGTTCAAAAATGGACTTCTCACCGGCTCCCGCAACGACCGCCTTGTCTCCTTCCGAGAAGCTGATGAACTCCTTGCGGCTTCCGTCCGTTTTTGTCATGCCAAGCTCATTCTTTGCGTAGTCCTCAACGACGGACGGACCGAGCTTATTCTCTACTGCCATCTGCACCTGAGTGTACGTGCTTGAAAGCTCCGTAAGCGTTCTCTGCGCGTAGGTGATCTGGTGATTCAGCTCCGTAAGCTGCGCCTGCCCGTGAATGATAGCCGCAACGGAGATAATGACCATGACCGACGCCGCGGCGCAGCCGAGCGCCTCCAGCGGATTGAGGCTTGCCCATCTTCTCTGTCTGCGCTCTTTGTCGAGATCGTAGACAATATTCTCTTGTGATACGGCTTCATCAAACTCCAGCTGCTCCGGCTCTTCAAACAAAGAGAGGTCGTATGCTGAATTATCGTCGATGTATGCCATTTCATCACCTCATTCTTCCGCGCGGCACAAAACATCACCGCGTTTTTCAAACAAACCCCATGGATATATTATACTACAAAATCGTAACTTTTCCAAACATTATTTTATTACAACTTGGCCGAAATATATGTTCGGTTTTACTGCACTTTGCACAAATGTAATTACAATCCGGATATTATTGGTGTTACCGGGCTTCCAATCGTCTGCAAACACGCAGCTTCGCACTGCGCGAACGGTTGTTGTGCTCCAGCTCATCCTCGCTCGGTGTGATCGGCTTGCGGTTGACAAGCTCTGCTCTCGGCTTCTTGCCGCAGATGCAAACAGGGAAATCGGGAGGACACGTGCAGCCCGTACACCAGTCGTTCATCGTGCGCTTGACGATCCTGTCCTCGAGCGAATGGAACGTGATAACGGACAGTCTGCCGTCAGGCACGAGCGAATCGAACGCGCCCTGAAGACCGTCCTCAAGGACGTCCAGCTCGCGGTTCACAGCGATACGCACCGCCTGAAACGTCTTCCTTGCCGGGTGTCCCTTCTGGCGCGCCTTCGCAGGGTACGCCTCTTTAACGAGCCCGGCAAGCTCGAAAGTCGTCTCAATGGGCTTCTGCTCCCTCGCCCTGACTATCGCGCGGACGATATTTTTCGCGAATTTTTCCTCGCCGTAGAGGGAAAGGATCCTCACAAGCTCACCGGGCGCCGCGCCGTTCACGATGTCGTACGCACTGGTGCCGTCCTGGCTCATTCGCATATCGAGAGGCGCGTCGTGGTGATACGAAAAGCCGCGCTGAGGGGCGTCGAGCTGCCACGACGAGACGCCGAGGTCAAGCAGGACTCCGTCCACCCCGGAAATGCCGAGGTCAAAAAGAACGCTTTTGATATTGCTGAAATTCGAGCGCACGAGCGTTACATTGCCGAAGCGTTCAAGGCGCTTCGACGCGGCCGCGATCGCGTCGGGATCCTGGTCGATGCAGACGAGCCTGCCGGAACCGCCGAGCCGCGAGGCGATCTCGAAGGAATGTCCGCCTCCGCCTGCCGTTGCGTCGACGTAGACGCCGCCGGGCTTTACATTCAGTCCGTCAACCGCCTCCGTCAGCATGACGGACGTATGCCCGAATTCAATTTTTCCGTTTACATTTTCTTCCATGATGTTCATTTATCCGATTTTGCCGATTAACGGCGTAATACTCAATTATTCTCAATAGGGGCAGTACCCCCTATTATCATTATTATATTAGATTTCGTCGAAAAAAGCAAGCCTTTTTCGTTTTTTGTCGAAGATCAGCCGGAATTGAATTCAATCAAAAAAAGCGGGCGCATTTCGCGTCCGCTTTAGAAATTATTCTCCTTCGATCTCGACGGTTACCTCGCCTGCTTCCGATCTCGACTTAGCGTCGTTTGAAAGAAGCAGCTTCAAGGTCGCGTAATCGGCGATACCCGTTACGCTGAGGCCGTTTGCGCTCTGGAAGATGCTGATCGCCTCGGCTGTGTCTTCGCCGTACGTAGTGTCAGCCGTACCCTCAAAATACCCAAGACCGATGAGGCGCTCCTCAACGGCTTTGATCGGCTCGTAGCTCTCGCCGACGGTGTAGTAAATGTCGATCTGCGGCTCAAACGGAGCTACATACTCGACCTTCTTCTGCTCCTGGAGATCGTCCGGCCACTGCTGAGACTGCTTATAGCCGGAATGTCCCTTTGCGGCGATAAAGTCCGCCGTTCTGAGGCAGGTAGCTCCCTGCATTTCAAGATATCTCTTCGGCAGCTCGAAAACTGTACCCTTCGTCAAAGCGCGGAGCGATTTGAGATCCTTGTTGGAGGCGAGCTTTTCGTAAACGCCCTTGTCGCAGAAGATCGTGTCGGGGTTGCCCTTCAGGAGAGTATCTATGCCGACAACACCGTCGTCGTCTGCGGCTGTGATATTTGTAAGCGCAGCATACTCAAAGAGCTGGTTTGCAAAATCCTTGCCGTACGCCACGGTACACTGATCCTCGGTGATATCGTAGATATAGCACGTCGTCGAGACGATATTGTCGCTCGCGGCGTTCGTTCTGATCGTGTCAAGTGAGCTTTTAAGCTCCTCAAAGACCTTCATAGCCTGCATCTTGCCGGTGTAACGCCCTGCAAGCGACGCGGCAACATTGCTGTACAGCTTCGACAGCGCCTCTGTATTTTCCGCAGGCTTGATAACCAGCGCAGGGATACCGAGCTTTTCGAGATGCTCCTCCGTTTCGTCGTCAAACGTCTCATCTGTGAGGATCAGATCCACTCCGAGATCCTCAAGCCCGCGAAGGTCGGGGCTTTCAGCCGAGCCGACGGAAGGAAGTATCGACAATGCTCCCTGGTCGCAGGCGTCTCCCCTTGCGGCGAGCCTTCCCTCGTAGCCGCAGACAAGCACGACATCAGCAAGATTTGCGCTCAGAACTGCCACGTTCTTTGGAGCCTCCGAGATCACAAGATTTCCCACCGTCACGGGGTAATCGAACTGCTCCTCGTCATTTTTGACGATCATACTGCAGGACGTCGCAGTAAACATCAGCGCCGCAGCCGTGATAACAGCAGCTAATCGTTTCATAGGATTTCCTCCGTAATCTATCAAGAATACGCGAAAACGCGCGGTAACTCTATAATACCATAGAATATTTTACATTCAAAAGTTCTGTATGTCAAACCTATATAGGGAAAATTTATAGAAATTTAACAAGTAGCGCCGCCGCTTTGCGACGCTTCAAACGCTTTGATCTCACTTTCCACGCAGCGCTCGATCTCGGCGCGTATCTCCTCGGCTCCCTCGCCCGTTACGGCAGAGAACGGGAATTTCGGGACGTCCTCGTAGCCGGCAAGCTCGCTTTCAAGCTCCTCCATGCGGCGAAGCTGCTGCGTTTTTTTCAGCTTGTCCTTCTTCGTCAGCACGATTATGAACGGCATTCCGATTGAATGAAGATATTCGATCATGTTCATATCGTCCTTCGAGGGCGCGTGACGCATATCGACGATCTGAACGACGAGCGCGAAACGCCTCTCCTGCTTGAAGTAACCCTCCATCAGCTTTGCCCATCTGTCTTTTTCGGACTTCGAGACCTTTGCGTAGCCGTAGCCGGGGAGATCGACAAGGTGAAATTTATCCACCTTGAAAAAATTTATCGTCGCCGTTTTGCCGGGAGTAGCGCTCACACGCGCCAGCGCCTTGCGGTTGACGAGCTTGTTTATCAGAGACGACTTTCCGACGTTCGACCGCCCCGAGAACACAACCTCAGGCATCGACGACGGCTTCAGCTGCGAAGCCGCGCCGAACGCGAACTCGAATTCTGCGTTATTATAATTCACGCTGCGCCCTCCTTTCAGGCCTGCGCGCCGCTGCTTTGCTTGTCGTCCTGCTTGACGCTCTTTGAAGGCTTCGAGCCGGTCTTGGGCTTTTTCGCGGGAGACTTTGCGTATGTGGAGTCGAGCGTAAAGGCGATCTCAAGCACCTCGTCGATCGTATGGACGGGGATAATGTTGATCTTCTCCTTGACGACGTCGCTGATCTCGCAGATATCCGTCTCGTTCTTCCAGGGGATAACGATCGTGCGGACGCCTGCCTTGTATGCGCCCATCGCCTTCTCCTTCAAGCCTCCGATGGGAAGAACGCTGCCGCGCAGAGAGATCTCGCCCGTCATTGCGACGTATCGGTTGACGGGGCGCCCCGTGAGCGCGGAAACGATAGCCGTAGTCATAGTGATTCCGGCGGAAGGTCCGTCCTTCGGAACGGCACCCTCGAGGGCGTGGATATGCAGATCGTTCGTTTTGTAGAAATCGTGAGCAATGCCGAGCTTATCGGCGCGCGCGCGGACACACGTCACGGCGATATTTGCAGACTCCTTCATGACGTCGCCGAGAGATCCGGTTATGGTTATCTTGCCCGTTCCCGGAACGGCAACGGCTTCGATCGGAAGCGTCACGCCGCCGACGGAAGTCCACGCAAGACCGTTCACAAGGCCAACGCAGTTCGTATCGGGGAGGTTATCGCCCTTATACTTGCGGGGGCCGAGGTATTCCTCTATATTCTTTGCGTCGATCTTGTAAAGCTCCGTCTCGTCGCCTTCCGCAATTTTCTTTGCGACCTTGCGAAGAACGGAAGCGATCGTGCGCTCGAGGTTTCGGACGCCTGCCTCGCTCGTGTAGCCGTCGATCATAAGATTGATCGCGGAAGCGGCTATCCTGCACCGCGACGCGGCGATACCGCAGTTTTTGAGCTGCTTGGGGATAAGGTGCTTCTTCGCTATGTGGAATTTTTCCTCGCGGTTATAGCTGCCGATCTCGATGATCTCCATTCTGTCCTTCAGCGGATCGGGGATCGCGCTGCGGTCGTTCGCCGTTGTGATGAACATAACGCGCGAGAGATCGAACGGCAGGTCGATATAATGGTCGCGGAACGTGTTGTTCTGCTCTGGATCGAGCACCTCGAGAAGTGCGCTGGTGGGATCGCCCTTGTAATCGGCGGCGAGCTTATCCACCTCGTCGAGAATGATGAGCGGATTGTTCGTTCCGGCAGAGTTTACGGCGGATATGATGCGTCCGGGCATTGATGCGATATATGTTCGCCTGTGGCCGCGGATCTCCGCTTCATCGCGGACGCCGCCGAGCGCGATACGCTCAACCTTCCTGCCTATCGCGGAGCCGATCGACTGGGCGATCGACGTTTTACCTACGCCCGGAGGTCCTACGAGGCAGAGTATCTGACCTTTGACGTCCGGCGACAGCTTCCTCACGGCAAGGTATTCAACGATGCGCTCCTTCACCTTTTCAAGTCCGTAGTGGTGGCGGTCGAGCGCTTTTTCGACTGCTTTGATGTCGATCTTATCCTTGGACGATTTGCTCCAGGGAAGCTCCAGACACGTTTCGAGGTAGCTTCTGAGCGTAAACGCCTCCTGCGAGGAATCGGGCAGCTTTTTCAGGCGGCTGCACTCCTTGAGAAGAGGCTCCTTGATCTCCTTCGGCACCTTCATCGCGAGGATCTTGCGCTTGAATTCCTCCGCCTCTTCCTCAACGTCCTCCTCGCCAAGCTCCTCGCGTATTGCGCGGATCTGCTCGTGGAGGAAATACTCCTTCTGCCCCTCGTCCATGTGCTCGTTGGCACGCTCTATTATACGCTGCTGCAGCTCCAGTATGTAAATGTCGCTCTGCAGCATCGCGATGAGCATATCGAGGCGCTTCTCTATGTCAAATTCTTCAAGAAGCTCCTGCTTCGCCTCAAAATCTATGATCGAATTCGACGAAATAAAGTCCGTCGTGCGGTTCGGCGAATTCTCCGTCTTTACGCGGTATTCGATATCGCGCGGTATTTTCGGCGAGAGCTTCGCGTAATCGGAAAAGATCTTTTTGACGAGGCGCAGCATAGCGATCTGCTCGATCGTCGGATCGCCCTCGATAAGATCGTATCTGACTACGTCGGCGCAGAGATGCTGCTTCTCCTTCTTTATATCAAAGGCTGCGGCGCGAGCCACACCCTCGATGACGACCTTCAGCGTATGATCCGCCTGACGAACCGTCTGGAGTACCTTTGCTACCGTACCGACGCTGTAAATATCGTCCGCGCCGGGGTTTCCGATGATCGGATTCTTTTGGGCGGAAACGAAGATCATTCTGCCGCCGTTCATCGCTTCGTTGACCGCGGCAATGCAGACGCCGCGACCAAGCTCCAGGTGGATCATTGAATTCGGGAATATTACGAGTCCCCTGAGAGGAAGCACCGGAAGGCTGCCGGCGTCATGTTCCTTGTAGCCGGCTATGTGCTGCATTTTTTTAAGCTCCATGTTATCAGCTCCTTTCGGTTTTTTATTATACAGATAATACACGCCCTTCGTCGGAACATTCGTCGGAGGGCGTGCGGTAATTGATTTATTCAGCGCCGTATCAGGACGCGGTATCTTTCTTTTCGTCGTCGAACGACTTTACACGCCTGGAGAGATCACGCTCGATATCCGCGACATCCAGTCCGTTTACGCAGTCTGCGTTGATCGTGATCTTCGTTATCGTCTCGTCCGAGGGCGATGTGAACATCAGCTCGCCGAGAACGCCTTCGAGTATCGCTCTTAGTCCGCGCGCGCCCGTCTCCTGCTTGATCGCCTTGCGTGCGATTGCAGAGAGTGCGTCGTCGGTAAAGCGCAGCTTGATGTTATCCATCTCAAAGAGCTTTTTGTACTGCGTAATGATCGAGTTCTTCGGCTCCGTGAGGATCGACACAAGAGATTCCTCGTCGAGCGGATGAAGCGACGCGATAACGGGAAGTCTGCCGACAAGCTCCGGGATAAGCCCGAACTTCACGAGGTCGTGCGAAACTACGTCACCCATCCAGTCGGATTTGAGGAAGTCCTCCTTGCTGCGGATCTCGCCGCCGAAGCCGAGAGTAGACGAGCCCTTGCGCTTCTCTACGACCTTGTCAAGCCCTACGAACGCTCCGCCGCATATGAAGAGTATATTCTTCGTGTTGATCTTCAGATACTCTGACTGCGGGTGCTTTCTTCCGCCGTGGGGCGGTACGTTTGCGACAGTGCCCTCGACGATCTTGAGCAGAGCCTGCTGTACGCCCTCGCCGCTTACGTCGCGCGTGATGGACGGGTTCTCCGACTTGCGGCCGATCTTGTCGATCTCGTCGATATAGATTATTCCCCGCTCCGCCTTGGCTATGTCATTATCGGCAGCCTGGATAAGGCGCAGAAGGATATTCTCGACGTCCTCGCCGACGTAGCCTGCCTCTGTGAGCGTAGTTGCGTCCGCAATAGCGAAGGGAACGTCGAGAGCCTTTGCAAGCGTAGACGCGAGCAGCGTTTTTCCGACGCCCGTCGGGCCGAGAAGAATGACGTTAGACTTGTCGATCTCGGAGCTGTCCTTATTCGTCATGATGCGCTTGTAGTGGTTGTATACGGCGACGCAAAGTGTTTTCTTCGCCTCGTCCTGCCCGACTACGTATTCGTCGAGGTACTTCTTCATTTCCTCGGGCTTGATGAGATTGAGCTTCGGCTCGCCCTTTTTGCCCTTCGGCAGCTTGCTGCCGATCTTCTTCTCATCCTCCAGAATGGAGTTGCAGAGCGTAACGCAGTTGTCGCAGATATACACGTCGTTGCCGGCGATCATTCTTGAGACCTCGTCCTGCGTTCTTCCGCAGAACGAGCACGTTATTCTTTTGCTGTTGTTGCTTCTGCTCGGCATGATTGACTCAGTCTCCTTTTAAGCGGAGCTTTTCCGCCAGATGATTGATGCTGATCTGTGGTCAAACCATCAGCGGTGCGTGATGATCTTGTCGATCAGACCGTACTTGAGCGCTTCCTCGGCTGTCATCCAGTTGTCGCGCTCCGTATCCTTGACGACCGTTTCATACGGCTGACCGGTGCGCTCGGCAAGGATCGTGTTCAGCTTTTTCTTCGTCTGAAGAATGTGCTTCGCTGCGATCTCGATCTCGGTCGCCTGACCTTTGGCACCGCCGAGCGGCTGGTGGATCATGATCTCACTGTTCGGCAGCGAGATACGCTTTCCCTTCGTGCCTGCCGCGAGCAGGAATGCGCCCATTGAAGCCGCCATACCCATGCAGATCGTCGAAACGTCGCACTTAATGTACTGCATCGTGTCGAATATCGACATACCTGCCGTGACGGAGCCGCCGGGGCTGTTGATGTAAAGATTTATATCCTTGTCGGGATCCTGCCCCTCGAGGAAAAGGAGCTGAGCGACAACAACGCTCGCCGTAGCGTCGTTTACCTCGTCTGTGAGCATGACGATCCTGTCGTTGAGAAGGCGGGAATAGATATCGTACGATCTCTCGCCTCTGCTGGTCTGTTCTACTACATATGGTACCAATGCCATTCTTGCTTCATATCCTTTCTGCGAAAAAATGCTTTCCCCTGATGTACGCGCTTTACAGCGCATTTTCATTATCGGACAAACATCTCAGATTATACACGTTGGCTGCCGAAAAAAACTTTCCGGCAGTCCAACCTTTAAACGATTCAAGATTCGCTTACTTTACGTTAGCGTTCTCCTTGACGAGCTTCATTGCCTTGTCAACAGCGACGTCCTTCTTGATGTCTTCTGCAGGAATGATATCCTTGACCTTCTCGACGTCGAGCTTATACATCTCGGCGAGCTTTGCATACTCCTCGCCAAGCTCCTCGTCTGTCGGCTCGATAGCTTCAAGCTCTGCGATCTTTTCAAGAGCAAGCCTTACCTTGACCTGCTTCTCAGCCTCCTCGGCGTACTGCTCGCGGAGAGTATCCTCCGTCATGCCCGTATACTGCATATATACGTTCATATCAAGGCCCTGCTGGCGGAGACGCATCTCCATCTCCTTCATCATGTCTGTGACGCGGTTATCGTACATAGCCTGCGGGATCTCGCCCTCAACCTTCTCGGCGAGAGCGTCTGCGAGCTTGTTGCCGATATCTGTTTCTCTTGCCTTCGCAAGATCCTCTTCGAGGTTCTTCTTAACCTCCTCGCGGTACTGCTCAACAGTCTCGCTCTCCGTGCTGACGTCCTTAACGAACTCGTCGTCAAGCTCGGGAAGAATGCGAGCCTTGATCTCGTGGAGCTTCACCTTGAATTCGGCAGGAGCACCTGCAAGCTCGGGAACCTGATACTCCTCCGGGAAGGTTACGTTTACGGAGAACTCGTCGCCGGCGCTGTGACCGATGATCTGATCCTCAAAGCCGGGGATAAAGCTGCCGCTGCCGATAACGAGGCTGTACATCTCTCCCTTGCCGCCCTCGAAAGGCTCGCCGTCCTTAAAGCCCTCAAAGTCGATAACTGCGGTGTCGCCGTCCTGAACGGCTCTGTCCGTAACAGTCTCGATGCTGCCGGCTCTTCTGCGTGCGTTTGTGATCTGCTCCTCGATCTTCTCGTCCGTGACCTCTGCGGAAACAGCCTCGATCTCGATGCCCTTATAGCCGTCGATCGTGATCTCGGGGTATGTTGTGAGCTTTACCTTAAACGTGAAGCCGTCCTCGGAAACGGAAACGACGTCAAGCTCCGCCTTGTCCGGAACGGTACGCAGCTTAGCCTCGTCAGCGGCGTCCTGAACAGCCTGGGGATATACCTCCCTCATAGCGTCCTCATAGAAGACCTCCTTGCCGTACATCTTCTCGACGACGGAGCGGGGAGCCTTGCCCTTGCGGAAGCCGGGGATCGTGATGCTCTTAACCTGCTTTTTGTATACCTTGTTGATAGCGTCCTTGAAGGTCTTGCCGTCTACCTCGATCTCGAGCTCGACTCTGTTTGTCTCGACCTTATTTACATTTTTGAGATTCATTGTTTTTCTTCCTCCTGCGTATGTACATCAGCGCCGGCAAGCGATCCGGCGCAAATAATAAAAACTGTAACTCTGTAAGTATATCATAAAAGTAAGAATAAATCTACTGTTTTTATGAAATTTCTGTAAAA
The DNA here is from genome assembly GCA_902792115.1 of uncultured Ruminococcus sp. Classification (GTDB taxonomy): domain Bacteria; phylum Bacillota; class Clostridia; order Oscillospirales; family Acutalibacteraceae; genus RUG592. Next base: position 15,542 of record CADAYJ010000026.1, on the reverse strand, counting down.
TTATTCGGCTGAGGCACGGGGATCGGGCGAAACTGCGTGTAATCTCCGGCTATCAGGCTGAAATCAATGCCGCGGTACGGCCCCGTAGTCGCGGCGGCATGGTTTCGCCTGCCGTGAAGATGACCGTAGTAGCAGCGCTTTATTCCGCACTCCTCCAGCACATTCATCATTTCCGGACACTCTCTTCCGGCGCACACCGGAGGGTAGTGCAGAAAAGCGACCGGCTCGCCGCCGAGCTTTTTCGCCGCGTCTATCGAGGCTCTGAGCCTTCCGGCTTCGCGCGCGAGGATCTTCTCGTCGTGGGCGCCGTGGGCGTCGTAAAACCAGCCGCGCGTACCGCACACGGAGACGTCTCCTATGCGGTACGCATTATTATACAATATTGAGACGCTCGTTATTCCGTTCTCGGAAAAAAAGCGTTCCATTTTCGTCTTTGTTTCCCACCAGTAATCGTGGTTGCCCTTGAGAACGAGCTTTCGCCCGGGAAGAGACTCGATGAACCGGAAGTCGGGGAGCGACTCGCAAAGATCCATTCCCCACGAGATATCGCCGGCGAGGACGACAGTATCGTCCTGCCCGACTGTATTTCTCCAGTTCTGCTCTATTCTTTCGACGTGATTGCTCCAGCCGCCGAAGATATCCATAGGCTTATCTGTACCGAACGAGAGGTGCAGGTCGCCGAGCACAAAAAGCGGCATTACTGTACACCGAGCGTTGAAAGCACGAAGTCTGCCATTTCCTCCTTGGCGCGGACGGTGTCAAAGCGCGTCTGCTTGCTCCTGAGAGCGGCAAGCGGAGCGGGAACGGCGGTGTTCGTCTTCGCTGAAAGCAGCTCGACCATCTCAAACTCGTCACGGGGCAGCTCTTCGCCCTGAGCGACGGCTTCGAGAACAGACTTGCTGAATTTGTAGGGGCTTGCCGTGGAGTCAACGATGGTCGGCGTTCTGTCGCCCGTTTTCTCAACGTAATCCTTATATACGCTCACCGCGACGGCTGTGTGCGTGTCGCAGAGGTAACCGTAGTCGTTAAAGAACGTGCCGATGATCTCTCTCGTTTTCTCCTCGGAGCAGTAGCCGCCGACAAAGATCTCCTTGATCTTCGCCTTTGTAGCGTCGTCAACGGTGTAAACGCCCTCAGTCTTGAGCGCCGTCATCCACTCCTTGACCTGAGCGTCGTTCTTATCCGTCATATGATAAAGGAAGCGCTCGAGGTTCGAGGAAACGAGGATATCCATCGACGGGGAGATCGTAGCGTAGAAGCTGCGGTTCTTGTCGTACGTGCCGGTCGTGATGAAGTCGGTGAGTACATTGTTGGAATTGGAGGCGCAGATAAACTTGTTTACGGGCAGTCCCATGCGGAATGCGTAGTAGCACGCGAGAATATTGCCGAAGTTGCCCGTCGGAACAGCGACGTTGATCTTGTCGCCTAGTGTGATCCTGCCGTCGTTGACCATATCGCAGTAAGCGGAGAAGTAGTAAACGATCTGCGGAAGAAGTCTGCCCCAGTTGATCGAATTCGCGCTGGAGAAGAGGTATCCGTTGTCACTGAGCGTCTTAACTAGCTGTGCGTCCGTGAATATGCGCTTTACGCCCGTCTGAGCGTCGTCGAAGTTGCCCTTGATCGCACATACAGCGACATTCGAGCCTTCCTGCGTCGTCATCTGGCGCTTCTGCATCGGGCTTACGCCGTCCACGGGGTAGAATACCATGATCTTTGTGCCATCAACGTCTCTGAAGCCCTCGAGAGCAGCCTTTCCCGTATCGCCCGACGTAGCTACGAGGATAACAGCCTCCTTGTCCGTAGTCTTTTTGAGCGACTTTGTGAGAAGGTGAGGAAGGATCTGCAGCGCCATATCCTTAAACGCGGACGTCGGCCCGTGCCACAGCTCCAGTATATTCATGTCGATATCGCCGAATTTCTCGTAAGCGATCGGAGCGGGGTTGTCTCCGCCGAACTTTTCCTTCGTATATGCCTTATCGACGCACTCGGCGATCTCGTCGGACGTGAAGTCGTCAAGGTAATCGGCGAGGATCTTCTTCGCCCTTCCTCTGTAATCGAGCTTTGTAAGAGCCTCGATCTCGGAAAGCGCGTACTGCGGTATCTCCATCGGAACGAAAAGTCCGCCGTCATTTGAGATACCCTGAGCGATCGCCTGAGAAGCCGAAACGACGATACCCTTATCGGTAGTGCTGTTATACTTCATATTTTTCAACCCTTTCAGTAACAGCGGCGCCTGCCGCCGGATATACACAATGTATTTTACACTATTATCGGTAAATTGTCAAAGGGATATTGCAAATGACGTATTTCAAGGCTTTTGAGTTCAATTTGACCGAAATATGCAAGCAAGTTTGGTGCTCAGTCCGCAGGACGTGATTTATTCAGTGTTTCCTTAGCTAAACCATCTGTGAAAGAGGTGTATTTCGTGGGAATATGTGCTTTTGCGGCGGCAGCCGTTTTGCTGGCAGCGTCGTTTTTCGTTCGTTCGCTCTCTTCAAAGGAGCTTGACACGGCCTTGTATAAGCTCATCATCATCATATGCGCGGTCAATACGGTTCTTGCGGCGCTGGACGCTTCTGTTCTGCCGTATGTGCCTGCAACTATGCCGATCGTTTTTGCTGCGGCACTCGGTCTGGCTGCGGCAATGATACAATACCTCTGTGTGATAGGCGTCTGTTCAAAAAAGATCGGTGAAAATGAAAAAACCGATCCCGAAAACACACCCGAACGAAAAGCCGCACTTGCCGCGGCTGCCGTTACCCCGTTGGCGCTTATCCTCATTGCGGCAGCCGCCGCTTCGCAGATCAGTACGATACGCAGCAGCGAGCTTATCATCAAATTCCACTCGAGCGGCAACGGCGGAATTTTTGACGGCTCCGATTTTTCCTACGCCGTGAGTGAGAACGGCTGCAAAGAGATAAAGAATTTCACGCCGTTGTTTATTCCTGCTCAATACCTTATGCCGAGCGAAATGAAAGAGGCAAAATGGGTAAGCTACGAGTCCCTCGGCGAAGACCGCTCGCTTTTGCCCGAATACTGCTGGACGAAATGCCACGGTGCTGCGGGTAAGGATCGCTTCTCGGAATTCATCGTAAGCGATTTTTTGGTCGTCACAAGCCCTGACAATACGTTTACCGTTTACAAAAAAGGCAAATACATCGGCGTGATAAACACGACGGAGTACATTAACAACACCATACAAGGCTTCTATTGCCTATGACGCGAAAAACTGCCGAGCTTTTACCCGGCAGTTTTTTCTTATCTGTTGTCGATCTTTTCCGGGTACATATCGTGCTGAGAGAGGCGCTGCCACGCCATCTCCTCCCACTTCGTGCCGGGGCGGCCGTAGTTGCAGTACGGATCTATCGACAAGCCGCCTCGCGGCAGGAACTTGCCCCAGACCTCTATGTACTTTGGATCCATCAGCTTTATCAGATCCTTCATAATGATATTCATGCAGTCCTCGTGAAAATCGCCGTGGTTGCGGAAGCTGAAAAGATACAGCTTGAGCGATTTGCTCTCTACCATTCTCTCATCGGGCACGTAGCTTATATAGACCGCCGCGAAATCCGGCTGCCCCGTTATCGGGCAGAGGCTCGTAAACTCCGGACAGTTGAATTTCACGAAATAGTCGTTGCCGGGGTGCTTGTTCGGGAAGCATTCGAGCAGCGAGGGATCGTAGTCGAAGCCGTAGGCCGTTTTTTTGCCGAGGTGAGTCATTGTGCCGAGTTCGTTTTCGTTTCTCATTTTCCTTCCTCCGTTTTTGCAAGTGCGGGATCCTGCACCCCGTTGAGTTCAAAAGCGCGCGCTCTGTCGCGGCAGGTTCCGCATTTGCCGCAGGGTACGCTTCCGCCCTCGTAGCAGCTCCACGTAAGCTCGTAAGGCGCCCGAAGCTCCAGACCGAGCCTCACTACGTCCGCCTTCGTAAGCCCGACGAACGGCGCTTCGATACTAAGCTCGCCGCCGCTGCCGAGGAATACCGCGCGGCTCATCGCCTCGTTGAAATCCTGCGAGCAGTCGGGGTACGCATTGCCGGCCGCATCGTCACTGTGCGCGCCGTAGTAGATCACACAGCAGCCCTCGGAGAGCGCAACGCTTGCCGCCGCCGAGAGGAAGAGACCGTTGCGAAACGGAACGTACGTTGAGACGGGCTTTCCGCCGGTGCTTTTAAGCTGCTCGGCGTACTCCTCCTTCGGTATCTCGCCGGACGAGGAATCGAGCAGCGTGCAGGCGGAGCCTGAAAATATCTGCTTCATATCCAGCTCTCTCAGCGGCACGCCGTAAAAAGAGGCGACCTTTCGCGCCATTTCAAGCTCCTTTTTATGCTTCTGGCCGTAAAACACGGAGAGCGCCGAGACGTTTTCCGCGCCGTACTTACTCACGGCGAGCGCAAGACACGTCGTCGAATCGACTCCTCCGCTGAGCAATACGAGCGCCCGCGTTTTCTTTTCGTTTGTCATATCAGATCACTCCCATGCCGTCTGTAAATACCGACGATTTAATAAACGAGACCTCGGGGAATGCGCTGTGAAGGCGCTGCCCGAGCGGCTCAAGAACGACGTCCTCGCTGGCGTAATGACCGAGTATAAAGGTGCTGACGCCGTTCTCGTTTGCGAAGACAAGCTCGTGATGCTTGATCTCACCGGTGATGAACGCGCTGCAGCCCTCAGCCGCGGCGGAATAGATCTCGCTGCCGCCGCCCCCGGAGCAGATACCGACCTTTCCGACGTCTCCGCCGCTCCTTGTAAACGCCACTCCGCACAGCCCCATGCGCTGCTTGATCTGCGCCGCAAGCTCCTCGGGGGAGCATTTTTCGGGGGTATCGGCGAGAAAGAGAATTTCGTTTTTATCGCTCACACGGCAGTTTTGAAGCCCTGCCGCCTCTGCAAGCACCGTGTTCACACCGAACACGGGAGACTTGTCGAGATTCGTGTGCGCGCAGATGCAGGCGACGCCGTACGCCGCCGCGCGGTAAACGGGGCTTGAAGCAGCAAGCCTTTTCAAGCCGCTGCCGAAGATGATCGGGTGGTGGCTTATTATGAGCTGCGCGCCGCACTCTTTCGCCTCCTCAACCACTCCGTTCGTGATATCGAGCGACAGAAGCACCTTCGTCACGCCGGCGTTCCCGTCGCCTACGAGAAGACCTGCGTTGTCCCATTCCTCCGCCGTATCGAACGGCGCGAATGAATCTATATTATCGTAAATATCCTTTACCGTTGTCATCGCTATTCCTCCGTTTGTTCTCCGCTGACGCCGAATTTTTCCCGTATAAACGCGATCGCTTCGTCAAGCCGCTGCGTGTCTCCGCCGTCGTGCGACCGACCGCGGCGCTTTTTGAGCAGCTTTGTAAGGACGACGTTCATGTACCCCTTTGCAAGCTCTCCGTCGTTTTCGAGCCTGCCGGCGTAAAGGAACGCAGGCGTCGGCTCCGTTATTTCGCCCGTGTACGAGACGAGCAGGACTGTGTAAAACTTGCCTCCGTGGGCGCAGGGCGTCTCGCTCTCAATGGTGTAGCCGTTCGCGCAAAGAAATGCGCGCAGCGTCTCCGGCTTCGTCATGGGCTGAAGAATAAGCCGCTTACCGGAGCTTTTGAGCCACGGCGCACGGGAGATCACGTCGGAAATAAGCTCCCCGCCCATTCCGGCGATCACAATGTCGTCGGCTTCATCGGGAGAGATCTCGTCGAGACCGTCCGAAAGGCGCGTCGTCACGATATCTCCCACACCGTAGCGCTCAATATTTTCCGCGCCGGAGCGGAGCGGTTTTTCTCTGATATCGCTCGCCACTGCCGATGCTATCCGCCCGTTTTTCGCGAGCCACACCGGGAGGTATGCGTGATCGGTGCCGACGTCTGCCATGCGCGCCCCCTGCCTTACGAGGGAAGCGCATACGGAGAGTCGGCCGTCAAGTGAAAAAAGCATTCCGTCAACCTCCGTGGTCAGTCGAGCAGCGCCGCAAGCTCGCGGTCTGTCTTAAAGCTGCCGATGAGCGTTTTCGTCTCGGTGCGCGCCGGCACGTTGCGTATGCCGCGCGCCGTCATGCAGGAGTGGCTTCCGACGATCTTTACGCCGACGCTGTCCGTGCCTGCCGCCTCGGCTATTATCTCCGCGATATCGCTGCCGAGCTTCTCCTGGAGCTGCAGGCGCTTCGCCGCCATGTCGCAGATGCGCGCGATCTTTGAAAGGCCGAGCACACGCCCGTTGGGAATGTACGCGACATTCACCGTCATGTCGTACATCAGCGCCATATGATGCTCGCAGTAGCTGAACACCGTGATATCCTTCATCACGAGATACGGCTGCGCCGTGTACTCGATATCGAACGTCTTGCCAAACATCTCGGCGATCTCGTGGTTCGTGTACTGCACGCCCTCGAATATCTCCTCATACATATTGGCGACACGGCGCGGCGTTTCGCGCAGACCGGTGCGGTCGGGATCCTCGCCGATCGCTTCAAGAAGCCCCCTGATGTGGTATTCTATTTTTTCCTTATCCATGTCAAACTCCCCTTTTCTGCGGATCCCAAATATACTTATGAAGCTGAAGCTGGACGCGCACGTCGTTGAGACCGTTATCCTTCATGAACTCAACGATCTCAGCCGGCTCGATCGCCCCGAACACCGGACTTATGTACACGCGGCACCTGCCTCGCAGACTGTACCTCTCCATGATCTCAAGCGCGCGTTTCAGATCCTCCCGGCTGCCCGCGACAAACTTTACCGTATCGTCCTCGCCGAGCAGCGCAAAGTTTTCAACGCACATCTCATTCTCCATTCCGCTCGACGGCAGCTTGTAATCCATCGTGAACGACGGGCGCACTGCGGCGCACAGAGCGTTCAGCGCAACGCTGCCGTTTGTTTCTATCTCAACGCGGTGGCCGCGCGCGATGAGCGCTTTGCACAGCGGCGCAAGATCGTTAAGCATCGGCTCGCCGCCTGTGACGGTGACGTTCGTCACGCCCCCGGCAAGCCTGCACAGCTCCTCCCCGGAAAGGGTGCGAGCAGGCGCGGAATCGGTCTGCGCCCACGCCGTATCGCAGTACGAGCAGCGCAGATTGCAGCCGCGCAGGCGAATAAAGAATGCAAGCTCGCCTGCACGCGCGCCTTCGCCGTTAATGCTTGTAAATGTCTCAACGACGTTATACTCCATCGCTTACACCTCCGAATACACTGCGCAGTTGTCGGGCGTTTCGTACACGGCAACGCTCGTTACGGGCAGCCCCTCCGAGCGGAGCGCCTCAAAGAATGCGCGAGAGAAATTCTCCGCCGTCGGACGGTACGGAAGCTCTATCAGCCGGAAGCCCTCCTCGCACAGCGCCCGGAGCGTCTTTTCGCGAAGCGAGCCTCTCTCTATTATCAGCGCGTGGTCATAGCTGTCCGCCAAGGCGCGCACGCTGCGCTTCAGATCTCCGAAATCTATCACCATCGAGCGCTTTTCGCCGCTCTCGATCAGATTCTCCGCCGCGACGGTGACCTTCACCGTCCAGCGGTGGCCGTGGATATTGGCGCACTTTCCGTTATAGCCCGCAAGAAAATGGGCACTGTCAAACGATGCCTGCGTTTCAAGCTGATACATACGATTTCCTCCAAAATAAAAAAAGCGGCAAAAAGCCGCACCTATCCTGTGTCTGTCCGGGAAATTCCCGGTCAAGCCCTGGTTTTGTTTTACGACAGGATGGTGCAAACGAACTGTCGGCGGAAGCGTCCGCAATGACTCAATATATTGATTATAGCCTGCGAAGGAAAATTTGTCAATCGTTAGGGAGACACTGATTAAATCGAGTGCCCATATCGCGCAGGAATTTTTGAGGCAAATTGATTGAAAAATCCGCAGGGTGCGGGTCTCCGGTGGAGACCGCTATTAGGTACGATTTTTTTGGAGCATCCCGACATACTTAAAATAAATGTCGATATGTCGGTTTTCTGCTCCATTCTTGTCTTTCTCCCCAACCTCAATATGATCTACTAAGTCAAGCAATGTTTTTCTGTCAATTTTGAGTTTTCCACGCTTTTTAGCGTAGCCGTCAACAACTTTCAGAAATCTTGCGATTGGCTCAAGTGCGTCGTTACTGTGATTGAGCGCATTCAATATTTCATAATATCGTATTTCCAACTTACTCTTTTCAACCTTAAACTGGTTGTAGATATCCATAAATGCTTCGCCCGAAATCAACCCGGACGTCTTATCTCCATACAGGCTCTTTATCAGACAATCAATTTCCGATATTCTTTCCTTGATCTCGTTAAATTCCTTGTCCAATAATTCTTTTTCCTGCTTCTGCTCCTCAAAGATACTCTTTTTGAGAGCTTTAGCAAGCTCGCCGGTTCTGTACATCTTAAATATCCACTTAAGAGTATCGGACAATTCTGCAACAAGCTCCTTCTCGGTAATCGAGTGAGATGTACACTTCGTTATCGTAGATCGTCTCCTGTATGTATTGCATATGTAGCGAAAACCATATCCGCTTTTGAGCTTGTACGAGCTGCCAACCATACTATTTTTGCAGTCGGCACAAGTCAAAAAGCCGTGAAAAAGGCTTTCAGGTGAGTGGCGTGTTCCACCGAACTGTTTCATTCGCTTCTTGATCATCGTCTGCGTGTCATCAAACATTTCACGGGAAATGATCGCAGGGTGTGTATCCGTAAAGACAAGACGTTTTTCTTCGGGAAGTTTGATCTTTTTCTTTGACTTATAGGATAACCTTTCGGTCTTGAAATTGATCGTGTCTCCACAGTACTCCTGACGACGAAGCATATCTCTAATTGAAGTATCAGACCATTCAGGTGATTTGATGTGACTGTCCTGCCCCGACTTGCCGTCCCGATAAACTGTAGGCGTGGCAATTCCATCGCTCGTAAGTATAGTGGCAATTGTTCTTGTTCCGCAGCCGGAAAGGTACATCGAGAATATTCTCTTGACCACTCCTGCCGCATACTCATCTATGAACCACTCGCCATTCTCATTGAGCTTGTAACCGTAGATAGGTTTGGAAATCATCACCTTTCCGTTACGCGCTTTGTTATGCAAAGATGCCCGTATTTTTGTCGAAATATCCTTCGAATAGTATTCATTGAAGATGTTTCGGAATGGTCCCATTTCATCGGGGCGTACCGCAGTATCTACATTATCGCACACTAAAATAAGGCGAATACCGTATTCCAAAAAAACAGTATCGGTGTAGTAACCAACCATAGCGCAGTTACGACCTAATCGAGATGCGTCCTTGATGATAACAGTTCCGATCGTTCCGGCTTTTATGTCATCAATCATTTGCACAAAAGCCGGACGATCATCAAAGACTCCTCTGAAACCGTCGTCAACATACTCCTTAAAGGGGCGAAAATCGTGTTCTATAGCGTATCTGGTCAATAAATCAAGCTGATTCTTTATGCTGTTGCTCCCGTCACCGTTTGATCGCTCATCTTCGTGCGAATAACGGCAATAGAGAGCAGTTACTTTCTCTTGGCTGTCTATCATAAAAATTTCCTCCTCGTAATCAAGCAGACAGCAGAGAAAATTGATAAAATGATTACAAACCTATTTTAGCGCGGTAGGACAGAGAATGTCAATGGATAATGAAAAAATGTCAAAAGGTAAGTCAGACGCTTCTTTAGCTATTAACTTTTCAAGGTGCTGTTTTGTTGGCTTATCTGCTTTTCGGAGGCTGCAAAAAAACCTTTCACCTATATAACTGAAAAAATCCGAGAAATGCAACCAAAAAATCAAAACTTTTTTTGATTTTTTGAAATTTCAGCGATTTCAACAAATCTCCTGTTCGTTATTTAGGTAATATTCCGTTGCGTCCCGCAGCTTTGCCAACAGTAAGACGTGTCTTTTCATAAATGCCTGACGACTGATACCGTGACGGCGGGCAAGCATTTGATATGTTTGCTGTTTACCGCTGAAATATATCTCGTCGATCAGCTTTCGTTCCTCTTTGGAGAGCGCTTCAAGAGCCTTTCTTAACGCCGCAAGCTCTATCTTCTTCTCCAACAACTCCTCAACATTTTGCTTTTCATCGGCGATGAAATTCTCCAATGTGTCGGAGCAGCTCAAAGAATGTTCCCTCTGCTGTTCTGCTTGATAGTACTCTTTGTTTGAAAAATGTTTCAAAGCTCGTTTAACATCATAGGGCAGATCCAAGATGTCAAACCACAAATAACCCATATATACTACACTTCTTTCGTTGCATAGCAGTATGGGAAAATTGATACTTTATTGCTGTACCAATTTAATCTTGAATTTTCCCAGAGACAAAATGTAAGAAAGTTAGGCTTTATGCTGATTTTGTGAAATTGTGCTATAAATTGTTTCAAGAATTAATTGGGGGATCAATAATTATAACCGATGATATAGGAGAAACTTGTCGAAATTTAGCCCTTTGCCTGCAAAATTTTATAAAATATCAACAAGTGATAATTGAATTTTGGCTCAATTATTTAGCCCCATTTTTGAATGATAATACGAAAAAAGAAAAAGCCGACATACGGGATATTGCTCCGATGTGTCGGCTTTCTTTATGGTTATTCTATTTCTTGATAGAGATTATCAAACTCGGGTGTCGAGAAAAATTCGCCGAGCGTTATGCCCAATCCGTCACATAAAATCTTGATTGTGACGATAGACACATTCTTTCTCTTATTATCAAGCAAGCTGTAAACTGTTGACGGAGTAACGCCCGAAATATTGGCAAGCTCGTTCGGTGCTATTCCTCGCTCTTTACACAATCTTTTGAATCGTTCAACGACAGCATTTTTGACCGCAGACATAAAATCACCGCCAATTTCATTTTTAGTTTAAGTATAGCTTTTTATACGCTATTGCGTGTACGCACTTGCGTATATCAAGAAATTCTGTTAAAATGAAATTGGCTGATATACGAAAAGGCACAGCAGCTTTTTTACTGTTGTGCCTTAATCATTTATTGTTTTTCTTTTCATATTTTATCCGAATATTTCTGCGCATTTATCAACTATCGACTCAATAAACTTAAACTGTTCGGGCGTGAGCTTTGAGAGCTTTTCGGACATAATAAACATATCCTTATCTACAATTTCTCCCGTCAGCAGATAATCGGCGCTCACTTCCAGAGCCTTTGACAGCTTCAGCAAGTTTTCGGATCGGATAACTCTCTTGCCCGATTCTGCATAGGAAACAAATTGTGTTGTCATATCGCCTTTTTCGGCTAACTCCTCTTGAGTAAGCCCCAACATTTTGCGGCAGTTTGCGATACGCTTGCCGATCTCTATTGCGCTCAAATCTATATCAGCCACCATAACACTCCTCTCGCTTTTCGATACATAAATTATAATCTCTAAACTGATTTTATTTAATCGTGTAACATTGATAATATCGCCGTTACGATATATAATAAAATCATTCGGAGAAAAGGAGAAGATGAATAAGAATGGCTGCAATCTGCTTTACAGGTCATCGTGATATTTTGGAAGATAAAGAAGTGTTGTCGCAGCACCTTTATAAACGATTGGAAAATGCTGTCAAGTACGGCATTACCGACTTTTACGCCGGAGGTGCGGTCGGCTGGGATACGCTTGCGGCATTGACGGTGATAAAGCTCCGGCGCAGTTATCCGCACATCAAGCTCCACCTCGTTCTACCTTGCCCTCCCGAAGAACAAAGCCGAGGCTGGTCGCAGAGTGACCGCACTATATTATATGAAACGATCAGAGCTGCCGATACCGTCGAGCAAGTCTGCTCTCATTACACCTATGATTGTATGAAAAAGAGAAACGCCAAGCTCGTTGAATACGGCGACTTCTGCTTGTGCTATTTTGATCCCGACAAATCAAAAAGCGGCACAGGTCAAACCGTCCGTATGGCACAGCGAAAACCGATCAAGCTGCTGAACTTCTGGCATTATAAGGAATAATCTATCCGTCCTCAATCGAAAGGTTGGGGGCATTTTTCGTTTTCAAAACAGGTTTATAATTATGAACAAATTGTAAAATTTCTCAAATAGGGGCTTTTTTAGGTTGCATTTTCTCAAAAAATTCAGTTTATAAGTAGGAGCATTTTTTCAGGATTCTGTCATTGGCTATCCATTCAAAAATCGGAAAAATCAAAAATTTTGGGATTAGTCGGGGGAAGTATAGCAAGCACTGCACTTTGTCGGACAAAGTGCGATTTTCAAAGAAAATCATAAGCTTGTTAGGGACACCCTAAGACCCGTTTTTGAAACTGCACAGCGGAATGAAATTTAAAAAATACTCCCCAAAAGCATTTGTAAACAATCTATGAACAAGGAGGGATACAATGGACAAAAAAGACTACGAGCAAGAACAGAGAAAGAACCGTGTGACTATCAGATACTCCGATTCCGAGTACGAGATGTTGAAGAAAAAATACGAGCTTTCGGGCTGCCTGACATTGAGCAGTTATATCCGTTTTGTATCTTTGATGGCTCACATTATTCGTTACACAGGCGACGACATCAAAGGTATCAGACAGGACTTTCACGGAGCGACGAATAACCTCAATCAGATTGCAAAGCGGGTAAACGCAACGGGCGTGCTTTACCCCGACGATCTCAAAGAAGTAAAGGAGAAGATAGATGATATATGGCGACGACTAATATACATCCAATCGTGTCTACGCTTATCAAAGCAATAGACTACATTCTCGACGACAGCAAAACGAACAACGGCTTGCTCGTTTCCGCTTACGGCTGCCCCGCCGACGCTCACGGTGCTGCCGAATCATTCGAGCTTGTCAGATCGCTTGGTACGGGCAGGACGAAAACGCTTGCACAGCACCTTATTCAATCGTTTCTGCCGAGTGAGGTCACGCCCGAACAGGCACACCAGATCGCGCAGGAAATGTGCGAAAAACTACTCGGAACTTCGTTTCAATATATTATTGCAACGCATATCGACAAAGCTCATATACATTCACATATTATAATAAATAATATAGATATGGACGAGAACAAAAGCTTTGAAACTCTGCTGAATCGTCACGGTAAGGTCTTTGAAAAGATACGGGAGATCTCCGATCAAATATGCGAGGAACACGGTTTGAGCGTTATCAAAAATCCGCAGCTTGGCAAGGGCAAAAGTCACTACGAATGGGAGCAGGACAAGCTCGGTAAATCGTGGAAGTCGCAGCTCAAGCGTGTCATAGATCAGACGATTATGGAGAGCAACGGCTTCGAGGATTTTCTTGAAAAGCTCCGTGATAAGAGCGTCGAAGTCGTGTACACACCGGAGAAAACGATCAAGATAAAATTCCGTTTGCCCGATCAGCAGCGATACGCACGAGGACGGACGCTCGGCTGGTATTACGATGTTCCACAGCTTAAGCACCGTATCGAGCAGAGCTATCTTCTTCGGACGGGAAAGCCGCTTAACAAGCAGCGCACAAAGATCATCGACACGTCAACGGAGCGTATGCAGCAATCGAAGGGTTTGCACCGTTGGGCGGATATTCAGAATATGAAGGAAGCGTCAAAGATTTTGAATATGCTCACGGCTCGGAACATCGGAGATCAACAGCAGCTCGAAGATCGTGCGGTAGCTGTTTTCGGTGAGCGTGTTCGTGTAGTCGGTCAGCTTGAAAGCGTACAATCACGCATTAACGACATTACGGACAGCATACGAATTATCAACCAATACCACAAGTATAAACCCGTCAAAGACGAATATCGCCGGACGAGAGCAAAGAAAAAGTTTGAGAATACACATCAGCGGGAATTACAGCTTTTTGACAGCGCCGTCGCCGAGCTTGACACGAAATATCCCGATCACAAGGTACCGTCGATAGACAAGCTCCGTGACGAAAAGGTCAAGCTGAAAATCGAATTGAGCGAGCTAAACGAGCGGTATAAAAAAATTGCAGCCGAGCTAAAAGAACTCGACTACATAAGGCAGACTATTCAGGATTATCTCGATCACTCAACGGCTATAGAGAAGCCGCAGACACTTATTTAGATTCAGAGCGAATCACGGAATCAAAGTCGGTCAGCATTTTTTCAACGGCTCGTGATATAAACTCATTCACGCTCATATCCTCGCCCGTTGCGATTTTGTATTCGGCGATCTTCTGCTGAATATCGATCTTTGTGCCTTTCTTAAAGGCGACAAGAATGGTGTCGTATGTTCTCGCCGTGTACTCGTTGTTTGTTTTCGACTTGCGCTTGTTTTCGTATTTCCTGCGGCAATCCTCGCAGACCTTTTGCGATCCGCTCATAACCATATACTTTTTGCCGCATTCGGGGCAAGTGTCCATACTGCCGAGCGCTCTTGTCGGCTCTAAATTTCTTTTTTTTTCACGGTAAGCCCTCGCACGTTCATACTGTCTTTTCTTTCTGCAATCCTGACAGTAATCGGCGTGATTGGCTTTTGATGTAAACTCGTTTCCGCAATCCTTGCAGACAAACGTCTTTTCAATTCCCATAGCGATCTCCCTTTGTGTTGAAGTGTCAAAAATTCTCCTGCGACTTTGTTTATTCTACCGTAAAAATGCTGCTCTTGCAATAAAAAAAAAAAAAATTCCGAAAAAATATCACATTATACTTGACAATTATATAATTGCCGAGTATAATCATAATCGTAGGAAGAAAAAATCACTCGACACAAAGGAGAAATGAAAAATGTCAGCAATCAAAATCGCAGTCGCCAATCAAAAGGGCGGCGTTGGAAAGACCACAACGACAATGAATCTTGGTGCGGCGCTTGCCCTCCACAATGACAAGCGCGTCCTGCTTGTCGATCTCGATCCACAGGCTAACCTGTCCGACTATCTCGGCTTTGACGGCTCGGACGGAAAGCCGACTATGACACAGCTTATCATCAACACCTGTCAGAAAGGCGTGATCTCGCCGGAGGAAGTCAAGTCGTCGATCAGACACAACGAGGTCAACAATGTTGATTACATTCCCTCCGACATCAATCTCGCAAGCGCCGACCTTTATATGCTTCGGGCATTGTCAAAGGAAACGATATTGAAGCGTATTCTCAGCGAGAGCGTGACCGAGGATTACGATTATGTTCTGCTTGACTGTTTGCCGTCGCTTGGTAATCTTCTGCTCAACGCATTGACCGCCGCCGACAAAATGATCGTGCCTGTTCAGACGCAGAAATTCAGCATTGACGGCTTGACGGCGCTTATCTCGCTCCATTCGCAGATCACCGTTACACTCAATTCGTCGCTTTCAAAGCCGCTCATCTTGCCGACAATGGTTGACAACACGAAGGTGTCAAGATCGGCGCTTGAAACGCTTGCGGAGAAGTACGGCGAGAGCCTGCTTGAAACGAGGATACACAAGTCAGTCGAAGCGGCGAAGTCGTCCGAAACGGGCGTGTCGCTTTGCAGGAACAAGACGAAGCTCGGCGAGGAATACCATCTGACGCGCGTCGGCGCCTGGGAAGACCTCAAGATGATGGCGCTCTCGCGCCTGTTCCTCGACAACATCGCGCATGTCAAGGCGTTCTGGATCATGATGACGCTGCCGATTGCCGAGCTCGCGCTGCAGTTCGGCGCGGATGACCTCGACGGCACGATCGGCGAGGAAAAAATCATCCACGC
>CADAYJ010000025.1 GCA_902792115.1 uncultured Ruminococcus sp. | reverse complement strand
CTTGAAATACGTCAGTATTCCGGCGGCTCTTTCGTCCAATTTGCCGCGAAATCTGACGGCGCAATTTTGGCACTCGATTTAATCAGTGTCTCCTTAAAACAAAGCCTCCTCGCCGCTCCAAGGCGACGAGAGGATCTTTTTCGACAAGCTGTAATGATATAAATATCATTTTTGAAGCGGCAGATATCGACTGCCTGGAAAAGGAGCATCAAAATGAGGGTATTGATATTTTCCGCCAAGACCGGCGGCGGTCATATGCGTGCGGCGCAGGCTCTTGAAGAAGTTATAATGAAGAGAGATCCGAGCAGCGAGGTCAGAACGGTAGATGGTCTCGAATACGTAAATCACTATTTCAACAAGGTGGTCGTGAAGGGCTACAAGTTCTCCGCGATGAAGCTGCCTAAGATGTACGGTATGATTTACCACGCCTCGAATAATGACAACGGAGCGTACAAGCTGGTGCAGCGCACAAATTCGCACTTCGCAAAGAAGTTCATTCCGCTTCTTGCGGAGTTCCAGCCGGACGTCCTCGTCTCGACGCACCCGTTTATGTCGATAATGTGCTCTCGACTGCGCGAAAAGGTAATTACGAACATTCCGGTGATCTCCATCATCACGGACTTCGCGCCTCACGCGGCATATATAAACCCGGGTGTGAGCGAATATATCGTTTCGAGCGACCAGATGGTGGACGAGCTTGAAAAGCTCGGCGTAGACAGGAGCATCGTACACCCGGTTGGTATACCGATACCGCCCGTTTTCTTCGAGAAGGACGAGCAGAGAGACGAGCATCTGAAGGAGCTGGGCTTCGATCCGTCGCTTCAGACCGTTCTCGTCATGGCCGGCAGCTTCGGCGTTACCGATATACTGAAGATATACGAGAGCCTCAACGGGATCGACCTCGACTTCCAGATCATCGTAATAACGGGGCGCAACCAGAAGCTGTTCAACGCCTTCAACACGATTATCAACAATAACCCCGAGCACCGCGTCGGAGATATACAGGTCAACTTCGAGGTTAAGGACGAGAGCCTTCGCTGCGACAAGATCAAGCTCACGAAAAATACGAAGCTGATCTACTTCACAGACGAGGTGTACCGCTATATGCACATCTCCGATCTCATCATCACGAAGCCGGGCGGACTGACGGTTACGGAGTCGCTCGCGTCGTGCCTGCCGATGGTGCTGTTCCGCGGCATTCCCGGTCAGGAAACGGACAACACGGAGTACCTCACAAACAACAACCTCGCCGTAAGCATTCAGAAGACGTCCACCGAAGACAAGCTGCACAATATGCTGCACGAAAAGAAGCGCAGCAACGCCGCCGATACGGTAGACAGGCTGCTGCGCTACCCCGAGAGACTCCGCTCGATGAAGGAGAGCTGCTCGCGGCTCAATAACCGTGATTCCGCGAACAATGTATACGACATCATGAAGCGCGCCGTTGATGAGATGACCGGTCCGCGCATCCTTCCGACGCTCAACGACGCCGAGCTTCTCAGCGACGAGGCAGAGGCAGAGCGCCTGATCCGCGAATTCGAGGCGGTTATCAGCAAATACGGCGACGACGATTTATCGCTTTCCGACGACTATGAAGGCGACTACGACCTGGAGGAAAAGGGCTACCGCTTCATCGACCTGATGCATCAGAATTTTAAAAAGCTGAGAACGAAGGATTGAGATAATACCGGTTTTCGCTTGGAAAAGAAGTGCTTAGAAGACACCGATAAAAGACAGATGGACGCTCAGTCCGCTTCTATCCGCTGATCTTTGATTTCCCCGCCGGCGCTTGTTCGCGCTCCGGCGGGGCGCTTTTTTTCCTGAGAAGGCGCTTGTACGTAAGGTCGATCATAAAAGCGCCGAGCGGAGCCGTTACGAGTATCGCGACGACGGCGACGGTGAGTATCGTATTGCCTGAGGCAAAGCCCAGGGAAAGCGGTATAGCCCCGATCGCTGCCTGAACGGTCGCTTTCGGCGTGTAGGCGAGCATACTGAATATACGCTCGTTACGGTTCAGCTTCGTTCCGGCAACGCAGACGAGAACGCCCGTCATTCTGAACAGCAGCGCGGCAGGTATCAGAAGCAGCGCGCGTATCCCGGCGTCGAACGCGCAGCTAACGTCCACGGCGGCGCCTACGAGAACGAACAGGAGGATCTCCGCTCCGATCCACAGACGCGAAAGATCGTTTGAAACGGCAGCGGCGCTTTTCTCCGAGCCGAGCGCGAACGTCAGCCCCGATGTCATCACGGCGATAAGACCGGAGAATCCGACGGCTCCCGTTGCGGCGCTCTCCAGCGCGACGAGCAGAAACGACGCGCTCAAAAGGAAAAGCGCGGCGCGCGATGGATCGGCTGAGGTCTTTTGCGTGAGCTTTCTCAGAACGAATCCCACGAGCGCTCCTGCCGCGGCTCCGAGTACGATCGACGTCGGTATACGCAGCAGACCGAGCGCGTTGAACCTTCCGCTCTGAGCCATTTCGGTAAATGATGTAAACAGCACGATAACGAAGACATCGTCCGCCGACGCGCCCGCCAGGATCATCTGCGGAATGCCCTGCTCCACGCCGTAGCCCTCGTCCATCAGCTTTAGCATATGCGGCACAACGACAGCGGGAGACACGGCGGCTATGACCGTTCCGAGAACGAGCGCGTCGGCGCGGGAAAACCCGAACAGCAGCGGCGCGGCAATGAACGTACCGATGATCTCAAACGAAGCCGGTACGAAGCACATCAGGATAGCCGGACGGCCGACCTTTTTGAGGTCTCCGAGCTTCAGGTTGAGTCCGGCACGCAGCAAGATGATAACGAGTGCGATCTGCCTGAGCTGCGGAGAGATCGTAAGAACGGAGCTGTCGATCAGCCCGAGGCAGCACGGTCCGAGAGCTATCCCGGCTGCGAGCATACCCGTAAGTGGCGGCAGCCTCAGCTTTGAAAAGCACCACCCGGCAAGAGAGCCGATAATAAAGATCATAGCGAGACTTAGAAGCATAAAAATTCCTCCCGAAAATCAAAAAAGCCGACAACTCTGCCGTTGAGGCAGACGTCATCAGCTTAAAGCGGTTTAGGATTATCCAAGGGAGACCGTCATTCCCTTGTGCATAATTATACCACCAAAAGAAGGAAGATGCAAGAAGGTATGGCGTTTTTTTATTTCTCTGGAGAAAAATACAGCGATTTTTGCAAATTTGCCAAATGATTTGTTTAAAAGTTTACTCATTTTGTAGCATTTGTGGTTTGTTTTCGCCACACTTATATGTTAAAATTGATACTATCGGGTGAAAAATGTCTATTTTTGTTTTCTTTACAGAGACGAAACAGAACAGCATCAATAATCTCGGATAACAGCGCCGAAACAGTGCGTCGCGGCGCTTTTGCGCGGAGCTTTTTACCGCGTGATAATCATAATAATTTATACAAACGTAAGGTTGGATGAGTGATGAATTCAAAAACAATGCTTTACATCGGAAAGCGTATTCTGCTCGCGATCTTCACCGTCTGGGTAGTTATCACAGTGACGTTCTTCGTAATGCACTCTGTCCCCGGCGGTCCGTTCGTGGGCGAGAAGGCGACGACTCCCGCGGTGCAGGCGGCGATGGAGGCGAAGTACGGTCTGGACAAGCCGCTCGGCGAGCAGTACCTGACGTACCTAAAGGACATCGTGACGAAGTTTGACTTCGGACCGTCGCTGAAACAGCGCGGACGTATGGTCATTGACATTATTGCGGACGGTATGAAGACCTCGGCGAAGCTCGGCGTGATCGCGGCGGCGCTCTCGGCTGTCTTCGGAATCGTGCTCGGCGCAGTTGCGGCGCTCCGCAGAAACAAGCTGAGCGACCGTATCATAATGGTCATTACGACGGCGTTCGTATCTATGCCCTCCTTCATAATGGGCTCGCTGCTGCTGGCGCTTTTCGCTATAAAGCTGAAGGTGCTCCCGGCTAACGGCTCCACGCCCGCCGGTCTCGTGCTCCCGATCGTAACGCTGGCGCTCTATCCTATGGCATACATCACGCGCCTTACGCGCTCGTCCATGCTCGATGTTCTCGGGCAGGATTACATCAGGACGGCGAAGGCGAAGGGCGTATCCGGCGCGAAGATAATCTTCGGCCACGCGCTCAAGAATTCGCTTATCCCTGTTCTGACATATCTCGGGCCGATGCTCGCCTACATTGTAACAGGGTCGCTCGTCGTTGAGCAGATATTTGCCGTTCCCGGAATCGGCAGAGCGTTCGTAAGCTCGATCACAAACCGCGACTACCCGATGATCATGGGTACAACGATCATTCTCGCGGCACTTATCGTTATCATGAATCTGTTGACGGATATCCTCTACAAGGTCGTTGACCCGAGGATCACGCTGGAATAAGGAGGCAGAAACAAAAATGACAAAGAAAAAATTCTCCTTCCACGTGGATCTCGAATCGTTCAACCCCGCGTCGGACAAGGAAAAGGAATATCTCGTTCAAATGCGCCCGTCCACCACGTTTTTCAAGGACGGCGTAAAGAGGCTTTACAAAAACAAGATCGCTTTCGTGAGCTTTATCGTGATCCTTCTCATAACGATCGCAAGCATCGTTATCCCGTTCTTCTGGCCGTACTCATACGAGACTCAGCTCGGAGTTACGCCCGGAAAGCCGGTAGATTCCTCGTTCAACAACCTTGCGCCCTTTGAGTACGGCAGATCGGAGCAGAAGCTCATCGAGGCCGGCGAGAGCGTATTTCCGCATATCTTCGGAACGGACGCCGCAGGACGCGACTACTTTATCCGCGTCGTATACGGAACTCGCGTCTCCCTCGCCGTCGGCTTCTTCGCAAGCATTATCGTGCTCGTTATCGGTACGATCGTCGGCTCCGTCTCCGGTTACTTCGGCGGCAAGGTCGATCTCATAATAATGCGTATCGTAGATATCATCTATTCGCTGCCGGATATGCTGATGGTCATACTGCTTTCAACGGTGCTGAAGCTGACGCTCACGCCCGTTATCGAGGGTACGGTATTGCAGTCGATCGGCGCGAATATCATCAGCCTGTTCATCGTCTTTGCACTGCTTTACTGGGTAAGTATGTCGCGCCTTATCAGAGGTCAGATCCTCTCTCTGCGCGAGCAGGAGTACGTTCTCTCCGCTCAGGCGACGGGCGCGCGCGGCAAGTGGATCATAACAAAGCACCTGATCCCGAACTGCATCTCCGTCGTTATTATTTCGGCGGCGCTGCAGATCCCCTCCGCGATCTTTACGGAGAGCTACCTCTCGTTCCTCGGACTCGGCGTAAACGCGCCGATGCCTTCCCTCGGCTCGCTCGCTTCCGACGCGCTCAACGGCATCACGAGCTATACGTACCGCCTCGTTATCCCCGCAGTCGTTATCTCGCTGATCGTGCTCAGCCTCAACCTCTTCGGCGACGGTCTGCGCGACGCGTTCGATCCGAAGCTCAACGGTTAATAAGGAGGAACGGACAAAATGGCTCTACTTGAAGTTAAAAATTTACAGACCTCCTTCTTCACCGACGCCGGTGAGGTCAAGGCGGTCAACGACGTATCCTTTACGCTCGAGCGCGGCAAGGTGCTTGGCATCGTTGGCGAATCCGGCTCGGGAAAATCCGTAACGGCGTATTCCATAATGCAGATACTTGCCGGCACAGGCAAGATCGTCGGCGGCTCAATCAAATTTGACGGGCAGGAGCTTGTCGGCGCCGGCGAAAAGGTCATGAAGACGATCAGAGGCAACAAGATCTCTATCATTTTCCAGGATCCTATGACGTCGCTCAACCCGACTTATACGATCGGCAGACAGCTGATGGAGGCGATACTCCTCCACACCGACCGCGACCGCAAGCAGGCTTACGAGCGCGCCGTCGAGATGCTGAGGCTCGTAAACGTAAACGAGCCGGAGCGCCGCATGAAGCAGTACCCGTATGAGTTCTCCGGCGGTATGCGCCAGAGAGTTATGATCGCGATGGCTCTCGCCTGCGAGCCTGATATCCTCATCGCCGACGAGCCGACGACGGCTCTTGACGTCACGATCCAGGCGCAGATCCTCGAGCTTATGGGGCAGCTCCAGAAGGAGCTTGGCATGGCGATCATCATGATAACTCACGACCTCGGCGTCGTTGCCCAGATATGCGACGAAGTGATCGTAATGTACGCAGGCTCTATCTGCGAGCAGGGCACGGCGGACGAGATATTCTACAACCCCTGCCACGAATACACGAAGGGCCTTCTGCGCTCTATCCCGACGACGGACACGGCAGGGCGAAAGCTGCAGCCGATCACAGGAACGCCGATCGACCTGCTCAATATGCCCAAGGGCTGCCCGTTCGCTCCGCGCTGCAACTTCGCTATGAAGATATGTATCAATCACCGCGCCGAGCGTATGCCGATAAACTCCGACCACGCGGCGGCTTGCTGGATGAATGTAAAGCACGCGATCCAGAAGGGCGAGCTTGAGATAGAAAACGACGAGCCTGCGAAGGAGAAGGGGAAAGGAGGCGAGAGCGATGGCTGATAAGAAGCCGCTTATCGAGGTCAAGGATCTCAAGGAGTATTTTTACATCAACACAGGACTCTTCAGCTCGAAGCCGCTCAAAGCCGTAGACGGCGTCAGCTTCTCGATCAACAAGGGTGAGACGCTCGGCCTTGTCGGCGAATCCGGCTGCGGAAAGACGACGGTCGGCCGCACGCTGCTCCACCTCTACAAGCCTACCTCCGGCGAGATCTGGTACGACGGAAAGCAGATCAAGACGCGCTCCGATATCAAGGAGTTCCGCAAGAAGGCTACGATGGTCTTTCAGGATCCGTATTCGTCTCTGAATCCGCGTATGACGGTCTCCGACATCATAGGAGAGCCGCTCGACGTCCACAAGCTCTGCGCCTCAAAGCAGGAGCGCCAGGACAGGATCCTTGAGCTGATGGGTTATGTAGGTCTGAATTCGGAGCACGCGGCGCGCTACGCCCACGAGTTCTCCGGCGGTCAGCGCCAGAGGATCGGCATCGCGCGTTCCCTCGCCGTAAACCCGGACTTCATCGTCTGCGACGAGCCGGTCTCGGCGCTTGACGTTTCGATACAGGCGCAGGTAATAAATATGTTCGACGAGCTTCAGGAGAAGCTGGGGCTTACGTATCTCTTCGTAGCTCATGACCTGCTCGTTGTGCGCCACATCTCCGACAGGATCGCCGTTATGTACCTCGGCAAGATGGTAGAGCTTGCTCCGGCAAAGGAGATCTACGACAAGCCGCTCCACCCGTATTCAAAGTCGCTGCTTTCCGCAGTGCCCGTTCCCGATCCTAAGGTCGCGAGGGCGAACAAGAGGATCGTTCTCACAGGCGATATCCCAAGCCCTCTCAACGCGCCCTCCGGCTGCCCGTTCCGCACGCGCTGCAAATATGCGACGGACAAGTGCGCCGAGGAAATGCCCGAATTCAAGGAGGTATCGAAGGGACGCTTCGTTGCCTGCCACCGCGTAGGAGACATAAACTGACGTGTTGCATTTGATTATCCATTGAATGCTTCATATATATTTTTTTGATCACAAGAAAGGATTGAACAGCTATGAAATTCAAAAGAACGCTGGCGGCTATCCTTGCGGGTGCAATGCTCGTAAGCCTGGCAGCCTGCAACTCCGGCTCAGATGACGCAAGCTCGGCAGAAAACGCATCCGGTACGGAAGCTACTTCCAAGGATACTCTTTCCGTATGCCTCGCAAGTGAGCCGGACACGATTGATCCCGCGCTCAACTCCGCAGTAGACGGTGCAACGCTTCTTGCACACCTCTTCTCCGGTCTTGCAAAGTGGGAGCAGGACGACAGCGGTAAGCTCGAGATCGTTGCGGACGCAGCGGAGGAGCTGACCGAGGGCGTTAAGAACGACGACGGTACGATCACGTACACCTACAAGCTCCGCGACGGCCTTAAGTGGTCCGACGGCAAGGACGTTACGGCAGGCGACTTCGTATTCGCTTGGCAGCGCGCCGCTTCCACAGAGCTTGCCGCAGACTACGGCTATATGTTTGAGGTTGTAGACGGCTACGCAGACATCTGGGAAACAGCTACGGACGACGAGGCAACATACGTCAACCCCGACGCAAAGCTCAACGTAAAGGCTGTTGACGACAAGACGATCGAGGTAACTCTCACAACAGACGTAACATACTGGAACGAGCTTCTCGCTTTCCCGGCATACTTCCCGGTTCGCGAGGATGTTGTATCGAACGAGTCCTGGGCTACTGATCCGTCCACATACGTTTGCAACGGTCCGTACACCATCAAGTCCTGGGAGCACAACAGCCTCATCACTCTTGAGAAGAACGAGAATTACTTCGACGCTGACAAGGTCACGATGAAGACTCTTAACTTCTATCTCTCCGATGATTCCAACAATATGCTCTCCAACTTCAAGAACGGCACATGGGCGCTCATCGACGACGTTCCCACAAACGAGATCGCTGCTCTTAAGGAGGAGTATCCGGACGAGTTCTACAACGTAGGTCAGATCGGCACATACTACGTATGCTGGAATATCAACAAGAGCATTCTCCCTGCTGATACAAAGCTCACGGGCGCAGAGGCAGAGAAGGCTGAGGAAGAGATCAGAAACGCTGTATCCCTCCTCTTCGACAGAAATTACATCATCGACGATATCGCACAGGGCGGCCAGGTACCGGCTTCCTCGTTCGTCGCAATGGGACTTACAGACGCTGACGGCTCTCAGTTCTACAAGAACACGGGCGTAAGCAAGGATTACGACGGTTACTTCAACACCTCCGCAGACGCTCTCCAGAGCAACTACGAGCAGGCTCTCGAGACGCTCAAGAAGTACTACGACTTTGACGAGGCTTCCGGCAAGTTCACAAACTTCCCGACGATCACATACCTCTACAACACGAGCGAAGGTCACAAGGCTATCGGCGAGTACCTCCAGAGCGCTCTTGACGGCGTTGGCATCACAATGAGCCTTGAGAACCAGGAGTGGGCTACATTCCTTAACACACGTAAGCAGGGCGAATACACCGTTGCAAGAAACGGCTGGCTCGCAGACTACAACGATCCGATCTCCTTCCTCGATATGTGGACGACTGCTTCCGGCAACAACGACGTTCAGTTCGGCAGAGGCGACCATGCCGCTGTTAAGAATTACAGCCTCGATCTCACAAGCCTCGGCAGCGACATCAAGGTTGAGAACGGCACATGGGCTGAGACGTACGATGTACTCATCGGACAGATCAAGACGACTGCTGATACTGAGAAGCGCTACAAGATGATGCACATGGCTGAGGATCTTCTCATGCAGACAGGCTGCATCACTCCGCTTTACTTCTACACAGATCAGTATATGCTCGATTCGAGCGTTAAGGGCTTCTTCTCGAACCCGCTCGGCTACAAGTACTTCATGTACTGCACGATCGAAGAATAATGATCATTTTCATCGGGGCGCTTTAAACCGGCGCCCCGGTTTTTTAAAATGAGGTGTTGTTTATGAAAACGCTGATCGTTTATTACTCTCTTGAAGGGAACACAAGGCTTGTCGCGCAGAGGCTGGCAGAGGCGACGGGCGCGGAGCTTCTCGAGCTGAAGCCTGCAAAGGCGTATCCGACGGGCAGAATATCGAAATTCTACTTCGGCGGAAAGAGCGCCGTAATGTGCGAGAAGCCTGTGCTGGAGCCGTACAGCGCCGACGTCTCACAGTACGGCACCGTTATTCTCGGAACGCCCGTATGGGCAGGGCGCTGCACACCGCCGCTGAGGAGCTTCCTCGGCGCGGAATCGCTGCTCGGAAAGCGCGTCGCGTTCTTCGCGTGCGCCGGAGGAGACTCGGCAGGGAAGACGTTCGAGCTGCTTGAAGAGCTTTCGGGCTGCAAGCCGGTTCGGACGGAGCTTTTCGTTTCCCCTTCGTCCGGGAAGGACGCGATGTTCGACGAGAAGCTCGAAAGGCTCGTAAGCGCTGTACAGTCCTGAGCCTCTTGGGGAGAAAGTCACGGCAAGAATAATGCCGCAGGCTGTCGCTTCTCAGCGAATACTAAAAAAAGTACCGAGGCAGTATGATGAACTGACCTCGGTACTGTTATTTTAGCTTGTTTTATTCGGCTTTAGCTTCCTCTTTTGCTGCTTCTTCCTTTTCGGGCTTAGCTGCGGGAGCCTCTTCCTTCTTCTCTGCTTTTTCTTCCTTTACGGCCTTCTCAGCCTTTTCGTCTGCTTTCTTCTCAACCTTGGCCTTCTTAGCCTTGGCTTCCTTCTTCGGCTTAGCCTCCTTCTTCGGAGCGGGAACGGGCAACTCCTTATCCAGGACGATATAGAGGACGCCGAGCGGCGGGATCGTAAGATCAATGGACTGATCGAGGTTGTTGAAGTTGATCATCTCTGCCTTGATCTCACCCTTGTTCTCGATGCCGCAGCCGCCGAATTCGGTGCTTTCGCTGTTGAGAACTTCCTTATAGATACCGTACTTCGGAACGCCGACTCTGTAATGCTCGCGTGTGACGGGCTGGAAGTTGCAGACAACGAGAACCTCGCTGCTGTCGTAAGCGATCCTTCTGAACGCGACGATGCTTCTCTCCGCGTCTTCAAGAGCAACCCAGCGGAATCCGTTCCAGTCGTAGTCGTTCTCGTGCATTGCAGGAACGTCGCGGTAGAACTTATTGAGCGTAGCGATGAAATGGTTAAGCTCTCTGTGCTTGTCGTAATCGAGGAGGTTCCACTGGAGCTGATCCTCGGCGTTCCACTCGTCGAACTGTCCGATGTCGGAGCCCATAAAGAGGAGCTTCTTGCCGGGGTGCGCCATCATGAACGAGAGGAAGCCTCTCATGCCCTGGAACTTCATCTCGTAGCTGCCGGGCATCTTGTTGATGAGCGAGCCTTTGCCGTAAACGACCTCGTCGTGAGAGATCGGGAGGATAAAGTTCTCGGAGAACGCATACATAAGGCTGAATGTAAGCTCGTTGTGATGCCAGTTTCTCCAGAGCGGATCCTCTTCGATATAGCGGAGCATATCGTTCATCCAGCCCATGTTCCACTTGTAGTCGAAGCCGAGGCCGTAGTCCTTTATCGGATAACCCGTAACATTCGCCCACGCCGTGCTTTCCTCGGCAATCATCAGGGCGGACGGATGATTCTCGTGCATCATCGTGTTAAGCTCCTGAAGGAACTCAACGGCGATAAGGTTCTCTCTGCCGCCGTACTGGTTCGGCAGCCACTCGCCGTCCTTACGGTTATAGTCGAGGTAGAGCATGGAAGCGACAGCGTCAACGCGGATGCCGTCGAAGTGGAATTCCTCTACCCAGAAGTTTGCGGAGGACTTCAGGAAGCTCTTGACCTCATAGCGGCCGAAGTTGAAGATATATGTGCCCCACTCCTTATGCTCGCCGATACGCCAATCCTCGTACTCATAGCAGCCCGTGCCGTCGAAGCGTGCGAGGCCGTGAGCGTCCTTCGGGAAGTGCGCCGGTACCCAGTCGAGGATAACGCCGATGCCTGCCTTGTGGCATTCGTCAATGAAATACATGAGATCCTTCGGCGTGCCGTAGCGCGACGTTGCTGCGTAGTAGCCCGTTACCTGGTAGCCCCACGAGCCGTCGAACGGGAACTCTGTAAGCGGCATGAACTCGATATGTGTGAAGCCCATCTCCTTGACGTAGGGAACGAGGTTCTCTGCGAGCTGACGGTAGGAGTAGAAGCTGCCGTCCTCGTTCTTTTTCCAGGAGCCTGCGTTTACCTCGTAGATGTTGATAGGCTGATTCTTGTGCGGATTCTTCTTCTGGTATTCATACCATTCCTCATCGCCCCACTCATAGCCCTCGATGTCGTAGACCTTGGAGGCGTTCTCCGGGCGCGTCTGAGAATGGAATGCGTACGGATCGCACTTAAGCTGGCGGCCGCCCCACGGATTCTCAACGCTGAACTTGTAATTCTCATACTCGCCGATGCCCTCTATAAACGCTTCCCAGACGCCTGTGCCGAGGATACGGTACATATAGTTTGCGTTCTCGTCCCAGCCGTTAAAGTCGCCGACGACTGCAACGCTCTTTGCGTTAGGCGCCCACACACGGAACACAACGCCGTTTCTGCCGGCGATCGTCATAAAGTGTGCACCAAGGAATTTGTAAGCGTGAGTTGACTTTCCCTCAAGGAAAAGCTCGAGCTGCGAATAGGTATCAATGTTCTGAGCCATAGTGTTACCCCTCTTTTCATTTATTTTCAGATGTTAGATGCCGTAAAAACCATACGCGGTCATGTAATAATGATACAGATGTGAGGCACGTTTTTCAACCGATAATGCACCACACTTGTGTAACAAAAAATGCCTGCACCGCGCTGAGGGTATCGGCGTAGTTTTCCGAAAGACAATCTTCGTCAAACTGACAGCATTTTTACCAAAACTGCATACAGATACCCAAGGTAATTATATTGACATTTCTATATTACCTTATTATTACCATAAAAGTCAATAGAATTTCAAAAATTCTATGTTAAAATTTTATATCGAATTTTTATATATTTTTTCCGAACTATTCGGCGGCGCAATTTTTCATTTTCTCCGCGTTATTGCCGCGTGAATACCATTTGTGCAGCCTGCGAGAGGATAAAAGAATGCTGCGGCAGCCAGATTTATCTTGAATTCACCTTGCAAACGTCGGCGAAATATGGTAGAATTGATACAATAAATTCTTTTTGGAGAGGAAGATCACAATGTACAGTGAATACCTTGATACGATCAGTTTTGTTGCAAATTTTGATCCCGACGTAGCGGACGGCATGAAGCAGGAGCTTCAGAGGCAGAGAAGGAACCTGGAGCTTATCGCCTCGGAGAACCTCGTTTCCCCTGCCGTTATGGCGGCTATGGGCAGCGTTCTCACAAACAAATACGCTGAGGGCTACCCGGGAAAGAGATACTACGGCGGCTGCCAGTGCGTCGATATCGTTGAGGAGATCGCCCGCAAGAGAGCGTGTGAGCTTTTCGGCGCAGACCACGCGAATGTTCAGCCCCACTCCGGCGCGCAGGCAAACATGGCCGTTTACTTCGCTCTTCTCAACACGGGCGACACCGTAATGGGCATGAACCTCGCGGAGGGCGGTCACCTTTCCCACGGCTCGCCCGTAAATATGTCCGGTAAATACTACAACTTCGTGAGCTACGGCGTTGATCCCGTAACTCACCGCATCGACTACGACAAGGTAAAGGAGATCGCGCTCGAGTGCAAGCCGAAGCTCATCGTAGCCGGCGCGAGCGCATACCCGAGAGTTATCGACTTCGCTAAGTTCCGCGAGATAGCAGACGCTTGCGGCGCGCTTCTGATGGTAGATATGGCGCATATCGCAGGTCTTGTTGCTGCGGGTGTTCACCCGAACCCCGTTCCGTATGCAGACATCGTAACGACGACGACTCACAAGACTCTCAGAGGCCCGCGCGGCGGTCTTATCCTCTGCAAAGAGGAGTACGCGAAGGCGATCGACAAGGCCGTATTCCCCGGCTCTCAGGGCGGTCCGCTCATGCACATCATCGCGGCTAAGGCAGTCTGCCTCGGCGAGGCTCTCAAGCCTGAGTTCAAGGCATACGGCGAGCAGATCGTCAAGAACGCGCAGGCTCTCGCAAACGGTCTCACATCAAGAGGTCACAAGCTCGTATCCGGCGGCACGGACAACCACGTAATGCTTCTCGACCTTTCCGGCACGGAGCTTACGGGCAAGGAGCTTGAGCACAACCTCGACGAGGTATACATCACGGCAAACAAGAACACGATCCCGAACGAGCAGAGAAGCCCGTTCGTTACCTCCGGCGTCCGTCTCGGCACGGCAGCCGTAACGAGCAGAGGTCTCGTTGAAGCGGATATGGACAAGATCGCGGAGTTTATCCACCTCGTTATCGAGGACTTCGAGGGCAACAAGGAGAAGGTTCGCGCAGGCGTAAACGAGCTGCTGGAGAAGTATCCGCTCTACGAATAATCGCAGTAAGGGAGAGCATTCCCGGCGCAAAGCAGAAAGCAGACAGTAAAGCCGGAGCATGACGCAGTCTGCCGCTTTTCTCGTTTGCAATTAAACAATCAATAACGGCAAAATGAGGGGGCTTCCGTTTCGGAAACCCCTATTTGCACACAGCGGATACCAAATTCAACTAACGAACGGAGTGATCTCATGTCTCCCCTTGCGGATAAGATACGCCCGAAAACGCTTGACGACGTCGTCGGGCAGCAGCATCTGATCGGGAAAAACAAGCCTCTGAGAAGGATCATCGAGTCGGGGCAGATACCGAATATGGTCTTCTACGGCCCGTCCGGCGTGGGGAAGACGACGGTCGCCTCGATCATTGCCGCGAACACGAACATGGAGCTGCGCCGTCTCAACGCGACGACCGCCTCCACCGCCGACATCAAGGAGATCGTTTCCCAGATCAACACGTTCTCCGGCGTGAACGGGATACTGCTGTACCTCGACGAGATACAGTACTTCAACAAGAAGCAGCAGCAGACGCTACTTGAGTTCATAGAGAACGGCAGCATCACGCTCATCGCCTCGACGACGGAAAATCCGTATTTCTACGTATACAACGCGATCCTCTCGCGAAGCACCGTCTTTGAATTCAGAACGATCGAGGCAGGAGAGCTTGAGAGCGCCGTCGAGCGCGGCTTCCGGATCGTATCGGAGGAGCGCGGAGAGAGGTACGAGCTTGAGTCGGGCGTTGTGAGCTATATTGCGGAGGCGTGCGGCGGAGACGTCCGGAAGGCGCTCAACGCCGTAGAGCTGACGGCGCTCACGGCGGAGGATATCGACGGCGGCAGGCTGGTGACGCTCGAAAGCGCGAGATCGCTCACGCAGAAAAGCGCCCTGAGATACGACAGAGACGGCGATTCTCACTACGACATTCTCTCCGGCTTTCAGAAATCTATGCGCGGCTCCGACGCTGACGCGGCGCTCTATTACCTGGCGCGGCTGCTCGGCTCCGGCGACCTTCCGAGCGCCTGCCGCAGGCTTATGGTCTGCGCGTGCGAGGACGTAGGTCTTGCGTATCCGCAGCTTATCCCGATCGTCAAGGCGTGCGTCGATATAGCGAACGCCGTAGGGCTGCCTGAGGCGCGCATACCGCTCGCCGACGCCGTTGTGATGGTATGCAATGCCCCGAAGTCAAACTCGGCGTATAAGGCCATTAACGCCGCCGAGAGCGACATTCTCGCGGGCAAGATCGGCGAGATACCGCGCGCCCTTCAAAACAAGCACTTTGACGGCGCGGAGCGCGAGGTCAAGGGGCAGCATTATCTCTATCCGCACGACTACCCGAACCACTGGGTAGCGCAGCAGTATCTCCCCGATATCTTAAAGGGCGCACGCTACTACGAATTCGGCGACAACAAAAACGAGCAGGCGTTCAAGGGTTACTGGGATAAGATCAAGGGCGTGAAGTAACGCAAAAGAAGAGCATGTTATTCTATTGTTACCATTCACGGCGTGATCTGAGCCAGCCGCGACCGGAGAACTGTATTTGATGAATAACGATCGCGTGGGCGAGTTATCGGTTTGTTTAAAGATTACGCCGGAACTGTCTGCGGCGACTCGCCGCCCGCCTATTCAGAAATTTCCTCTGCGTGGGCGTATTTTTATCTAAAAAATCAAATTTTCCCCAATTTTTTCTAAGCTATTGATTATTTAAAATCGCTGTAATATAATTATTTTGTAGTTTTTAAAACGGAGGGGTTTATATGCAGCAAAAGGACGAGCTTATTCTCATTCTTGACTTCTGCGGTCAGTACAATCAGCTCATTGCGCGCAGAGTCCGCGAGTGCAATGTGTACTGCGAGATCGTCCGCCACGACACGACGGCGGAGGAGATAAAGAGCAGAGGCGCAAAGGGTGTTATTTTCACAGGCGGTCCGGCGAGCGTTTACGAGGACGGCGCGCCGAAGTGCGATCCGGCGATTTTTGACCTTGGCATTCCGGTGCTCGGCATCTGCTACGGTATGCAGATCATGACGCACACGCTCGGCGGCGAGGTGCTTCGCGCCGACAAGCGCGAATACGGCGAAACGGACGTAGAGCTTGAAAGGAGCGTGCTCTTTGACGGCTTCGGCGAGAGTAACGTCTGCCTGATGTCTCACACCGATTACGTCGGCACGCTGCCCGAGGGATTCCGCACGATCGCGCGCACGCCGTCCTGCCCGAACGCGGCTATCGAGAACGGCGAAAAGAAATTTTACGGCATACAGTTCCACGCCGAGGTCAACAACACCGTAAACGGCACGAGGATAATCGACAACTTCGTAAAGAAGATCTGCGGCTGCTCCGGCGCGTGGAAAATGGATTCCTTCGTCCGCGAGACGGTCAGATCGCTGCGCGAAAAGATCGGCAGCGGCAAGGCGCTCTGCGCGCTCTCCGGCGGCGTTGATTCCTCCGTTGCGGCGGCGCTTCTCAACGAAGCGATCGGCGAGAACCTCACGTGCATTTTCGTGGATCACGGTCTTCTCCGCAAGAACGAGGGCGACGAGGTCGAGGAGGTCTTCGGCAAGCGCTTCAAGTCTAAGTTCATCAGAGTGAACGCGGAGGATCGCTTCCTCACGCGCCTTGCAGGAGTCGAAGAGCCGGAGGCGAAGCGCAAGATCATCGGTGAGGAGTTTATCAAGGTGTTCGAGGAAGAGGCGAAGAAGATCGGCGCCGTTGACTACCTCGTTCAGGGCACGATCTACCCCGACGTCGTAGAAAGCGGCAAGGGTATCGGCGCAACGATCAAGAGCCACCACAACGTCGGCGGACTTCCCGACTACGTCGATTTCAAGGAGATCGTCGAGCCGCTTCGCGACCTCTTCAAGGACGAGGTTCGCGCCGTCGGCCGTGAGCTTGGCATTCCCGACAGGCTCGTTAACCGCCAGCCGTTCCCCGGTCCCGGTCTTGCGATCCGCGTTATCGGCGACATCACGAAGGAGAAGCTCGACATTCTCCGCGACGCCGACTACATCTTCCGCGAGGAGATGGAGCGCGACGGCATCAACAAACAGGCGAACCAGTATTTCGCAGCTCTGACGAACGTTCGCAGCGTCGGCGTAATGGGTGACTACCGCACATACGACTACATGATCGCACTGCGTTCCGTCACGACCGTAGATTTCATGACGGCGACTTTTACACGGGTTCCGTATGACACGCTTGAGCGCGCGTCCTCGAGGATCGTCAACGAAGTCAAGCACGTAAACCGCGTAGTGTACGACATTACGAGCAAGCCCCCGGCAACGATTGAGTACGAATAGTAGCCAAAATCCCGAAAAGCGCATGGTTATGCGGCTTTTCGGGATTGATTTTTTGATTTGGTGCACTTTTGGTGCACTTTTTTTCTAAAACGTCACGGACGAGGTGAAAAACGGGGGATTTTACGGATAAATCGTATAAGGCTTGTATGTATTCTGAAACTTTATCGTTTCCGATTATTTATGTCCGAAACTGCTTTTCTTACTCCCCACAATACTATTCCGATAATCGTCAGCAGATATATCACCTGTATAAGATCAGCAGCAGTGTAATTCGTTTCAGGGAAAGGATTGCTGTCGGGGTGATAGTACCACCACACACGGCAAAGCGTGAATGTCAGATATGACAGTGAAAACAGTGCAAGCACAATGCGCTGTAGCGTTTCTCGTCGTTCTTTTCGCAGTGTCTCAATGTAGTATTCAATATGAGCCTTTCCAAG
This sequence comes from uncultured Ruminococcus sp., assembly GCA_902792115.1. Taxonomy (GTDB): domain Bacteria; phylum Bacillota; class Clostridia; order Oscillospirales; family Acutalibacteraceae; genus RUG592. Next base: position 2,019 of record CADAYJ010000025.1, on the reverse strand, counting down.
ATTAGACTTACAGTTATCCCGAAGTGCTTCGAGCCTTCGGGATTTTTTCTTTTTGCTGTCGCCAGATGACATTATATCGGCTATATTATTTGATATGGATTTCTTTTCATTAATTGTTTTTAAAATATCCATTTCACGCCCTCCTAATCAAGTTATCAACAATTATCGGAGCGAATGTGGAAAACAGCACGGCTGCGACCTTGAATACCATAAACCGCCTGTTGTTTCTCCGTATGCTTTTCGGAACAAATCGCAGCAGATCGCCCATGTTGAAAATGACGATCAGCGGTACGATGATATAGAACAGGAAAATTTCGATAAACCCCGATATCCCAAATTTATCGAGCGCCGCCACTGCGAAGAATATCATTGAGATGTACGAAAACGCAGCCGTAAGCTCCTTCCACAGCGTGTGAGTGCGGAAGCCCGGCAGCGCACGCAATACAGGTATGCGGTCGATAATGTGAACTCCCAGCTCATGCGTCAGCGCTTTTTTCAGTACAGTGACATCGGCGTATCGGTGCGACGGGTCTTCGTTTGTCGCTTTTTCGATAATTGCCGTGATATAATGATCTCCGCTATAGTGTGCAAGCCCCGGTTCTTTACCGGTTAGAAGAGAACTCAGAATACAGCCGATCGAGTAAATATCGGAGCGGTTCGTGGCATTTGACGATATCGTTTCCGGCGCCTGATATCCGAGCGTGCCGACAACGGTAGTGTCGGGGATGTTTCGCATATCGACAGCCTTTGCGCCGCCGAAATCGACTATCTTTATTTTTGGAATATCGCCCGTGCAGTCCGAGATCATTATGTTGTCGGGTTTTAGATCACGGTGAACGAAGCCTTGTTTGTGGAATTCTTCAAGCCCCTCGCAGATCTGAACGCAGACGGAGAGCGCCGCTTTTTTATCAAGTGCGCCGAGCAGCTCAACATATTCCGAAAGCGTGAGAGTTTCCTTGTCGCTGCCGTTTGCGCAGACATACTCCGTGACGGCGATATACCGATCATCGAACTTTATGACCTCATAAGTTTCGGCAATATACGGATTCCATATCTTACACAGCGCTTCATAAACAGACGCGCGCTTTTCGTTCATTTCTTTTAATACAACGGTTAAAGGAGTATCATCGGGGCGGTCGAGCATTGCCGTGAATGTGCAGTATTGCTTGCCGGTGCTTAGTTCCTTATGTATCAGAAATTTATCGGAAAATTCCTGTTCGCTCATGATCGTCATTTTTATTTCTCTTTCTTTTCCGGGAATATCGTGTCAAGCAGACCTTTTTCAGCAAGAAGCTCTCGAATCTCTGCACCGCTCAGCTTTTTAAGCATTCCCCATATTATCACAGACTCCGCCTTGTCGCGCGTGTAAAGCTCCTGATAACGTGCCCGTTTGAGCAGCAGGTTCGCTTCGTCAAGTGCTGCGTTTATGCCGAGAGCAATATCAATCACGACCTCACGCTTCGGCTTATCATTCTTTCGTGAAGGGTCACGCAAACGGTTTATATACGCCTTTGAAAGGCTTGTGCTTTTTACAAGCTCGGTCGTTGAAACGCCCTTATCACGCATCATCTTATCAAGTGTTATGGAAAATTCGCGGTCGATCATGTTGTCGAGATCGGCGCTGTCGTAGGAGTCGGCGGCTTGCAGTTTGCGGTAGTTTTCATCTGTCGGTTTACCCATGTGATATTCCTCCAATACGATTTCAGTATAGCATTATTATAGATAATTTTCAAGAAAAAATCGGCTACTCGGAGTAGTCGATTTTGAGAGTTATTTAGTGTTAGAATAAAACAGACAATAATTTCGGGGAGGTTATAGTATGATCATTATTCTTGCAATTTATATGGCAGCCGGATACTGGGCAACGGGAAAAACGATATATGCAAACAGGATCCTTATTGGTGAATGGAATGCGATATTTCTGCGCAGGGTGATATGGGGAACGCTCCTCGGCGTGGTGCTTATCCCGTGGGCGATAATTAAATCTATGGGCGGAAAATAACATGACAAAGACACGGC
>CADAYJ010000024.1 GCA_902792115.1 uncultured Ruminococcus sp. | reverse complement strand
GGCAGACATCAAGGCAGTCACCGAGAAGGTAGACTTCGTATTCTGCGCCGTTGATATGAAGAAGGAAGATATCAGAGCTCTTGAGGAGGCTTACGCAAAGGCTGAGTGCCCCGTTGTATCGAACAACTCCGCACACCGCTTTACTCCCGACGTTCCGATGATCATTCCGGAGATCAACGCACAGCACCTTGACATCATTGCTTCCCAGAGAGCACGCCTCGGCACAAAGAAGGGCTTCATCGCGGTCAAGTCCAACTGCTCTCTCCAGAGCTACGTTCCGGCTATCCATCCGCTTATGGAAATGGGCGTAACAAAGGTACTCGCCTGCACATATCAGGCTATCTCCGGCGCAGGCAAGACGTTTGAGCGCTGGCCCGAGATGGTTGATAACCTCATCCCCTACATCGGCGGCGAAGAGGAGAAGAGCGAGAAGGAGCCTCTGAAGATCTGGGGTACGATCGAGAACGGCGAGATCAAGCCGGCTACGAACCCCTCCATCACTTCTCAGTGCCTCCGCGTACCTGTAAGCGACGGTCACACAGCGGCTGTATTCGTATCGTTCGACAAGAAGCCCGACCTTGAGGAGATCAAGGAGCGCTGGGCTAATTACAGCGGCGAGCCTCAGAAGCTCAACCTTCCGAGCGCACCGAAGCAGTTCCTGCATTACTTCACGGAACCCGACAGACCTCAGATCAAGTCCGAGCGCAATCTTGAGGGCGGTATGGCAGTTTCGATCGGCCGTCTCAGAGAGGACACTCAGTACGACATCAAGTTCGTATGTATGTCGCACAACACTCTCCGCGGCGCGGCAGGCGGCGCAGTTCTTCTTGCAGAGCTTCTTGCGGCAAAGGGCTACTTCGACTGATAAATCAAAAACAGAGCTTATGGGCAGCAGGCGTATTCGTTTGCTGCCCTTTTTGCATACGATACGAAAAACAAAAGACTCGCTGAGGATATCAGCGTATAGGTAAATATGGGCGGTATCAGGCTCGGAGCTTATCTTGTAAACCGCAAAGATCTCCGCCGAAACTGCCTGCATAAAACATTTGACACAATAACTTTTGTGTGATACAATAAAAATGTATAGAAAAAATACAAGGAAAATTACAAAAAAGGGTGATTACATATGGTTAATATTCTTATGTCAGGCTGCAACGGCCGAATGGGGCAGGTCATTGCTCAGTGCGTCAGTGAACGCAGCGACGCAGTGATCGTTTGCGGCGTAGACACATATACAGAAAAAAAGAACGACTTCCCCGTTTACGCCGACTTCACGGCTGTTACGGAGGCGGTTGATGTTATTATTGACTTCTCAAATCCCTCGGCGCTCGACGGTCTGCTCAAATACGCAAAGGAAAATTCCGTTCCTGCGGTGCTCTGCACAACGGGGTACAGCGAGCAGCAGCTTGATGCGATCAAAAAGGCTTCCGAGAGCATCGCGGTGTTCCGCTCGGGCAATATGTCGCTCGGCATCAACCTGCTGATCGAGCTTGCAAAGACGGCTTCAAAGGTTCTCGGAACGGATTTCGACGTTGAGATCGTTGAGAAGCATCACAACAGAAAGATCGACGCGCCGTCGGGTACGGCTCTGATGATCGCGGACGGTGTTGCTTCCGTCAGAAGCGACGATCCGGAATACATCTACGACCGCCACAGCGTCAGGAAAAAGAGAGACAAAAATGAGATCGGCATCAGCAGCATCAGAGGCGGCACGATCGTCGGCGAGCACGACATAATCTTCGCCGGCGACAACGAGGTGCTTACGATCACGCATCAGGCTCAGTCAAGAAGCCTGTTTGCCGTCGGCGCCGTAAACGCGGCAGTCTTCCTCGCGAGCAAGCCGGCAGGAAGCTACGATATGTCCGATCTTCTCAAAGAAAGATATTGATAAAGAGTTTTGTTTAACACGCGGGCGCTTTTGAAAAATCACGCCCGCAGTGAATAAATCAAGCCAAACCGGGAGGGATCGCGGTACATGGACGATCACATTATCAAGGGCAGAGGAAAAAAGTTCCCATACAACAACCGGCAGATAAGCTGGATGGATTTTAACTCAAGAGTCATGGAGGAGGCGTTCGAGAAGGAGAACCCCGTCATGGAACGGGTGAACTTTCTCTCGATCACCGCCTCAAACCTCGATGAGTTCATAATGGTGCGCGTGGCCGGCGTGCTCGACCAGATTGAGCACGGCACAAAGGAGAACGACCTGTCAGGTCTTTCTCCGAAGCAGCAGTACGCGCGTCTCTCGGAGAAGATACACGAGTTTTCGGAGAAGCAGTACAGCTGCCTGAACCACTCCATTCTTCCCGTGCTCAAAAAACACGGCATACGCTTTTTAAAGACGAAGGAGCTTTCGGACAAGCAACGCGCCTTTACCGACAAATACTTCGACAAGGTCATCTTCCCTGTGCTGACGCCGATGGCGGTCGATCCGAGCCGCCCGTTCCCGCTGCTGCTCAACAAGAGCCTGAATCTCGCGATACGTCTGATGAACGACGAGAAGGAGACGTTTTTCGCCGTAATGCAGGTACCGAGCGTTCTGCCTCGCTTCATCGAGCTTCCCTCCGAGGGCGAGCGTGATTTCGTACTGCTGGAGAACATAATAACGTCGCGGCTCGACGAGCTTTTCGAGCTGTTCAAAATAAAGAGCTACTGCCCGTTTCGCATCACGCGCGACTCCGATCTGGACATCGACGAGGACACGGACGACCTGCTCAGCGAGATCGAGAAATCCATCAAGCAGCGCCGCCGCGGCAAGCCGATAAGACTTGAGATCTCCTCGAAGTGCGACAAGCAGCTTCGGGAGTTCCTCATAGAGATGCTGGACGTGGACGAAAGCGAGATATACGAATGCAGAGGGCCGCTCGACCTGACGTTCCTCTCGAAGTTTGCGAAGATACCGGGCTGCGAATCGCTCTGCTTCAAGCCGATAAATCCCGTCTCGCCGTGCCCCGATTTCTACGGCTGCACGGATATCTTCAAGGCGATACGCGAGAAGGACCGCTTCGTTCACCACCCATACGAGAGCTTCGACAGCGTGCTGAACTTCGTCAAGGAGGCGGCGCGCGACGAGAAGGTGCTCGCGATCAAGATGACGCTTTACAGAGTAAGCGGTAATTCTCCGATCGTCGCGGCGCTCATCAAGGCGGCGGAAAACGGCAAGCAGGTGACTGTGCTCGTGGAGCTGAAGGCCCGTTTTGATGAGGAGAACAATATCCACTGGGCAAAGAAGCTGGAAAAGGCAGGCTGCCACGTCGTTTACGGACTGAGCGGACTCAAAACGCACTGCAAGATATGCCTCGTCGTCCGCAGCGAGGAGGACGGCATACGCCGCTACCTCCACATGGGCACGGGCAATTACAACGACAGCACGGCGCGCTTCTACACCGACATGGGACTTTTCACGTGCAGGGAGGAATTCGGCGAGGACGCATCCTCACTGTTCAACGTGCTGACGGGATACTCGATACCGCCGCAGTACAATAAATTTATCGTTGCGCCTCACGGAATGAGGACATTCTTTGAGGATAAGATCAGGCGCGAGATCGAAAACGCAAAGGCAGGTCTGCCCTCGGGCATCACTGTAAAGATCAATTCGCTTGTCGATCCGCAGATAATCAGGCTGCTTTACGAGGCGTCGAAGGCCGACGTTCCTGTGCGGCTGATCGTCCGCGGCATCTGCTGCCTGATACCGGGCATCGAGAAGACGAGCGAAAATATCGTCGTTCACAGCATCGTCGGGCAGCTGCTGGAGCACAGCCGTATGTTCCGCTTTGAAAACGGCGGAGAACCGCAGATGTACCTTGGCTCTGCCGACTGGATGCCACGCAACCTCGACAGAAGAGTCGAGCTTGTCTTCCCCGTTGAGGACGAGGATATACACCGCCGCTGCGACGAGATCCTGGAGATCCTCTGGAAGGACAACGTAAACACGCGCATTCAGCTTCCCGATACAGACTATATAATGGTTGGACGGCGAGGAAAAAAATCTCTCAACTGCCAAACGGAATTCGCGGCGCTGGCGAAAAAGGCGCTGAAAAAGAAGGTCGCGGAGGCTGCGGCAAACGAGGCGGAGCAGCATAATTAAATGACAACTGAAAACGGAACGGTTAGGAATACGCCCCGGATCAGGGAATGATACCGAGATGTGTTCCGACACACATTTTCAGTTCTCACCATAGAAGAATTTACAGCAAAGAAGGGTGAATTATGAAAAGAATCGGTATCTTGACGAGCGGCGGCGACTGCCAGGGGCTTAACGCAAGCATCAGAGGCGTAGCAAAGACGCTTTACCACCACTACGGAGACAACGTGCAGATCGTCGGCATCATTGACGGCTACCGCGGGCTTATCAACGGCGAAGCCAAGGAGCTGAGCCGCGACGACCTCTCAGGTCTGCTCACGCGCGGCGGCACGATCCTCGGAACATCGCGCCAGCCGTTCAAGCTCATGCGCGTCATTGACGAGGAAAACTCCGTCGATAAGGTCAAGGCAATGAAGGAAAACTACAAGAAGCTAAAGCTCGACTGCCTCGTTATCCTCGGCGGCAACGGCACTCAGAAGTCGGCAAATATGCTCTCGCAGGAGGGGCTGAACGTCGTCTCCCTGCCGAAGACGATCGACAACGACCTCTGGGGCACAGACATGACATTCGGCTTCCAGTCCGCCGTTGACATCGCAACGCAGGTCATTGACTGCATTCACACAACGGCGACGTCTCACGGCCGCGTGTTCATTGTCGAGGTCATGGGACACAAGGTGGGCTGGCTCACGCTGTACGCCGGAATTGCAGGCGGCGCGGACGTTATCCTTATCCCCGAGATACCGTATGACATCAATTCCGTTATCCGCACCGTTCAGCGCAGAAACGAAATGGGTAAGAATTTCTCGATCCTCGCCGTTGCGGAGGGCGCAGTTTCAAAAGACATCGCATCGCTCCCGAAGAAGAAGAAGAAGCAGGCTATGGCAGAGATGGTCTACCCGTCGATCTCCTACAAGATCGCGGCGGAGATCGAGGAGGCTACCGGTCAGGAGACTCGCGTCACCGTTCCCGGTCACTTCCAGAGAGGCGGCAGCCCCGACGCTTACGACCGCCTTATCTGCACGCGCTTCGGCGTTGCGGCAGCAAACCTCATCATCAATAAGGACTACGGCAAGATGGTCGCTCTCAAGGGCACGGAGATCGTGTCTATCCCGCTTGAAGAGGTTGCCGGAAAGCTCAAGGAGGTACCGCCGGACTGCGCTGTCGTTCAGGCCGCAAAGGATCTCGGTATCAGCTTCGGCGAATAACTGTTAAATTTTTATTAAGATTTTTTTGCGAAATCGTTGACAAGTGCGTCGAATTATAGTATAATTGGTACGGTTTGAGGGTAATAATTATTACTCACAGTGGGGCAGCTGCTTTTGGGCGCTGCCCCGGTGTTTTTCAGCGAGGTGTTTTGCGTGGCATTGAAGGACAAAATTCTCGCGCGGCTCAGCAGCGGCGGTGAATACATTTCGGGCGAGCAGCTTGCGAAGGAATACGGCGTTTCGCGCGCCGCCGTTTGGAAGGCTGTCCGCGCGCTCAAGGAGAGCGGCTGCATGATCGACTCCGTTACAAACAAGGGCTATCGGCTTCTCTCCCCTGCCGATACGCTGAGCGCGGACGAGATACGCTCAAGGCTCGCCGAAACCGCGGCAGAGCTTGAAGTCATTGTGCTTGAAAGCGTGGACTCGACGAACAGCGAAGCGAAAAGAATGCTCGCAAACGGCTTCTCGGGCAGCGCGCTGATCGCTGCGAACGAGCAGACCGGCGGCCGCGGGCGTCTCGGAAGGAGCTTTTACTCGCCGAAGAACACCGGCGTTTATATGTCGTTTCTGCTGCACACCGATCTGAAGCTGGCAGACGCCGTCCGTGTGACGACAGCCGCCTCCGTCGCCGTTGTAAAGGCAATAAAGAGCGTATCCGGGATCGAAGCGGAGATAAAATGGGTGAACGACGTCTACGTTGATGGGCGCAAGGTCTGCGGCATTCTCACCGAAGCGGTGAGCGACTTCGAGACCGCCACGGCGAAAAGCGTCATTATCGGCATCGGCATCAACACCTCGACGATCGACTTTCCCGACGATATCAAGGATCGCGCGTCCTCGCTCGGTGCGTCCGAGCCGATAAGAAACGCGCTCATCGCCGCCACAGCAAACGAGCTGACCGCGCTCTGCGAGGATCTCTCCGACGGAGCGTTTATTGATTTTTACAGAGCGCATTCGATGATAATAGGCCGCAGCATAGAGTTTTACGCAAACAACGAGCGCCGCACCGGAAAAGCCCTCGATATCGACAGCAGCGGCGCGTTGATCGTTCTCCTTCCGGACGGAAGAAAAACAGCGCTTTCAAGCGGCGAGGTCACTGTCAGACTGAACAGCGATCAAAGCATATAAACGAACATTTAATTTTTTACTTTGCTCTTCACAAACGACATAATCTCCGCTTCAAACGGCGTATAATGGATCTACGCTGAACGAAACGGAGGTTTTTTTATGTATATATCTGCTTTACGAAACCTGCTCGCACTGCGCACAGACGCAGGAAATATTGCGCTCGGGGCGGCATTTCTTGCCGTCGGGCTGTGCAGCTTCGCCGCATTAAAGGTACACGAACGGAGAAAGGATAAGAAATAATCAAAGATTCTGAATCCTTTCGGTAAAAATCGTACAAAATGATGAATTATCTGTTGATTTTGGTCTTGGAATTTGTTATAATGTGTTTGTAAAAATACGGCAGCGCGCTTTGACGCTTTATCTGCCGGATCAAGGAGAGCATAGCTATGACAAGAAAGATCAAGATCACAGCGGACAGCACCTGCGACCTTTCGGAGGAGCTTTGCAAGCGATACGACATAGATCTGGCTTCGCTGCACATCGTTTACGGCAGCGAGAGCTACGACGACAGGAAAGACATCTTTCCGGAGGATATTATAAAGAGGTACAGAGAAAAGAAGGAGCTGCCGAAGACGGCGGCCGTCAGCGTGTGGGAGTACACGGAGCTTTTCAAAAAGTATGTCAGCGAAGGGTACGAGGTCATTCACATCAGTCTCGGCTCGTCGATCTCCTCGTCTCATCAGAACTCCGTCGCGGCGGCTGCAGAGGTCGGGAACGTATATTCCGTAGATTCGCAGAATCTTTCCTGCGGAAGCGGTCTGCTCGCACTAAAGGCAGCCTCAATGGCGCAGGAAACGGAGCTTTCCGCTGCCGGGATCGCCGACAAGGTGCGCGAGCTTGTCCCGAAGAGCCGCGCGAGCTTCGTTCTTGATGATCTTGAATTTCTCAACGCCGGAGGGCGCTGCTCGACGCTTGCGATGCTCGGCGCAAATCTGCTCAGCATCAAGCCGTGCATCGAGGTAGACAGCACAAACGGCGCCGCTATGGCTGTCGGAAGAAAATACCGCGGCAAGCTCGACAAGGTCGTCGCGCAGTACACGCGCGAGAAGCTGTCTCAGTTCAGCAAATTCGATCCGGAGCGCGCATTCGTCGTAAGCCGCGACGTTCCTCAGGAGATCGTAAACAGCACGTGTGAGATCGTCGAATCGCTCGGCGTTTTCAAGGAGATATGCACCGCATACGCAAGCTGCACGATCACAAGTCACTGCGGCCCAGGCACGATCGGCGTTATGTTCCTCACAAAATAACAGCGGCAATACGAAAGGCTTCCGAAAACCGGAAGCCTTTTTTCATTATATAATTGGCATAAAGCCGTGATCGAGATAGAGCGAATTGCGGTTGATATCGGCAAGCGAAGCCTTTATGTACGCTATGATCTCGTCGATCCTTCGCATATCCTCGATCGTTATTACGATGCCGTCGCGGCTGTCGAGCTGAAAAATGAAGTCGTACGGTGAGCCGTCTATTCTGTACTGCATCATGCCGAGACTCTCCCGGCGACCGCCTATCAGCCTCGAAAAGCCGTAGATAAGCGCGTCAAAGCAATCGTCAGCGGACGAGATCTCGTCGTCGGCCGTGTGGTCTATCATCACCCTGCCGGTGTTGTAGCTGACATGGGCTATTCCATACTTTTCGTTAAAAAGCACGCAGCCTACCCCCTAAGCATATCGAATCACATCATATCGTCCGGGATATCGGAGTCTGCACCGCTCAGGTCGGTATCTGTGCTGTATCCGGAGTAAGGATCGTTCGTGCTTTCCGCGTCGGTATCACTGTCTGACGACGGACGCTTGAAAGAGAAGCTCGGCGCTGTATAGAACGGATCGTAGAGATCGCCGTGATCGACAACGGAGTGATGAACGACGTTGTTCATGTACGCAACCTTTTTCTCCAGAACGGCGCCGTTTCCGCCTTCATTAGTGTCAGTGGTGTTCGAACCGTCAACCGGACCTTCCTCTTTGTCCGGATCGCTGAGAATCATTACATCACTTAAGCTGATCTTCACAAAATCACAGTGAGGCTCTGTATAAAACCTTTTCATTGCGGAGTCCCTCCTTGATGTTATACGGTAATTATACAGCAATTACAGCAATTTGTAAAGAAGTAAATGAATCATCACAATTTTTTTGTGAGTAATTCCCATATTTATGCTGAGAATTTTGGTGATTCCGACATTTGACCTCGATCACTGCTCGTCCGAAATGCTCTTTACCACATATGCGATAAGCCCGACCGCCACAAGCAGCAGCACCGTGCTGAGGATAGTGAGAATTATGCTTGTAAACGCCATACCGAACGACCACGTAGCCGGATCGAAAATCGAGCGGATCATGCCGAGAGTACCCTCACGGAAAAGACGGAGTATCTCGTGAACGAAGCTGCCCCAGAGTCCGAGGAGGATCACAACGGCAGCGCATTTTGTCAGCGGATTTACCGAGCTGTTCGACAGCTTCATTACGCCGAATACCGAAAGCGTGACGATCATCAGAAATGCCGAAACGACCATTCCTTCGCTCATTGCGACGGCTCTCAGCGGCGGCAGGTTTTCAACGGCGATCGTGAGAAAAAGCCAGAAGCAGTCCCACGTTATTACGGTGACAGCCTTATTTTTTCTCAGACCGTCCGGAAGCGGTACGGCGCGGATCACGAACGGCAGGAATACGACCGAGAGGCCGAACAGCGTCGGAACGGCGGCTCTTGCGAAGGATTCCCCGTCTATCAGGCAGCCGAAGAACTCAACGAGCAGTATGGAGCCTGTCGCCGACATCGCGATACGAATAAACCGTTCCTTTTTCGAGAACAGCGGCACGACGATAAACGAAGCTGCGAGCATCATAGACGATATCACAACGAGCAGCGAGCCGAACTCCGCGGCGCCTGCCGCCGTAACGACGGCAAGGATCAGTATCGGAATAAGCATGATCCCGGACATTATCATTCCGGCTCTCCACGCGGCTCCCTTTTCCTTTTTGGCGTGGCGCTGAAGCACGTCCTGCGCCTCAGCAGAGACCATTCTGTCGTAATTCGTGTTTCTGAGCTTGCGCTCAAGAGCGCTGCATTCTCCGCAGACCGACAGATGCTCCGCCACAAGCTGCCTGCTCGAGGGCGTGCAAACGTCGTCTACGTACAGCGGGAGAAGATCCCGCACAACATCACAATTTTTTCTGTCTTCCATTATTTCTCCCCCATTTTTTCCTGGATTTTCAGCCTTGCGCGGTGGAACGTGACTCTCGCCCAGTTCTCCGTTTTGCCGAATATACTGCCGATGTCGCGAAAGGAAAGCTCGCCGAAGACTCTAAGCTGAAAGACCTCTTTGTACGGCTCCTCGAGCACGTGAAGCACCATGTGGATACGGAGTGTTGCCTCGCGGTCTTCGAGCGCCGCAGAGATGTCGAGACCGTCTCCGGCTTCGTGATCTTCTAAATCGGCTTTTTTTGCTGCCTTCCTCAGCTCGTCCGCCGAAAGATTCTTCGCGATTGCGCACAGCCACGTATACTCGCCGGAGCCGCCGCGGAACTTTTCCTTCGCGGTCATCGCCTTGTAAAAGGTCTGCTGCGTGATCTCCTCCGCCATCGCTGCATTTTTGACGATCGTCATGACGTAGGAATAGACCTGCATATAGTACGTTTTGTACAGCTTTTCAAAGTCCGTACGGCTCACCTCCCTTTCATCGGCTGTCATTTATTAGACGTTTCAGAAACCGTTTCGTTACAAAAAAATAAAAAAATTTTTTGATTTTTTTCAATTCTCCGCGAAAAGCGGAAACATCGCGCTTTTGAGGACGTTTTGGAAGATCATCAAACCGGCTTCGTGTGGTCTGTTGTCTTCCGGAAGTGGATTGATGTCGCACAGCGTTTCACGGATCGTCAGCGGGTACATAGACACCCTCTTTTTCATTATAATATAATAATATTATTCCTTCAGCTAAATGCTCGTAAAGAAACAACTGTTTTTCGGGGAAACCTTTCGGGGGCTTTCCGGCCGCCCCTGCACTGCGTCGGATATTCATTTTAATTGGTATCATTATAGCACAGCTGCACAGTTCATAGCAATCCTTACGCAGACAGTTTCGCAGGAGGATTTGCTGATCCGACGTTTTCCGCCGCATTTGACACTGCCCGTCTTATGCACTCGGAAGAGGTAAATCAAATGACTGCATTGTAACTTTTAGATAAAAAATTAATTCTTTGTAACAACTATATACTTACTATTGACAACATAAAAGCCGATTTGTTATAATAACTTATATAGAATTTTTCATGTATTTTGCATTTTTATGTATTGGCAGTGAATAAAAGGCAAACGCAAGCTCCCGCTCTCGGACGCGCTCCCACGGGTGGTGCGTGCGAGTGCCGGGCAGATCGATCATAAGGAGGGTAGTTTTTCCTGCCCTGTCGGGACGGGTATTGTAACAGCCGCAGCGCCGCCAAAAAAATAAAGAATACATAACTATTCTAGGGTGTGTACACACACAGCAAATTCCAAAAGAAGGAGATTATTTTATGTCAAAACGAAATTTCAAAAAGACATTAAAGAAGAGTCTTGCGGTCATTTCGTCGCTGACGCTGCTGATGTCGTGCTTTTCGGCGGAGCTTATCACTACGGCCTCGGCTGACGGCGTCGTCAAGGCGAACGTAATGAGAGTATACGACGAGTACGGCAACGAGCTTGCTGATAACGAACAGATCTATATTGACAATTCCACCGCTGCCGGTCAGCCGGAGGAAACGACGATCCGTGTCACGATCGAAAACAGCAGCGCAACGAGTTCGACTCCGCTGTACGACTCCGTAAGCGGCGATGTTCCCGCAACCGAAAACCCGTCATGCCTATTAGGCGGCGTATACCTAATAAATTCGGACACGAAAACTAAAACGTATGAGATCCCCGTTTACGGATACAGCACTACGCCCGCAACGTGGCAGGATCCCGTAACGAATGAGCAGATCCAGTACGACAAGCATGTTCCTCTTACACCCGGTCAGACCGAGCTTCGCCTTTATAATGAAGACGGTAAGGCTGTTAAGAATCTCAAGATCGTCACTCTTGAGCCGGCGACCGATATCCATCTTTACTATGATACTGTTGACGTCAAGGTAAACGACTGGTGTTTCTCGAACTATGCTCAGGCAGCCAGCACAGTAGCGGGTAAGAAGAAGAGATTTACATACAAGCTTGACACTGCTCACCCCCAAGCGGACGCAGCGTACCTTGATACAGTTGAGTGGGACGTATTTAATCTTGATGATTACAACAATCCGATACCTCACGAGAATGTAGCCGAAGATGACGTCAGAGCTCAGATCGCACCGGACGGTATCCTCACAGGTCTCAAGAACGGATCGGTCATGGTCACCGCCACCTTCAAGCAGACAGCCGGTGCAGTATCGAGATACAATGCAAAGAAGAAGGCATATGATAACCAGAATTTCAAAGATCTGAACTTTAACGGCATTAAAGACGAAAACGAGCCTTTATACGTCTCCGAAGAACCGGTAATGGAGTCGGACAGACGGTACGCGATCGGTCCAAAGGAATACGGCTTCAGGGCTCCTGTGATTGACGGAGAAAGCGGCGAAATCGATGTTAGTCAATACCAGAAGAACAGTGACGGCACTCCTCGTATAGTCACTGTTTCCGGCGATAATAAAATGCCTGTTTTCAGCAATTACAATATAGCGACAGTTACCTCCGGCACTGACAGAGGCAAAAAATACATCACCGGAACGATGCAGCTTAGAAACAATACCTCTGTACAGTACCAAGACATTATCACCATGCCGAAGAGAGTCAAATCTGTCATTTTGAAGGCCAACCCCGCAAAAAAGGTAGAATTTGACAACAGCAACAAAGTCTTTACGGATTTTGAAAATCTACGCATCGCAATGAACCCCGGCGGACAGGCAAAGAAACTAAATATCAAGGCTACACCTACATACACCTTTGAAAGCGAAGCTGAAGCTTTGCAGCAGGGCTTCCCCGGAACGGGCGTAACGGACGACTGGGTATGGAGTTCCAGCAACTCCGACGTAGTATCAGTCGACAAGAGCGGCAACATCACACCGAAGGCAAAGGGCACAGCGCAGATCACAGTCAAATCGGACGACCAGGCAAATATTTCGGCAACCTGTACGGTAGTCGTAACAACACTTGCCACATCCCTTTACATCGTCGATATGGACGTCGATCAGTCCGTTCAGAGTATTTCCACCAGAATCGGCGTAGGAAAGAAGGTAAAGGCTGTCCTCAATCCCACAGAGTCAAATGAGAGAGTTCAGTGGGTTTCCGATAATCCCAATGTCGCTACCGTCTCTCCCGAGATCTCCGGCGGCGAGGACAACACGGCTTACGCAACTATCACGGGCGTAAGCGAAGGCGGCACAAAGGTCTGGGCGATCACAGAGGATTCCAAGACGAAGACTCCCGTTGAAGTCACTGTCGGAATTAAAAACGCGACTCAGAAGATGGAAGTCTCCACGCAGATTGACAACGAGCGCTTCGTATTCACAGACGTCAACAATCCTCCCGCAAACCAGGAGGATGTCCGCGACACGCATATCCTCTACACAACTCAGGATATGACGATTGATGTGGATCTCCTTTCAAACAACGGCGTCTTCTCCGACGACTCCGTAACATGGACCATCAGCGATCCCGACAAGCACATCACCGAGGTAAGCAGAGACAGTACAGGCAAGCACCTCACAATCCGCGGTATGACCGAGGGTGAGGCAACGCTTACGGCTGCTTCAACCGACTTCCCTGCGATCAAGCAGACCTTTAAGATAAAGGTGCTCAGAAAAGCGGATTCGATAAAGATCACAAGAAGCGGCGGCGCGGCTCTTTCGAGCACGAACTTCTACGTCTGCCGCGGCAACACGATCGACCTCGACGCAGTTCTCAAGAGCAACGATCCTAACTTCCCCGAGAGACACAGCGACCGCATTATCAAGTGGTACACTTCGGCAGAGAATGTTGCAGCATTTGATACCGAGTCCCCGGATGTCGACGCGAAGTACTACGCAAAGCGCGACAAGAAAGAGCTTGTTGCAGCTCTCGACAACACGGGAATGGTCGCTTCCGACTCCTTCCCCTGCTACCTCCAGGCTCTCAGCCTCGGCAAGGCTGTTATCGACGTATACACCGCCTCCGGCGTTAAGGACAGGATCACGGTAAACGTAATCGAAGCATCAGAAGTAGTTTTCACGAATGTAGACCGCAATAAAGAAACAGGCGAGCTTTACAAGCGCGTTGACATGACGGCTGAGTCCGGTAATAAGGTATCCGGAAAAGCTACGCTCTCGATCAATGTCAAGGATTCCTCCGGCGAAACGAAGGAACCGGTAGAGTGCGAGTGGACAACGTCTGATCCGAAGGTCGCAGAGGTAACCTCCTTCTCCAGCAACTCCGCTACTATTACGGCTAACGGCGTTGGAAAGGCAACGATCACAGTCAACGCGGGCGGCAGAAAAGCAGAGTGCGTTATCTACGCTTACGCTCCGATGAGCGCGCTCTCCACAAACGAGCTCCAGAACTTCATCTATACACCGACAAAGTCCACATATCCCCAGGATATCTCCTCTCTTAAGCCCACTATCAACGGCGTCGTTCTCAAGGAGAACGAAGACTTCACAGTATCGTATAAGGATTACGACAAGGTTGACAGCACAGCTTACGTTACCTTTGAAGGCAAGGGCTACTACACAGGCTCTACGTCAAAATCTTACCAGATCTCCAAGAGATCGCTTACGAGCGAAGGCATCGAGATCAAGTACGACACAACGCAGAAGTGTAACGGCGAGGACATCAAGCCCGATGTAACCGTTATTTGCGACGGCATCACGCTTACAGAAAATACGGACTACACTGTTTCTTGCAGCAACAACAGACTCCCCGGAACGGCGAAAATGACTATTTCCGGCACTTACTCCGGAAAGTATTCCGATTCCGTGGAGAAGGAATTTGTTATCAAGTGCGATCACGACGTACTTGTTAATGCTCAAACTATTACAGACGCAACATACGAAACAGACGGCGAAGAGGTTGGAAAGTGTGCAGCCTGCGGCGAGGAGAATGTTCATAAGGTCATTCCCAAGTTTAATCATACCTCCAACCCTGCAACTACGATCAGCTTTAAGAAGCCTTCCGACTACGGCGCAGACCAGCTTGCCTGCTTCGGCGTCGGCTACAGTCAGGAAAGGGATATTTCAGAGTTCCTCATCGCTGTAACGAAGGACAAGACAAAGCCTGCTACTGACACATTCAGATGGAAATCCGAGGATCCGACGGTCGTTTCCGTTACAAATGAAGGTGTTATTAAGGGCATCGCTTACGTAGGCGACAATAAGACAACAACGATCACCGTTTACGGTGAGAGCGCAACCGCAGTTGCAACCTGCGAAGTCAAGGTAGTCAATATGGTTTCCGAGCTTGTTCCCACCGAAGAGACAGTTGAAACGAGAGAAGGAGTCACGATGCAGACGAGAGTAACTGTCGATCCTTCCGACTTCACCGACACTATCGAATGGGTAAGCGCAGACGAATCCATCGCAAAGGTCGAGCCTTCCAAGGACGCCTCCACAATCGGTCTTGTTACGGGTGTTTCCGTAGGCTCCACTACGATCAAGGCAAGAGGCAAGTACTCCGGCGTTGAGACAGAAATTAAGGTAAATGTCGGCAAGAGGATCCCCTCCGACTCGATCCATATTTCCACAACGATCAAGGACGTTCCGACGAACATTCCGAACAGCACGGCTGACAGTATGTTTACATACAGAATGTACTCCACGCAGGATGTCACCTTCGATTCGTTCATCACAAACTCGGCAGGCATTCCCTCCGACGACACTGCGGTATGGCAGATCACAGACAACAAGGGCGACACCGTAACGATCCCTGACGACGTGCTTAAGGAGAACCCAGAGATGGATCTCAAGAAGGATATCGTCGCAAACAGCGTGAAGCTGCACGGCGCATCGCTTGGTACGGCAACGGTAACTGTATTCCCGCAGTCAAAGCCCGAGCTCAAGACCTCCTTCAAGATCGAGGTCGCTAAGCGCTGCGACAACATCAAGCTGCTTGACGAGTACGGCAGCGAAGTAAGCTCCAGATCTCTGAATGTTGACGACACAGTATCTATCTACCCCGACCTCACAACGAACGATCCTAACCATCCGTACGATCACGGTGACCTGTCGCTCACCTGCGTTTCCGATAATGAAGAGATCGCGACAGTTAAGGAGCTCTTCGACGAAAAGGGCGCTGCTTACTACGTTGTAACCGCAAAGAAAAACGGCAGCACAACGCTCACATACTACACACGCTCCGAGCAGACAAAGACAGTTTCCCTCACAGTATTCACAACCTCCAACATCTACCTCACCGGCGGCGTTGAGAAGCCCGAGAACCCCGGCGATCTCCCGACTGCTTCCATCAAGGTCAACGATACGTTTGAAGGCTCCACTAGCCTTACGGCAAGCGTATATGACCAGAACGAATCAAGCGTAAGCAACACGATTTGCAAGTGGACATCCTCCGACGAGAGCATCGCGACAGTAAACGAGAAGGGCACCGTAAAGGCGGTCAACGTAGGTAAGGTTATTATCACGGCTCAGTCCGGTGCAAAGAAAGAATCCTGCGAAGTAACGATCACAGCTCCGATGTCTGCAATTTCCTACGATCCGATAGAGGATTATCTCTACGATCCGACAGTAAAGGAATACAAGCCTGATGTAGTACTTAAGATGGGCCCGACAACGCTCGTCAAGGACGTTGACTACACAGAGGAGTTCAGCAACAACACCGGCATTGGCACGGCTTACATCAAGTTTACGTCGCTCAATGAGTACTATCTTGACAGCACCAGCATCAGCTTCTCCATCAAGAGAAGACCGATCGACAACGAGGAAGTCAAGATCGCCGCTATCCCGAACCAGAACTGGACGGGCGAGAGCATCACTCCCGAGCTTGACATCACGTGCAAGGGCGTTAAGCTGGAGCAGGGCACAGATTACAGCGTATCTTTCGCCGACAATGTTGAGAAGGGTATGGCAACTGTTACCATCACCGGCAACAACAATTACGAAGGTACAAAGACTATGAACTTCGTGATTGAGAAGAACTTCATCGGCACAATGGGCGATATTGACAACGATAAGTCCGTAACGGCAAGCGACGCACTTCTCATCCTCCGCGCATCGCTTGGCATGGACGAATTCACAAAGGATCAGGAAAAGCTCGCAGACGTTAACAAGGACAATGCCGTTGACGCAACGGACAGCCTCCTCGTTCTCAGATTCAGCGTTGGCTTCACCGATCCCGACGTATACATCAACACGCTCTGCCCTGCAGGCTGATAAGCAAAAATCATAATTAGTCATACGGCTCCTTCGTGAGTCGTCGAACCGGACGAGGGCGTTCCCCTTCGTCCGGTTTTTTTTACACTTCAATGGCAGATCTGCATTAATTATTTTTCAAAACGGTTGTACAATTCTCTGTTTCATGATATAATATCAACAAATGTAGTTTTATGCTATTAAAAACTTTTATACCGTATTACATTGTTCAAGGAGGCAAGATCATGAAAATTACTAAGGATATCCGCTACATCGGCGTAAACGATCATCAGGTCGATCTGTTTGAGGGGCAATACGTCGTCCCGAACGGAATGGCTTACAATTCGTACGTTATTCTCGACGAGAAGGTCGCTGTAATGGACACCGTTGACCGACATTTCACCGACAAGTGGCTCTCTAAGCTCGCAGCAGAGCTTTCCGGACGCGAGCCGGACTACCTGATCGTTCAGCATATGGAGCCGGATCATTCGGCAAACATCGGCGTCTTTATGATGCAGTATCCGAAGGCCGTGATCGTATCCTCCGAGAAGGCCTTTGCTATGATGAAGAATTTCTTCGGCACGGACTACGACGGCAGAAGGATCGTTGTAAAGGAGGGCGATACGCTCTCTCTCGGAAATCATAATCTCGCCTTTGTTGAAGCTCCGATGGTACACTGGCCGGAGGTAATCGTTACATACGACAGCACGGACAAGGTTCTATTCTCTGCGGACGGCTTCGGAAAGTTTGGCGCGCTCGACGTCAAGGAGGACTGGGCGTGCGAGGCTAGACGCTACTACATCGGGATCGTCGGCAAGTACGGAGAGCAGGTGCAGGCGCTTCTCAAAAAGGCGGCATCACTCGACATCGAGATCATCTGTCCGCTTCACGGGCCGATTCTCACGGAAGACCTCGGCTACTATATCGGGCTTTACGACACGTGGTCGAGCTACAAGACAGAGACAGAAGGCATAATGATCGCCTATACGTCCGTTTACGGCAACACTAAGCAGGCGGCGGAGATGCTCGCGCAGAAGCTCGAGGAGCGCGGCTGCCCGAAGGTCGCTGTAAACGATCTTGCGCGCTGCGACATGGCTGAGGCAGTTGAGGACGCTTTCCGCTACGGCAGGATCGTTCTCGCCACAACGACGTACAACTCTGAGATATTCCCCTTCATGCGTGAATTTATCAATCACCTTACAGAGCGCAATTTCCGGAACAAGACGATCGCGCTAATTGAAAACGGCTCGTGGGCGCCGCAGGCTTCGGCCGTTATGAAGGCTATGCTCTCAGGCTGCAGGAATATCAAATATACAAAGAACAGCGTGAGGATACTCTCTGCGCTCAGCGACGACAGCATCGCGCAGCTTGACGCGCTCGCAGACGAGCTGTGCATGGATTACATCGCGCACAACGATGAGAAGGCAAACAAGGAGGACATGACGGCTCTGTTCAACATTGGCTACGGTCTTTACGTCGTCACATCAAACGACGGCGCGCGCGACAACGGTCTTATCGTCAATGCCGTCACGCAGGTCACAAACACGCCGAACCGCGTTGCCGTGACGATAAATAAAATGAATTACTCGCACGACGTAATTAAGAATACAGGTGTGATGAACGTCAACTGTCTCTCTACGGAGGCTCCGTTCGCGGTCTTTGAAAAGTTCGGATTCCGGAGCGGACGTGACGTTGACAAGTTCGAGGGCTGCAGTCCCATGCGCTCCGACAACGGGCTGGTTTATCTGCCGAAGTACATCAACTCGTTCATGTCGCTGCAGGTGTCGCAGTACGTCGATCTCGGAACGCACGGTATGTTTATCTGCGACGTCACTGAGGCGCGCGTGATCTCAAAGACCGAGACAATGACGTACACGTATTACCAGAACAACGTAAAGCCGAAGCCGAAGTCCGATGGTAAGAAGGGCTTTGTCTGCAAGGTCTGCGGATACATCTACGAGGGCGACGAGCTGCCGGAGGATTTCATCTGTCCGCTCTGCAAGCACGGCGCGTCCGACTTTGAGCCGCTGCAGTAAAGCGAGAGCTATGAAAATCATTAAGAGGCGTTTTTCAAAAAGCGCCTCTTACCCTTTTACGCACAGGCGCGCCGCTTTTTGGCGCAGACAGATAAAGGAACGAGCTTAAAATGCTTAAAGGACTAAAAACACTTCAGAAGGATAAGCTGCAAAACGACCTGATCAGCGGTTTGA
Source organism: uncultured Ruminococcus sp. (assembly GCA_902792115.1). Lineage (GTDB taxonomy): Bacteria > Bacillota > Clostridia > Oscillospirales > Acutalibacteraceae > RUG592. Next base: position 10,410 of record CADAYJ010000024.1, on the reverse strand, counting down.
TTATCGCGCTGGTGTCGATACCGATCTCAATGGGCTACGCTCAGATCGCCGGGCTGCCGCCGCAGTACGGGCTGTACGGCTCAGTGCTGCCGGTCGTGCTGTTCGCGCTCTTTTCGTCGTCGCCTCAGTACATTTTCGGTGTAGACGCCGCGCCTGCCGCGCTCGTCGGAGGTACGCTGGCAGGGCTTTCGGTCGCAGAAGGCTCGAAGGAAGCGAAGGCGCTTGTCCCGGTCATTACATTTTTTGTCGGAGTGTGGCTGCTGCTGTTTACGCTGATACGCTTCGGCAGGCTGACGCGCTTCGTCTCCTCGCCTGTGATGGGCGGGTTCATAACGGGCATTTGCACAACGATCATATTGATGCAAACGCCCAAGCTGTTTGGCGGACGATCGGGAACGGGCGAGATCAGGGAGCTTATCCCCCACATTATCGGCGAATTCAAGACCTCATTTAACCCGTATTCGCTGTCTCTGGCGGTGATCTGCATCACGGTGATACAGCTTTTCAGAAGGCTTGCACCGAAGATACCGGCGTCTGCAGGCGTGATGGTGATCGCCGCTGCGGCACAGTTCCTGTTCGATTTTTGCGGCAAGCTCGGCGTAAACACGCTGCCTGCCGTGGAACGCGGCCTCGGACGTATCGCGCTGCCTGATTTTTCTCTTGAAAGCTGCTACACCGGGATCGTATCCGGGTTTACGATAGCTCTCGTTATCGCTGCGGAAACGCTGCTTGCAGAGCACAATTTTGCAATGAAAAACGACTACAAGCTCGACGACGGCAGCGAGATGCTCGCTTTCACGGTGTGCAACCTCGGCGCGGCGTTCATCGGTGTATGCCCTGTCAACGGCAGCGTTTCGAGGACGTCTATGAACGATCAGTTCGGAGGGCGCAGCCAGCTCACGTCGCTTACTGCTGCCGCTGCGATGGCGGCGATCCTCATGTTCGGAACGGGATTCATCAGCTATCTGCCCATTCCGGTGCTCACGTCGATCGTCGTATGTGCGCTATGGAGCGGCACGGAATTCTCTCTCGCGCGCAAGCTGCTCAAAAGCAGCCGCAAGGAATTCTGGATCTTTACAGCGGCATTTGCAGGCGTTCTCATTTTCGGAACGATATACGGCGTTGTGATCGGCGTTATTCTCTCGTTCCTGAACGTGATCCTGCGCGAGAGCCGTCCGTCCACGTCGTTCCTCGGCGTTGCTTTAACGGCAACCTTTTCTTCGCAAACGTCGGAGCGTTCACCGATGAGATTGAAACGGCGGTCAAAGAGGACACGAAGTACATAATCGTTGACGCAAGCGGCATCGGCAGCATAGATTCCACCGGTGCCGAGGCGCTCGGTACGCTCTACCGCAAGCTGAAAAGAAAGGGTATACAGCTATTCCTGGTTGAACATATCGCAAAGGTCAACGAGGAGATGCGGACGTACGGCCTTGGATTTTTAATCGAGAGCGGCGGCGTACGCAAGACGATAACGGACGCGCTCGCCGCAGTCGGGTACTACCGGCCGTACCTTCTCGGCGAGAAGCAGGAGGCGCACGACGTGAGCGAAAAGACGGCGATCCTTCAGGAGTTTGAATGGGCATTCGGCAAGGACGCACAGCGGTATGTCGATCTGTACACGAAGAAGATACTGCGCCGCGCAAAGGCGATCGACGCTGACGAGCCGCACGCGGAGGACGAATTCAACCACGTCTGGGACGGCATCTCCCCCATCAGCGACCATGTTCTGCTCGATTTCATGGAGAGCCACATCTCGGAGCTTTCAAAGCAGTACGACGTAAGCGAAAAAACGATCCGCTCCGTCATAAGGACTCACAGAAAGTCGCTCGTCACGGAGGGATACGTCTCACACGAGATGTAGGTGCAGCCTGTTTTTTAAGGTCTGTCCATCAGCGGAATCGGTACCGGGGTGTTCCGATAAAAGGATTTTTTTCGGCAACTGAATAATCGAAATAGAGTTTTCTATGATTTTTGCAGGGAGCTTTCCGGTCGAGTCTCGCCTGACGGTTCGGTCGTTGCTTCGGCTTCGCCGAGGTATTCCACCTCATACCGTCACACCCCTGCGCCCCTTCGGCACTAAAAAAACAGAATAATTGTATTATTTGGCTGCTGTATTGATAATTGAACATTATTACGTATTGAAAATTCAAGGTGATGCTTTATGGATAAAAAGCTGTTTGTGCAGGCGCTGTGCAAATTCTTTATCGGTGCGGCGCTGTGTATGGCACTCGTATTCCTGCCGGCAGGAACGCTCCGTTTTCCCGGAGGCTGGCTCTTTATGGCGGTGCTGTTCGTTCCCATGTTCGTTGGAGGGCTTGTCATGATGGCAAAATGCCCGGAGCTGCTGCGAAAGCGGCTGGACGCCAAGGAAAAGGAGGGCGAGCAGAAATTCGTCGTGATCGCAAGCGGCATGATCTTCATTCTCTGCTTTGTGACCGCGGGGCTTAATTTCCGCTTCGGCTGGCTGGCGCTGCCGAAGGGCGTGACGATCGGCGCGTGCGTCGTCTTTCTGCTGTCGTACGTGATGTACGGCGAGGTGCTGCGCGAAAACGAGTATCTTTCGAGGACGATCGAGGTGCAGAAGGATCAGAAGGTCGTTGACACAGGGCTTTACGGCGTCGTGCGTCACCCGATGTATACGGCGACGATCCTGATGTTCCTCGCGATTCCGCTGATCCTCGGATCTCTGCCGTCGTTTCTGATCCTTCTCCTCTACCCTGCCCTGATCGTCAAGCGCATCGGCAACGAGGAAAAGGTGCTTGAAGACGGCTTGAAGGGGTACAGCGAATATAAGCAGAAGGTAAAATACCGGCTCGTGCCGTTTATCTGGTAGTACAGTGTTTTGAAAAATATCAAAAGCTGCGGAGGTTCTTTACGCTTCCGCAGCTTTATCTTTCTGTGACAAATATTCCCGGGCAAGTAACCTCCAAAATCACCTTGCTTACGCTCCAAGGCGGCGAAAACGATTTATCGACAAGCAAAAATGCCGCAGGATCGCTGCGGCATTTGCTGTGTATTATTTTCGGAGACTTGAAGCATCTGCTCAAAAAGCAGAATTTTACATTCCAAGGCTCTTTCTGAGAACGAGCAGTGCGTCGTTTGCTGTGATGTAGCCGTCGGCGTCGAAGTCGGCGAGCTTCTTTGCCGTGTCGTCGAACTTCTCCATATCGAGGCTGGCGCGCAGTATCAGCAGGGCGTCATTCGCGGTGATATAACCGTCCTTGTCAACATCTCCCGGCTCAAATGACGGCTCCGGCTTTGTATCCGTATCGGAGTCCTTGTCGCTGTCGGTCGCTGTATCGCTGTCCGTCGCTGTATCGCTGTCCGTCGCTGTATCGCTGTCCGTCGCTGTATCGCTGTCCGTCGCTGTATCGCTGTCCGTCGTTGTGTCGCTGTCTTTTGCTGTGTCGGTCGCTGTATCCGTATCCGACTCAACAGGATCCTGCTTAGGCGGATCAACCTTCTTTTCGTCGCTGAACATCTTGCCGTCCGCGTCTGCTACCGCCGTGTACGTCGTTACGCCGGTCTTCTCGTCAACGGTTTTTGTAACTTCAGCCTCAAACTGCTGCTCGTGAGTATTGTCTCGCGTACATCTGCAAACAAGAGTCGCACCGGAATAATCAGCCTGCCAGTTCCACTCCTTGACCTCCCAGTCGTGGCCGAGAGCCTTTGTGGAGACAGCTTTCGTATCGGTAAACGTCTCGTCGCCGAGCATTACGGTAGCGGTGTATTCAACGACGCCGTCCTTCTCGCAGGTCGGCTCCGTCTCCTTCTTTCCGACGGAAGCGTCAACGTCCGTCTGGTGCTCGACGTTGTTCTCGCAGGTAAAGTGTGCAACAGGCTTTGTCAAATCTTTCCAGTCGAATAGATCCAGCTTGTACTTGTGACCGTCCTTGCAGGGATCGTCGTCGGGGAATTCAAAATTCGCTCCGTCGCCCACATCTACGAATACTATCTGACCTGTTTCATACGGTGCGCTCTCCTCGAGCGTCTTTACATATTCCTCCGCTGCGGAGCCTGCGGCGCCGTAGACCATCAAAGGCGTCTCGGAGTACGAGTTATAGTCTCCGTAGAACACGTTGGAATCGTCGATATTGGTTACGCTTGCGGGAATATAAATGCGTTTAAGGTTGTAGCAGCCGTTAAACGCGCCGCCGCCGATCGTGGTCAGACTGTCGGGCAGGATCACATCCGTGAGCTTGCTGCATCTTTCAAATGATCTCTCTCCTATCTTTCTCAGGGAAGACGGGAGATTCACGCTTTCAAGCGACTTGCATTCACTGAAGCAGTAGGGGGATATCTCCGTCAGCCCATCGGGGAGCTTCACGCTCCTGAGAGCCGAGCAGCTTGCAAAGAACCTCTCGCCAAGCTGCACTACGGAGTCCGGTATCTCGATGCTTTCCAGCGAGCTGCAGCCGTAGAATGCCTCGTCGCCTATCGAGACGAGATCCTTCGGTAACGTGATCGTCTTGAGGCTGCGGCAGTTCATAAAGGTATTGGCGTCGATAGAAGTCATGCTGTTTCCGAACGTAATGCTTTCAAGCTGCTGTGCGTCCCAGAATGCAGCCCAGCCAAGCTCGCGGACGTTGTCGCCGATCTCGACGGAGGTTATGTTGTAATTGCCGTCCTTATCCTTGAGGCTCTTGATGCACGCGATGCTTTCGGGGATCTTTATATCCGTTGCTTCGCCGTTGTACCCGGCGGCGATGATCATGCCGCCGGGAGTGATCTCAACGTCGTAATCCACGAGCGTATCGTCATCAATGTAGTATGCAGGCTCCGGCTCGTCCGTATCCGTCTGAGCATCGGTGTCCGTCTCAGGATCGTCCTTGCCGATATCCTCTATCTCTTCGAAGGGAATACTGTTGGCCGTCGCAAACTCCTCGGCAGCCGAGCCCTTTACGCCCTTGATCGTGACGTTCGGGCTTTCGCGGAAGGTACCTGTCGATCCGGCAGCAATCTCTGTGACCGTCTTCGGGATCGTTACGCTCGTGAGTGCCGTATTCTGGGCGAGAACGCCGCCCAGCAGCTCCGTAACGCCGTACGGAACGACGAAGCTCTCGACAGCCGTTGCTCTGAACGAGTTGTAGTCAAGCTGCATTTTAGCTCTTTCCGGCATATTCACCGTCTTGAGCTTTTCGCACTCGCTGAAAGCGTTGTCAGCGATCAACGTCACAGAATCCGGTATCGTTACCGACTCGATCGAGCTGCACTTGTGGAAGCAATGGTACTCGATCTTCTTCAGGCCGTCGGGAATATCAGCCTTTTCGAGCGAGGAACACTCATCAAAAGCGCTGGTGCCGATTTTCTTCACGCCTGCCGGGATATCCGCGGTTTTGAGAGCAGTACAGCCGTAAAATGCGTAGCTATCGATCACTTTGACAGACTCCGGCATTACGACCTTTTCAAGAGCCGTACAACCGGAAAGAACATTCTGCTTGACAGCATACGTACCCTCCGGGAATGTAAATTCCTTCAGGGAAGTACAATCCTTAAAGGCAGAGTCATAGACGCTCGTGCCGGGCTGTATCTCGATCGCGGTAAGCGCCGCGCAGCCCTCGAATGCTTTCGCGCCGATCTCCGTTATGCCTTCCGGCAGATCGACCTCGGAAAGCGAGGTGCAGCCGCTGAACGAAGAGTCGGGCAGAACTGTCAGCTTGGATGGCAGCTTGACAGATGAAAGAGCGGCGCAGCCGGAGAATATGCCTTCGCCAAATTTGAAGATATTGTCGCCGAGGGTTACCTCCTTCAACGACGAGCAATCCCGGAAGGTCGAGATGCCAAGCTCCTTAACGCCGTTCGGGATATTGATCTTCTCAAGTGAGGTACAGCCCTTGAAGGTCTCGTAGCCGATCTCGGAAACTGTCTCGGGGATCGCAACGCTCGTAAGCGACGTACAGCCCTCAAAAGCTCTGCCTGAGATGCTCTCAACGCCGTTCGGGAACGCAACGCTCTGCAGCTTCGTACAGCCGGAGAAAAATCCGTAGCCGATCGTTGTCATGCCGGACGGTATGACAACGGTTTCAAGCTCGGTACAATGCTCAAAGATATTATTTCCAAGCTCCTTAACGCTGTTCGGCAGAGTCGCCTTCTGCAGCTTGGAGTACGAAAACGCGCCGCCGCCGATCTTCTCCACGCCGTCGGGAACTGTGATCTCTGTGAGAGTGGTCATGCAGAAAGCCTCTGTGCCGATCTGCTTCAAGCCCTTTGGAAGCGTAATGCTCTCGAGGTGGCAGTCCTTAAAGGCGCTGTCGGATATCTCCGTAACGCTCTCCGGAATATCTATCGACTTTAGCTCGTAGCAGCAGTAAAACGAATTGCTGCCGATCTCCTTGAGCGTATTCGGAAGCACGACCTTTGTAAGCTCCTTCTTCCACCAGAACGTGACGCCCATAGACGTAACGGGCTTTCCCTCAATCTCGGAAGGAACGGTGACCTCCGTTGTGACGGTACTGTCGCCGAGCCATTTGCCGATCATGATGCCGCCGTATTTGTTATCCTCCGAATACTCCCACATACCGTCCTCCGTCGTTGCCCACGAGGTCTGAACGGAAACGGAAGCGCCCGACGTTCCGGGAACGGAAGCTGCGCCTGCGGGAAGCGAAATGACAGCCGTTGAAGCGATAAGAGCCGCCGAAAGCAGCACTGCCAAAATCTTTTTATACATAAAACATTCACTCCTTTGTTTTATTTTAATCTATATTACCACACAAAGCACAACAAGTCAATAGAATCGATGAAAACCGGGGTGTTATTACTATGTTTTTCCATGTTTTTTCACAAACGGCAGTTCGGAGATCAACCCTGCCGGTAATTTTTACGGGAAGCTGAAAACGAAAAAAACTTGAAAAAATTTACAAATTTACAATTTGTTCACATTTAAACCGCCCTCCAGTAACGCTTCTGTAACACAGCATTTGATATACTATATACAGAAATTACAGAAGACCGATACTCGGCCTGCGCGGCAAGTATCAGGCGGAGAAAAATCCGCTGCGATACCTTTTTTCAGGGACAAATTCGACTATACCACCATTCAGACGCCGGTGTTTGGAAAGACGGCATACCCTCGCAGGACGCAGACGATCGGAGACTCCTTTACTTGTTTCTTCCATCCAAATGCAAAGCGGATTCGGCAGCAGTTCCGCTCCGCTTTGCGGATGGCAGACAATAACTCAGCCCTAAATAATTCTATACTATACAACAACGTAACGGGACGACCTTTAAGGCGTCCCGCGTTGTTTTTTGTTTGAAATTTTCAGACAAGACGCTCTTAGGTCGGCGGTCGGCAAGCGCCGACACGCAGTACGCGCACAGAGTTTAATGAAAATCGAAAGCTCTGCGCCCGCGTCCAGAACTGTTTCACCAAGGACGGTATGAGATCGGCAAGCGCCGACACGCAGTACGCGCACAGAGTTTAATGAAAATCGAAAACTCCGCGCCCTCGTCCAGAACTGTATCACCAAGGACGGTATCCGGTCTAAACGTCCCACCCGAACATAGCCGGCAGAGTGTCCGTGCTGCCGGTTGCTTCGTAAATGTCGGGATCCAGGCGGATACTGCCGCGGCTTTTCTCCGCTATGCCGCTGATTCCCACCGATTCAAACGTGAGCTTCATGTCGAGGACAAGCTGGCGCAGGAAGCCCTGCTTCTCGATGTCGCCGCACCAGAGCGCCGTCAGAAGCTCGCTGTTCGTGCATATAACTCCGTTTTTCCATACGAGGTAGGCGAACATTTCGGCCGTCTTTTCGCGCTTGAAGCGAAGCGGCTTGCCGTCTACAAATACGCCGAAGCTGCTACCGCAGCGCACCGTTACGCGCTTTGAAGAAGGCTTATTCTCCGTTTCGACGGGGAAGCGCAGGTGAGCAAGCGCGCGCCTTATGTCGTTCTCGTTCACGGGCTTGCAGAGAAAGCCGCTGCAATAGACCTCGTGCGCCTCGAGCGCGTATTCGCTGTGACCGGTAATAAAGATGATGTTCAGCCTCGGAAAGCGCTCCGACAGCCTGTACGCCGCTTCAAGTCCGCTTATGCCGGGCATTTCGATATCGAGGAAGATCACGTCCGGCTTCTCCGTCTCGACGAGCGAGATCGCCTTTGCCGCAGTGTCGGCGGTAAAGTGCTTTCCCTCGGGATCTATGCGCCCAAGAAGGACGCGCATTATTTTCAATACGGCGGCATTGTCGTCCGCTGTCACTGTTATCATGGATCATTCCTCCTTTTGGGCGAAAGAGCGGCTCTCAAGTATAAGCCGGGCACACGTTCCGTTCTCCTCCGGTATGATCTCAAGGCGTCCGGAGGAGGTCGCGGCGAGGCGTGCGCGCACGTTTGCGATACCTATACCGCGGCGCTTCTTCTGCTTATCCGTGAGCGTCCTTTTCCCTACTCCGGCGTCGTGCACCTCGACGACGACGAAGCTCTTCGTTCTGGCGACGCGGATCGTCACTGTGCCGCCCTCCTCGAAGGTTGCCGTGCCGTGGCGGACGGCGTTCTCGACAAGCGGCTCGACGCTTAGAGCAGGGAGCGTGAAATCGGTAGTATCTATCCGGCGCTCGACGCGGAGACGGTCGCCGAAATTGAGCTTTTCGAGCGCGAGATATGCGTCGATGTTCTCAAGCTCGCGTTCAAACGGTATCGGCTTAATATCGCCGAGCGAATCGAAATTCGAGCGGAGATAGTGGGCAAAGCTGTCGAGGCTGTCGTACAGCTCGGGATACTCGATGCACTGAGCCTGTATCGCCATGAGCGAATTAAAGATAAAATGCGGCTGTATCTGAGCCATAAGCACCGTCATTTTCGACTGTGCAAGCTCCAGCTTGTTTTCCACATACTGCGTCTGCATACTTCTCTTCTCGACCGCCGCATAATAGCCGTAGTAAAATATAACATTGATCGCCGCCACCTCGTCCGGGTAGCCGTGGGCAAAGTCCATCTCTGAAAAAACGACCATCAGAAGCGACGTTCCGACTATATAAAGAATGATAAAGCTGTCTGCAAAGCTGCGGCTGCGTATCCGCGTGACGGCGCAGACAGTGAGGCACAGCAGGTAGAAAAGCATCACCGCCGTTGAAAACGTCCTCGGGATCTCGCGGCCGGCGATCGTGTCGCCCGGCAGGATCATAAAGACGGCGCAGACGAGCATATTGAGCAGCTGCGGCAGAAAAAGGAAAAATCTCCTTTTCAGCGGTATCACGACAAAGCACATCAGGAAGTAGAACATACCTCCCAGCCAGCTAAGGCTGCCGGCGAACGCGAGAAGCGCGCCGTTTATCCCGCTGCGCTGCGCCGAATACTGCCCGAACGAATTTGACAGCGAGATCATCAATATAACTGCGACCATCATCTGCATATACTTCGAGGAAACGGGAGGCTGCTTTCTGTTCATAAAGAGAATGAACTCAAAGCCGATCAGAAGCAGCAGCGTTATTAAATTGCTTGAAACAAACCCTGTTAAAAATGACATATTATCTCCGATATTTATCCGTACAAGCGTGACTCAGCGGCGGCACACTTCGTTCTTTTATTTTCATTCCGGCACACAAACGCGGCGCCGTATCCAACTGTAATTATTATACTGCACAATTTACGATATTGCAATAAGCGGCGCAGAAGTATCGGAATAAAAAGCGAAGAGGTGTAAATACGTGTTCCGACGCTGAAAAAATGCGGGATTTTTGAGCTGAACTGCGGAAATTATATATAATTCGTCATTTTGTGACGTTTTTTGTGCTGCGAATACGGTATTATGAGGTGTAACAAATAACTACTGAAATTATCCGGCTGACAGCGCTGATAATCTCGGTTTACCCTAACGCTTTGTACATCAGGAAGGAGATTGCTTATGCGGATATCGTTACAAATTCCGGACTTGCTAACGATGAAACGACGCCAAAAATACGAATCTCGAAGTCGAGAAAATACTCATTCTCCGGCAGCCCGGAGCAGGAGGACATCGGCGATAGATTCTGGAGAACACGGTAACAGCCCTGCTGTGAGCGGACACATCAAAACTGAAAGCATGGATAGTTACCGCGAGGAAGAAAAAATAAGATGCGCGGCAATGACTTTCGCTTATAATTATGTCGGGCGGAACTGTCAGCGTATACTCTCCGCATAAATAAAGAAGCCTTCATTTTCTCCGGCAGCGGAGGGGGTGAAGGCTTTTTTCATACTCCCAAATATTGGTATACGATTTTCCTGAGACGCTGTTTCATCAAGACTTACACGGTTTTGTTGGTGTTGAACTTTATACTGCACCATGAGATCTCTTTCCTGTCTGCCATACTGAAAAATCGAACTTCTGAAATAAACTTAAGGAGGCACTGATTAAAGCGAGTGCTCAGATTGCGCCGCCAGATTTTCAGGCAGATTGGTTGACTCGACCGCAGGGTGCGGGTCTCCGGTGGAGAC
>CADAYJ010000023.1 GCA_902792115.1 uncultured Ruminococcus sp. | reverse complement strand
GAATACTGACGTATTTCAAGGGAGTTGAGTACAATATGACGAAAAGATGCAAGCAAGATGAGTGCTCAGTCCGCAGGACGTGATTTAATCAGTGGCTCCTTAAAAACCGAACCCCCGGCCGCAAAGCCGGGGGGTTGTTACAGCTTTTAAAATGTCGCAACGGGCTGGTCGGGCGGAGTCGTCTTTGATACGGATATGACCTTTAGGATCGGCCCCTTTCCCTTGTACAGCTTGTTGAATTCAATGGATATCTTTGCCGTCAGCATGATCCATTCGCCTGCCTTCAGACCGTGAGGCTTCTCGCCCATGCAGATCACGCCGCTGTATGTGATGTCCTCAACGCAGCACGTCATGATGTGGCGGCCTGCGGCGAACGTCTTGTCGTCAAAGCTCTTGTTCGTCGCGACAAGCCCCTTGAACTTGATCGTCTTGCCGTCGTACTTCATCATTTCCTCGGTGCAGTCTCTGTACCAGAGGGCGTAGTCGTTGTCCTCGATCTCAATGACGGGCGCGTCGATGTCGAACGGCAGCGGATCAATGATATCGTCGTAAACGACCTTGCCGTTTGAGTATTCGTAAGCGATCTCGGCGCCCCTGCTGAGCGCTCTCACCGCCTGATGAAGCGGCATCTGATCGGAGCCGAGCGGCATTCTGTTGAAGACCACCATGTCCGCGTCCGTGATCTTGTCTACGACGAGGCTCCTGATGTTCGCGTTGTAGCTCTGGAACGTCGTCGAGTCGAAGAAAAGCATCTGCTGATAGATCAGCCAGCCATCCGGCATCGCGTCGTAAAGATTCTGAAGCTGCCACATTCCGTTGTACTCAATGAGGACGCGCGTCGCCTTGATCTTCTTTGCCGCTTCGCTGAGGCGCTGCTCGGAGAGGTCGCTCTCCTCGTCGATAACCTCAAAAAGTATATTTTTAGTCGGTATCCTGGAGGCGTCGTATTCCTCAACGCCCTCCTCGCAGACGAGAACAAGAGTGCGCTCGTTCTTGTGGAAGCGCTTGTCCTCCAGCGTCTCCTGAATGAACTTCGTCTTTCCGCTCTCCAGGAAGCCTGTGAAAAGATAAACGGGAATATTGCTCATTGGAAATTCTCCTTGCTGTCAGATCACACGCCGAAAAGCGTACGGATAGCGCCCTCGTCTATCTTCGAGCCGATAACGCAGAGCTTGCCGATCGTTTCGGCTGCGCCCGTGCGGACGTCCGGCTCGCCCGGCACGTAATCAAAATGTATCCACTGTCCGTCAACGCCCTCAACGATGCCCTTTGCGCGAAGGATCATGCCGTATTTCGCTTCGTCCTCAAGCGCCTTGAGCGCGGCTGTGACGGCCTGCTGAGAATACTTGTTCGTCGTCTCGACGCCCCAGCTCGTGAAGACCTCGTCGGCGTGGTGATGGTGATGATCGTGGCAGGAGCAGTTCGGATCGTCGCATTCGCCGTCGTGATCGTGATGATGATGCTCATGCTCGTGATCGTGGTCATGATCGTCGTGATCGTGATGATGCTCATGCTCGTGATCGTGGTCATGGTCGTGATGATGATGATGCTCATGCTCCTGCTCGCGGGCAAGATTTTCAAGCGCCTGCGCGAGAGTGCTTTTGTTTTCGATAGCAAGCATGATCTGCGCGCCGGTAAGGCTGTCCCAATCGGTGGTGATGAGCTGAGCCTTGTCGTTGTGCTCTCTGATCAGCCTGACGGCGGCGTCGAGCTTGTCGCCGGAAATGGTCTTCGTGTGGCTGAGAACGATCGCGCTCGCGTGCTCCACCTGATTGTTGAAGAACTCGCCGAAGTTCTTCATGTACATTTTGCACTTGTTCGCGTCAACAACCGTCGTGAAGCTGTTGAGGCTAAGCTCGTCCGACCCGACTTTCTCAACGGCGGAGATCACGTCGGACAGCTTGCCGACGCCCGAAGGCTCGATGATGATCCTGTCGGGGGCGAACTGAGCAAGCACCTTTTTGAGCGCCTCGCCGAAATCGCCCACAAGGCTGCAGCAGATGCAGCCGGAGTTCATCTCAGTGATCTCGATGCCTGCCTCCTTGAGGAAGCTGCCGTCGATACCGATCTCTCCGAATTCGTTCTCGATAAGAACGAGCTTCTCGCCGCTGTACGCCTCTGCGATGAGCTTCTTGATGAGCGTAGTTTTTCCGGCTCCGAGGAATCCGGAAAAAATATCAACCTTTGTCATACAAATTACTTCTTTCTTTTCATTTTTCTTTGAAGCGTGTTTTCACGCACTAAATGATAGTGTACCACTAAACCGGGCTTGTTTCAAGTCAATATAATGAAAAAGTTGTAAAAAAATTTATCCGCTGCCGGTGTTGCATTCCGTCTGCTTTGTGCGATTGTATATAATGAAGGCGGAATACGTATACTTTTCTTCAAAAAGGGCGGTGATCACCATGACCGGAACCGAATACGCGGCGCTTCTTGCGAGGTCGCCCCACGGCGCTCACAGGGCGCTTTTCGACGAGTATTACAATTACGTTTACACCGTCGTCTGCGGCAGACTTGCCGGAGCGCCGCGCGAGGACGTCGAGGAGTGCGTGTCGGATACGTTCGCGTCGCTGTACATGGAGCTTGAAAAGGGCAGCTTCGACGGCGAGCTTCGCGGCGTCGTCGGCGTGATAGCGAAGCGCAGGGCGATCGACCGTTACAGAAGCGCTTTTGCACGGCGGCCGGGCGTCGTCTCCCTCGACGACGAATCCTCCGCGCAGCTCCCGTCCGGCGACAACACGGAGGAAAGCGTGGAAAACGAGCTGCTGCGCGCGCAGCTCATCGGCGCGGTGGAGAGCCTCGGCGAGCCTGATTCCACAATACTCATACAGCGGTATTTCTTCGGCTGCCGCTTTGGGGAGATCGCAAAGCAGCTTTCGATGAGCGCCCCTGCCGTGCGTATGAGGTGCAGCAGGGCGCTGAGAAGGCTGAAAATGATATTGACAGAAAACGAGACAGAACTGTAAGGCGGTGAGTTTTATGAAAAGAACAAGAGATGCGCTGATGCGTCTCAACGGCGCGAAGGAGGATTCCCTGAGGCGGCTTGAACCGTTCGCACCGGACAGCGCGGAGCGGAGGGAGCGTATTTTCGAGCGCAGCGAGGAGCGGCTTATGGAGCTTGAAGCGGCAGCCGGAAGCGTTTTGCCGCAGACGGGCGCGCGCAGCGAACGGGCAGAGCGCGTCGAGGTGAAGTCTGCGCCAAAATGGTTTACTCCGCTTAAAGCGGCTGCGGCGTGCGCGGTGCTGCTCGTGATAGGCGGAGCAGCGTTCGGCGTGCTTCGCGGCAGCGCACCGACGGCAGACGGAGCAGAGTCCGCAGAGTCCGGGAACATCGCTTCCGGCGCGCCGCAGGAGAGCGCCGCTCCCGGCGGGGAAGAGGCGGAAACGGCTGCCCGGCTTCCGGAAACGGACTCGTCGAAGGACGAAAAGAGTGCTTCGGATACGGGCAGCGCTGCCGGCAGCAAAACGGAAAGCAAAACGGAAAGCAAAACGGAAAGCAAAACGGAAAGCAAACAGGAGCGCAAAGCGGAGAGCGGCGAGGCAAGCTGTGCTGCTCAAAGCACACGGAAACCGGAGGCTCAGAGCAGCATACCGCCCGTGCCGATGCCTGCCGAAGATATTTCCTCGCGGCAGGATCAGAGCGAGGGCAGCGGCAGAGCGGTGAGGGATCCAAACGGCGAAGAGATCGACATAGCGCCGGAGGATCCGGAGAACAGCGAGCCTGCCGGAGTATGCAGCGTACAGAGCGAGGAGCCGGGGGAGATCAATGTTCAGATCGGCGTCACGGATTCGGAGAAGGTTCTGAAGATCACCCCGGAAATGAGTTACGCTCAGGTGATCGAGCTGCTCGGCACGCCGAACGACGTCTTGACGGACAGCTACGGGCAGTATATCGTTGACGGCGATTACCTGCTCATGCTCGACTGGGATTTTGACACCGATCCCGTTCTGCGAAGCGGAAGCGAGCTTCTCGCAGGCTGTCCGCGTATTTCGGAGATGCTCAGTTCGCCCGAAACGCAGACGTTCGACTGCTGCATTGTAAACTACAACGGTGCAGCGATAAGAGTGACCTGTCCGCAGTATTCAAGGTTTGACTGCGCGACCGTAAATATTCACACCGGTGACAACGCCCGGGAATGGACAGAAATTGTTGAACGCGCGATGTCGGACGGCAAACCTCTGCGCATAACGCACGAGGACTACGTGCTGGAGTCGTATCCGCCGATCGTCACGCCGATAAGTATAGAGATCGCACCGTAAGTATAATGATGTCCGCCGTTTTCGCAGAGAGAACGGCGGACAGTTTTTTTATTTTCCTTTGTTTTTCTGAATAGCTGCCGTGACCGCGGCGCTTATCGGATCGGGCGTGAGCTTTGAGACGACGGCGGCGGCCTTCATTGCCGTGCCGGGGATAATGACCGTCTTTCCCTGGATCATTTTTGTAACGGCGTACTTCGCGACGTACTTGCTCGAAAGCGACGGGGAAGCGAAGTGAACGCCGGCTACCTTGTTGAATTCCGTGTCAACCGGTCCGGGGCAGAGCGCCGAGACAGTTACGGCGGAGCCGGACTCCTTCAGCTCGTGCGCCACCGATTGAGTGAGCCTCAGCACATACGCCTTGCTCGCGTAATACGCCGCCATATACGGGCCGGGCGCAAAGCCTGCCATTGAAGCGACGTTGAGTATCTTTCCGCTGTCACGCTCCTTGAAATCCTTCAGGAAGAGCTTGAAGAGGACGTGCATCGTCTCGACGTTGAGCCGGATCATATCGACCTCGCGGCCGCAGCTCGTTTTCGTGAAATCGCCCCACACGCCGAAGCCTGCGTTGTTGATGAGAATATCAATGTTCTCGTCCTTTGTAAGCTCGTAAAGCTCTTGCGCGCCGTCCGCGCCGCTGATATCTCCGGCGATGATGCGCGGCGTACCGTTGAGGACGCTTGCGAGCGCTTTTAATCTGTCCTCTCTTCGCGCCGTGATGATAAGCTCGCAGCCGAGCGAATCGAATACGCGCGCGATGTCTCTGCCGATACCGGAGCTTGCGCCGGTGATCAGAACCTTCTTTGACATAAAAACTCCCCCGTTCACAGTAAATCTATGGTTAGATTTTACCACAACGGGGGAGAATATGCAAGCTGATTTTTCGGCGGCGGGCAAGCGCCGGCAGGCAGTTCCGCTTTAGCATTGCGCCGTTTGTAAAGTCGGTCTCCGCGTCTGATACTGCCTGCAATAATCCTTGGTGAGAGACGGCTTACATCGGCTCTCCGTCCTTGTTCGTGCGCGGAAGCTCAAACCAGAAGACGGTGCCCTGGCCTACCTTGCTGAACACTCCGAACTGCGCCTTGTGCAGCTTTAGTACCGTCTTTACGATCGACAGCCCCAGCCCCGTGCCGATCTTCGCGCTCTTGTGCGATTTATCGACCTTGTAATAGCGGTCCCAGATGTTTTTCAGCTTCTCCGGCGGAATACCGGGGCCGTTGTCAATGACCTCGATGCGGACGCGGTTGTCGTAGCACGTCTGCCGGACGGTGATCGCCCTGCTGTCGCCGCAGTAGTTCACGGCGTTGTTGACGAGGTTGTAAATTACCTGCGAGATCTTGAGCTGGTCGGCGTAGACGTAGACGTCCTGATCGTGCTCAAGCGTGAAGGAGTAGCCGTCCTGCTCCTTGAGCTTGTTGTACCGCCCGAACATCTCCCTGATTGTGTCGGTAATGCAGAAGACGGTCGCCTCGAGCTTCATCGTTCCGGCTTCGATCTTCGAGATGTCGATAAGGTCGTTTACAAGGCTCGTCAGGCGCGTCGCCTCGTCAATGATTATCTGTATATTCTCAGGCGTGTTCTCTCCGGGGATATCCCTCATAACCTCGCCGTAGCCCGTGATGAGCGTAAGCGGCGTTCTCAGGTCGTGCGACACGTTCGCGATGAGATCCTTCCTCATCTGATCGACCTGCCGCAGCTCGCTCGTCGCGTAGTTGAGCGTATCGCTGAGCTGCTCCACCTCACGGTATCCGCTGCCGCTGAACACGACGTCGTAGTTGCCCTGAGCAAGCTCCTTCGCGGAGTTGTTGATGTTTTCGAGCGGCTTTGAGATCATTTTTGAGAAGCTCACCGTCATAAGCACCGAGAACGCGATGAGGATAAACATGATTATACGAAGCTGGAAAAGCAGCGTCTGCGTCGTGCTCATGGACGGCGTTACGACCGATTCAAGCAGCAGAAGGTACTCCTTTCCTTCGAGAGAGAAGCTCTCGGCGTAAATCAGGCGCTCCTCGTTGTCACGCTCAAACGCCGGGATATCTCCGCGGAACTCTCCCCGGTCGGCGATCGCGGAGCTGTCGGCGGCAGGGTTTTTGATGACGTCGATAAACGAGCCGTCGTTGTTGCGCGCCTTGACGAAATAGTCGTTCAGCTCTGCCGTGGAAAGATCGTCTATCATGCTCACGTCGTTTATGATCGAGGCGTAGGCGCGGTGGAAATTGGCGAAATCATCATGGTCGCAGAGTATAGCGTCAACGTCGTTCTGCGAGGAGATAACGAGCATGAGCCGCTGAACGTCGCCGTAGCCGACGTTGCTCTTGATGCTCGACGCGCATTGTGTGAGGTTCCTGATCTTTATCGCCTTGTACGAGCTGTCGAAGAAGAGCGTTTGAAACGTCAGCAGCACGACGAGCGTTATGAGCGAGAAGACGAGAAAGCAGAGACTCAGCCACGTCATGAGCGAGTGGCGGCGCCTCTCCTTCCTTTCCCTGAGCCGCGCCGGAAGAGACTTTATGAAGCTCTTCACAGACTCCCCGGTCGGCTTTTTGATGCTCTTCGGCAGCCTGCGGCGGATGCCCTGAGTCAGCTTCGAGACTGTATCCTTGACGTCCATTCCCGTTTACGCCTCAAAGCGGTAGCCTACGCCGCGCAGCGTGACGATGCACTTGCTGTACTCGCCGAGGCTCTTTCGCAGCAGCTTGATGTGGGTGTCGAGAGTTCTGTCGTCTCCGAAGAAGTCGTAGCCCCAAACGTGGTTGATGAGCTTCTCTCGTGAGAGCGCGATCCCCTTGTTCTTCACCATGAAGAAGAACAGCTCGTACTCCTTCGGCGTCATGTCAACGCGCTTTCCGTCGATTGTTACGATTCTCGCGCTGAAATCGACCTCCAGCGTGTTGTATGTGAAAACGTCGCGCTTCTGTCCGTCGTCGAGCGCCGTGCGTTTCAAAACGGCGTTGACGCGCATCATAAGCTCCTTCGGGGAGAAGGGCTTGACTACATAGTCGTCGATGCCAAGCTCGAAGCCGTGTATCTTGTCGTACTCCTCGCCGCGCGCGGAGAGCATGATGATCGGAGTCGAGCTGCGCTTGCGGATCTCGCGGCAGGCAGAGAAGCCGTCAAGCTCGGGCATCATGACGTCCATGATGATAAGGTCAAACTGGTTTCTTGTGCAGATCGAGATAGCCTCCAGACCGTCCGTCGCCTCGATGACCTCGTGACCGTCGAAAACGGCGTACTTCTTGATAAGCTCCCTGATCCTGTATTCGTCGTCAACTACAAGTATCCTACTCATTTTTTATATCTGCCTTTCAAATAGTTTTGATGTTCGCCTGCTGGAGTAATCTGCTTATATTTTATCACAAAAACGGCATAAATGGAATAGCAAAATGTATATTTTATATGAAAATTTAAAAGCGCTCCTAACATTTCGATTTGTTTCCTTCTTTTGGTTGCAAACGAACAGCTTTTGGTATATAATAATAATCGCTGAATAAACGAATATATGGTGCTGCAAGCCGAAAGGAAAAGAGCTTTATGAGTTTCAGAGAGATACAGGCAAAGGAGATCACGGCCGCCGTTAAAAAGCTGTTTATGGACTGCAATTATTACATCGGCGAGGACGTGACGGCGGCGCTCGAGGAAGCACGCGAAAACGAGACGTCGCAGCTTGCGAAGGACGTTCTGACGCAGATCATCGACAACGACGCGATCGCCGCAAGGGAGCGCGTCCCGATGTGCCAGGATACGGGAATGGCGGTGCTGTTCGTCGAATACGGCGACAGGGTGACGGTTTCGGGCGAGGGCTTCCGCGCAGCCGTTGAGAGGGGCGTTTCCGAGGCGTATACGGAGGGATACCTCAGAAAGTCCGTAGTGAGCGATCCCGTGTTTGACAGAGTTAATACGAAGGACAATACGCCGCCCGTTATCCACACCGAGATCGTTCCCGGCGACAGGATAAGCATAACGGCAGGCGGCAAGGGCTTCGGCAGCGAGAATATGTCTTGTGTGAAAATGCTCACTCCGTCGGCAGGCGTTGAGGGCGTGAAGAGCTTCGTGCTGGGCGCCGTGGCTTACGCAGGACCGAACCCGTGTCCGCCGATCGTCGTCGGCGTAGGCATCGGCGGCACGTTCGAGAAGGCGGCGCAGCTTGCGAAGAAGGCGACGTTCCGCAGCGTTTCCTCGTCGAATCCGGACGAGCGGTACGCATCGCTTGAGAGAGAGCTTTTATCGAAGATCAACGAGATGAACATCGGCCCGGCAGGTCTTGGCGGAAGGACGACGGCTCTTGCCGTCAACATCGAGACGTACCCGACGCATATCGCAGGTATGCCGGTCGCCGTGAATATCTGCTGCCACGCCTGCCGCCACAAGTCTGTCACAATCTGACGGGGAGGGAACGACAATGAAGAAGATTACATTTCCCATCACGGACGAGCAGATAAGCTCCCTCAGATGCGGAGACAGAGTCCTCGCGACGGGGTATCTGTACACGGCGAGAGACGCGGCTCACAAGAGAATGTACGACCTGCTGCAAAGCGGAGAGAGCCTGCCGATAGACGTTAAGGGGCAGACGATCTACTACGTCGGCGCAGCCCCGGCAAAGCCCGGCAGCGTGATCGGACCGTGCGGCCCGACGTCGTCTTACAGAATGGACAAGTACGCGCCGTCGCTGCTCGACCTCGGTTTGAAGGTCATGATCGGAAAGGGAGCGCGCGGCGATGAGGTGATAGAGTCGATGATCCGGAACAGGGCGGTCTACCTGATCGCCGTCGGAGGCGCGGCGGCGCTGATCGCCGGGAGCATCAGGAAGGTCGATCTCATCTGCTACGAGGATCTCGGCACGGAGGCGATCTACCGCTACGAGGTGGAGGATATGCCGCTGATCGTCGCGATCGACTCCGAGGGGAACAACATCTATGTGCGCTGAGAAGCTGCCTCTGCTTGAGGGGGAGAGGCTCGAGCCGCTCGGCGGAGGGATAAGCGTGATCGTCTCCGACGAGAATCACTTTTCCACGGACACCGTCCTGCTCGCCGATTTCGCGGCGCCGAAAAAGCACGAAAACGTCGTTGAGTTCGGAGCCGGCTGCGGAACGATCAGCCTGATATGGTGCAGAGGAGCTGCGCCGAAGCACATCACTGCCGTTGAGATACAGAGCGAGGCTGCCGATATGATGAAGCGCAGCGTAGCGCTCAACGGGCTTGAGGACACCGTGAGCGTCGTGAACGCCGATCTCAGGGAGCTTGGCGGCGTTATCCCGGCAGGCTCTGCCGATCTCGTCGTCATGAATCCGCCGTACAAGATCGGCGGCGGCGGTATCGTCAACGGCGCGCCTCAGAAGCGAATCGCTCGCCACGAGACGGAGTGTACGTTTGACGACGTAACAAAATCGGCGGCGGCGCTGCTGCGCTACGGCGGCAGGCTCTGCGTCTGCCAGCGCCCGGAGCGCCTTACGGACGTCCTGCTTTCGATGAGAAGCGCCGGGATAGAGCCGAAGCGGCTCAGGCTCGTGCAGCAAAGGCAGGGCAAGGCGCCGAAGCTCTTCCTCGCTGAGGGAAAGCGCGGAGGGCGCCCCGGCGGTCTCGTCACGCTGCCGACTCTCATGATCGAGGACGGCAGCTTTAATTTCTCGGAGGAGATGATCTCCATCTACGGCGAATACAAGGAGGGCTACATATGAGCGGTATACTGTACGTTGTGGGCACGCCCATCGGCAACCTCGGCGACCTGTCTCCGCGCGCCGTCCGGACGCTCGGGGAGGTGGATTTCATAGCTGCCGAGGATACGCGGGTCACGCTGAAAATACTCAACCACTGCGGCATAAAAAAGCCGATGGTGAGCTACTACGAGCACAACAGGATCGAGCGCGGCGAGATGATCTGCGAGCGCATTGAGGCAGGCGAGAGCTGCGCGATCGTTACGGACGCCGGTATGCCCTGCATTTCCGATCCCGGGGAGCTGCTCGTCGCTCAGTGCGCGCAGCGCGGAATCACGGTCGCTGCCGTTCCGGGGCCTAGCGCCGTCGTCACGGCTCTCGCTTTGTCGGGGCTTCCGACGGGGAGGTTTACGTTTGAGGGGTTCCTCAGCGTCAACGGCAAAAGCCGCCGCGAGCACCTCGAAAGCCTGAAGGACGAGCGCCGCACGATGGTCTTCTACGAAGCGCCCCACAAGCTGCCGAATACGCTTAAAGATCTGTACGCAGCGTTCGGCGACAGGCGGATCTCGATCGTGCGCGAGCTTACGAAGCTGCACGAGGAGGTCATCAGGACGACTCTCTCCGCTGCTGCGGAAAGGTACGGCGAAGGAGGCATTAAGGGCGAGATCGTTCTCGTGCTGGAGGGCAAGCCGGACGGCGCGCAGGAGAAGTTCACCCCGGAGCAGGCGGTGCAGCTTGCGCGTGAGCTGATCGGGGGCGGCGCGTCCGTCTCCGACGCGGCAAAGCAGGCGGCGAAGGCAACGGGGCTGAAAAAGAACGAGATCTACCGCCTTCTCGTTGAATAAAAATTTTTTTTAGTGAAGTATGTAACCTTTTCCCGGTTTTTGGTACTAATCTATTGGTGCTCCGCCGGGAAAGGCGCAGATAGCAAATACAATATAAGAGTGTTTAAATCGACCGATGAGCAATGCTCATCAGGGACACAAGGAGCGTTACAAATGAATTTTAAGATCTTGGGTACGGGAAGCTACGTTCCCGACAATGTTGTCACAAATGATGATATGGCGAAGATCGTCGAGACGTCCGACGAATGGATCTCGAAGAGAGTCGGCATCAAGGAGCGCAGAGTCAGCATCAGCGAGACGACTCTCGACATGGGGCTTAACGCCGCGAACCGCGCGCTCGAAAACGCCTCAACGAAGGCGGAGGAGCTTGACCTGATCGTCGCCGCTACGATCTCCGCCGATTCCGTATGCCCGAACCTCGCGTGCATGATCCAGAACAGGATCGGCGCGTCCTGCATGGCTTACGATATCAGCGCCGCCTGCTCCGGCTTCCTTTTCGCGCTGGAGACGGCTATGGGCTACATTGAGCGCGGCAGGGCGAAGAAGGCTCTGATCGTCTGCGCCGAGAGAATGAGCAAGCTGCTCGACTGGTCTGACCGCAGCACCTGCGTTATCTTCGGCGACGGCGCGGCAGGCGTTGTCCTGGAGGCGACGGAGGAGGGCTTTTACGATTCCGTTATCCACACGAAGGGCGGCGACGACGTTATCGACATTCCCGCGCGCGACGGCATCTCCCCGTTCTACAAGGTTGAGCAGAAGCACCCGTTCCTTTTTATGAACGGTCAGGCTACGTTCAAGTTCGCCGTCAACTCCATCTCCCACGACGTCAGGGAGCTTCTTGAAAAGACGGGGCTTTCCCCCGACGATATCGACGTCGTTATACCGCACCAGGCGAACAAGAGGATAATCGACTTCGCGCAGCCTAAGTCCGGCATCGCCAGAGACAAGTGGTACGTAAATATCGAGCGCTTCGGCAACGTCTCCGGCGCAAGTATCCCGATCGCGCTTGACGAGATGAACAGGGCAGGCAGGCTCGCAAGGGGCAGCAAAATCCTCCTCACGGCGTTCGGCGGCGGCCTTTCGAGCGGCGCCGTTATCTTCGAGTGGTAACGCCCGATTTCAAAGAAAATTAACATAATCGGGGTTGAAAAAAACGCCGATTACTGTTAAGATATATTTGCAGAATAATGCACATTTTAGTCAAAGGAGTTTTCAATCATGGTATTTGAGAAAATTGCACAGATGATCGCAGACAAGATCGACTGCGACGCAGCAGAGATCAAAGAGGACACAAAGTTTGAGGACCTCAGCATTGATTCCCTCGATATCACGGAGATCGCAATGGATATCGAAGACGAGTTCGAGATCGAGTTCGAGGCTGATCCCTCCATGAAGACGGTCGCTGATCTTGTTGCAGCAGTTGAAAAGAAGGTCGGCTGATACCGGCTTTTCCTCACCGCCGGCACCCGTTGCTAATGCTCAGGGTGCGGGCGGCGCGGCTTTTTCTTACTTGGATTTTTTTCGCGGGGCGCCCGTCTTCGGCAGCACGCCCTGCATGATATATATAAAGAGGTATTGATATGATAAATTCCCCGATTTGTGAAGCGATCGGCATTGAATACCCCATCTTTCAGGGCGGTATGGCTTGGATCGCTGACGGAAAGCTGGCGGCAGCGGTATCGAACGGCGGCGGCCTCGGCATCATCTCGGCGATGAACGCCGGCAGCGACTATCTGCGCGAGCAGATCAGGATCGCGAAGGAGTCAACGGACAAGCCGTTCGGCGTGAACATCATGCTCCAAAGCCCCCACGCCGAGGAGGTCGCGGCAGTCGTTGCGGAGGAGAAGGTCTCCGTCGTCACGACCGGCGCCGGCAGCCCGGCTAAATTCATGGAAATGTGGATCGCTGCCGGGATCAAGGTTATCCCGGTGATCGCGTCCGTCGCAATGGCGAAGAAGATGGAGCGCTGCGGTGCCTGCGCCGTCGTTGCGGAGGGGCAGGAGTCCGGCGGTCACATAGGCGAGCTTACGACGATGGCTCTCGTTCCGCAGGTCGCGGACGCTGTGAATATCCCCGTTATCGCGGCCGGAGGCATCGCCGACGGCAGAGGCGTTGCGGCGGCATTCATGCTGGGAGCGGTCGGTGTGCAGCTCGGAACGCGCTTCCTCGTCGCCACGGAATGCGGCGTACACCAGAACTACAAGGACGCCGTGCTCAAGGCGACTGATATTTCTACGGTCACAACGGGCAGGCGCTTCGGCGGCAACACCTGCCGCAGCATAAAGAACGCCTTCACGAGGAATTTCGTGAAGGAGGAATACTCCCCGGAGGCAACTCCCGAGAGCGTTGCAAATCTCGGAGTCGGCGCGCTGAGAATGGCTGCCGTCGAGGGCGACGCGAAGAACGGCTGCCTGCTCGCAGGTCAGATCTCCGGTATGGTAAACAAGGAGCAGCCCGCAGCGGAGATAATCAAGGAGATTTTTGACGAGGCGGAGTCGCTTCTCGGAGGTGCTTCAAAATGGGTAAAATAGCATTCGTTTTTTCAGGTCAGGGCGCTCAGTACACAGGCATGGGCAAGGAGCTTTACGATAATTCTCCCGCCGCAAAGAGCGTGTTCGACGTCGCCGATTCCGTCCGCCCCGATATCTCGTCGCTCTGCTTTGAGGGCGACAAGGAGACTCTCTCTCGCACCTGCAACACTCAGCCCTGCGTAATGGCGGTCGATCTTGCGGCCGCGGCGGCTGTCTGCGAGAAGGGCATAAAGCCCGACGTCGTCGCAGGCTTCTCGCTCGGGGAGATCGCGGCTCTCGGCTTTTCGGGAATGTTATCGTATGAAGAGGCGTTCAAGCTTGTGACAAAGCGCGCATGGCTCATGGACAAGGCTTCTTTCGAGAAAGAGGGTACGATGGTAGCTGTTGTGAAGCTGCCGCCGGAAAAGGTGGAGGAGATCGCCTCGCGCTTCGAGGACACCTACCCCGTCAACTACAACGGTCCGGCGCAGACGGTCGTTGCGACTACTCCCGAAAACGCCGACAAGGTGGTCGATGCAGCAAAGGCTGAAAAGGGCAGGGGCATCAGGCTCGCAGTCAGCGGCGCGTTCCATTCGCCGTTCATGCACTCTGCGGCGGAGGGTCTTGCGGAATATGTGAAGAACGTCGATTTTGCCGATCCGAAAATGCCGGTTTACAGCAACTACACCGCCAAGCCGTATCAGGGCGATTACAAGGCTTTGCTCGTCGCGCAGACGGAGAACCCCGTCAGGTGGCAGACGATCGTTGAAAACCTTATCGCCGACGGCGTTGACACCTTCATCGAGGTCGGCCCCGGAAAGACGCTATCCGGACTTATCAGGAAGATCAGCGGCGAAGTCGCCGTATACAATGTAGAGGACAAGGCGTCTCTCGACGCGCTTGCTCTGTGACAACGGGGGAAATACGTATGAGCTATAATTTTGAAAATAAAACGGCGCTCGTTACGGGCGCGGCAAGGGGAATCGGCTTTGCCGTTGCGGAGAAGCTCGCGTCGTGCGGCGCTTTTGTCGCGATAGTCGATTACTGCTCGCAGGAGGACGGCGAAAGGTCCGCTTCCGCGATCAGCGAAAAATTCGGAGTCAAGGCTTCGTTCTACCGCTGCGACGTCTCCGATTTTGAGCAGTCCAAGGCTGTAACGGAGAAGATCATCAGCGATTTCGGCGGCATAGATATGCTTGTGAACAACGCCGGCATCGTCCGCGACAAGCTCGTGCTCAAGATGGAGGAGTCCGATTTTGACGCTGTAATAAACGTCAACCTCAAGGGCACGTTCAACATGATTAAGAATACATACACTCACTTCATGAAGAAGAGGGCAGGCAGGATCGTCAGCGTGTCGTCGATCGTCGGCCTCACGGGCAACGCCGGTCAGGCTAACTACTCCGCTTCAAAGGCAGGAGTTATCGGCATCACGAAGTCGGTCGCAAAGGAGCTTGCCGGCAGAGGCGTAACGGTCAACGCCGTGGCTCCCGGCTACATCATGACGGATATGACGAACGCCCTCAGCGACAAGGTCAAGGAGCAGTTTACGGCTCAGATCCCGATGAAGAGAGGCGGCAGCCCCGAGGACGTCGCGAATGCGATCGCGTTCCTCTGCTCCGACGAGGCGTCTTACATCACCGGCGAGGTTATCCGCGTTGACGGCGGTCTTGCGATGTGACGCAGCAGGGAATATAAAGGAAAGAGGGAGAAAAGATTGAACAGAGTAGTTATTACAGGTATCGGCGCGATCACCCCGGTGGGCAACAGCGCCGCCGAGTACCTGGAGAATATAAAGAAGGGCGTAAACGGCATTGACGAGATCACGTACTTTGACGTTTCCGATTCCAAATACAAGTTTGCAGGCGAGATAAAGAATGCGGATCTCGCAGGCGTTATCGAGAAATCGGCTCTCAGGAAGATGGATCGCTTTACGCAGTACGCCGTATACGCGGCAAGCGAGGCAGTAAACGACAGCGGCATCGAGGGCAAGGTCGATCCTTACCGCTTCGGAGTGTACTTCGGCTCCGGCGTCGGCGGCTTCGACACGTTCGCCTCCGAGCATGAGACGCTGCTCACCAGGGGCGCAAGGCGCGTGTCGCCGCTCTTTATCCCGAAAATGATCTACAACATCGCCGCCGGCAACCTCGCGATCACATTCAACGCGAAGGGCACGAACCTCGCTCTCTCCACTGCCTGCGCGACGGGCGCAACGGCTGTCGGCGAGGCTTACAGAGCGATCAGGCACGGCTACGCCGACGCTATGATCTGCGGCGGCAGCGAGGCTGCGATCCACCCTCTCGCTGTCGCGGGCTTCGGCCAGTGCAAGGCGCTCTCCACGGCTCAGACGAAGGACACGGCTTCCCTTCCGTTTGACAAGCGCCGCCTCGGCTTCGTAATGGGCGAAGGCGCTGCCGTGCTCATTCTTGAGGAGTACGAGCACGCTGTCAACAGAGGCGCGAAAATCTACGCGGAGGTCGTCGGCTACGGCTCGACTAACGACGCTTACCACATCACCTCGCCCGATCCGGCGGCGGAAAGCACGGCGGCGGCAGTAAGAGAGGCGATGAAGGATATCGAGGTTCCGCAGGCGGACAAAATCTACATCAACGCTCACGGAACGGGCACTCACCTCAACGACCTCACGGAGACTCAGACGTTCAAAAACGTATTCGGCGACGACGCATACAAGCTGCACATCAGCTCAACGAAGTCTATGACAGGTCATATGCTCGGCGCGGCAGGCGCGATCGAGGCGATCACGGCGATGGATACGCTCACCTCGGGCATCGTTCCGCCGACGATCAACCTCCTCGAAAAGGACGAGGAGTGCGACCTCGATTACACTCCGAACACCGCTGTCAAGGCGGATATCGAGCTTGCTCTCTCAACGAACCTCGGATTCGGCGGACACAATGCCTGCCTCGCATTTAAGGCGGTGAAGCAATGAATATCGAAGAGATCAAGAATATAATTCCGCACCGCGACAATATGCTTCTCATCGACGAGGCTGAGGTCAGAGACGGCGTGGCTTACGGAAAGAAGCACATCACCGGCGACGAGTGGTTCTTAAAGGGGCATTTCCCCGGAAACCCCGTCGTTCCCGGCGTTATCCTCTGCGAGATCATGGCTCAGTCGAGCTGCGTTCTTCTCGCGGAGCAGGCAGACGGCGCAACGCCGTACTTCACGGGGCTTGACAAGGTCAAGTTCAAGAACAAGGTGCTTCCGGGAGATACGATCGAAACGGAGTGCCGCATTGTCCGCCAGAAGGGGCCGTTCTACTTTGCCGAGGGCAAGGCGAGAGTCGGCGGCAAGCTCTGCGTGAGCGCGAGCTTCTCATTCGCACTCATCAAGTGAGACGATAGATCAGTATTCCGGGTAATCAGCACGGGCAACGAATTTTAAAAGAGAGAAGAGACAGAATAAAATGGCAAACGCATTTACCAGCTTTATCAAAAATATCACCGGTCAGCAGCCGACTGATCTCGATTCGCTCATCAAGCACACCGAAAACGTAAACCTCGTGTGCAAAAGCTGCAAGGGTGAGTTCAGCAAGCACCAGCTTCTCAGAACAAACATGATCTGCCCCAAGTGCGGCAAGTATTTCCGCATGGGAGGCAAGGAGAGGATCAAGTGGCTCGCCGACAAGAAGTCGTGTGAGTTCATGTTCGACGATTTCGAGAGCCGCGATTTCCTCGAATTCCCCGGTTACAGCGAGAAGCTCGAAAAATCGCGCAAAGCGACGGGCGAGAAGGACGCCGTCGTAGTGGGAACGGCGAAGATCGGCGGCAGACCGTTTGCCTTTTTCGTCATGGACTCCCGCTTCATGATGGCGAGCATGGGCTCCGTTCTCGGCGAGAAGATAACGTCTGTCTTTGAGCACGCGACGCGCTACAACCTCCCCGTTATCGGCTTCACCGCTTCCGGCGGCGCAAGAATGCAGGAGGGCATCATCTCGCTCATGCAGATGGCAAAGGTGAGCGGCGCCGTTAAGCGCCACAGCAGCGCCGGAAATCTGTACGTCACGGTTCTCACCGATCCTACGACGGGCGGCTGCACTGCGTCCTTCGCGATGCAGGGCGATATTATCCTCGCCGAGCCGAAGGCTCTTGTCGGCTTTGCCGGCAGGAGGGTAGTCGAGCAGACGACGAAGTCGAAGCTGCCCGACAACTTCCAGAGCGCGGAGTTCCTTCTTGAGCACGGCTTCGTGGACGCGATCGTCCCGAGAGAGAAGCTCAGGGATTCGCTTCTCAATTTGCTTGAGATCCATGCAGGAAGGAGCGATGAGGTATGACAATGACACCTTATGAAAAGCTGAAAACGGCGAGAGCGAGCACACGCCCGACGGGCAGCGCTTACGTCGATCAGATATTCAAAAACAGAATGGAGCTTCACGGCGACCGCCGCTACGGCGACGACGCTGCGATATACAGCGGCGTGGGCTTCCTTGACGACAATATCCCCGCGACGTTTATCGCGATCGACAAGGGAACCGATCTCCAGTCGAGGCTCGCGAAGAATTTCGGCTGCCCGAAGCCGGAGGGTTACAGGAAGGCGCTCCGCCTGATGAAGCAGGCAGAGAAGTTCCGCCGCCCCGTAATCTGCTTTGTGGATACGCTCGGCGCGTTCTGCGGCGCGGAGGCTGAGGAGCGCGGTCAGGGGCAGGCTATCGCGGAGAATATCCTCGAAATGATGGGGCTTAAAACGCCCGTCATCACCATCGTTATCGGTGAGGGCGGCAGCGGCGGCGCGCTCGGTCTTGCGACGGCGGACAGAGTGTATATGCTCGAAAACGCCGTATACTCCGTAATTTCCCCCGAGGGCTGCGCCTCCATTCTCTGGAAGGACAGCAACAAGGTCGCGGACGCGGCTGCGTGCCTGCACATCACGGCGCAGGATATGCGAGAGTTCAAGGTCGTTGAGGGTATCATCACGGAGGATTTCGATCACTTCGACAAGATGTGCAACTCGATCCGCCACCAGATAAAGAAGGACATCAGAGCGCTCTCTCAGCTCTCCGACGAGGAGCTTCTTGAGAACCGCTACAACCGCTTCCGCCAGTTCGGCTACTTCACAAGGACGCTCGACGACGAGGAAGATGAATAATTTTTGATCCTGAGATCACGGTGAACAACGCCGCAAAAGACGCCATGACGCTCTTTGCGGCGTTTCTTTATGGGAGTTTTTCTCTGTTTTCGCTGCCGCGCCGCCGATAAAATATACATTTTTCATTATATATCCCCTTCGCGTTCACACTCTGTTAATTTATTTGTAATATAGTAGACTCTGTCAGACTATATTTCATTATATAAGGAGTGAAACGTATGGTTGAAGTTAAGAATGTCACCAAAATGTACGGCGACAAAAAGGCCGTTGATGACATCAGCTTTACCGTAAACAGCGGAGAGATCCTCGGCTTTCTCGGCCCGAACGGCGCCGGAAAATCCACCACGATGAACATTATCACGGGGTATCTCTCGTCCTCAAGCGGAACCGTCACCGTTGACGGCTGCGAGATCCTCGACGATCCAAAGGGCGTGAAATCCAAGATCGGCTACCTGCCGGAGATACCGCCGCTCTACACCGATATGACGGTGCGGAAGTATCTTGAATTTATGTATGACCTCAAAAAGGTCAGGCTCGACAAGGAGGATCACATCAACGAGGTGTGCCGCCTTGTGAAGATCGACGGCGTCGAAGACCGCCTTATCAAGAATCTCTCAAAGGGCTACCGTCAGCGCGTAGGCTTTGCCCAGGCGCTTCTCGGAAATCCGCCCGTGCTTATTCTCGACGAGCCGACGGTCGGCCTCGATCCGAAGCAGATAATCGAGATCAGGAACCTTGTCAAGAATCTCGGCAAGAAGCACACCGTCATTCTGTCGTCGCATATCCTCTCGGAGGTGCAGGCGATCTGCGACAGAGTCGTTATCATCAGCGGCGGCAGGATCGTCGCCGACTCCGAGACGGAGAACCTCTCGAAGGTGCTTGGCAAATCGGACAAGCTGCGTATCCGTGTCAAGGGCGCGAAGTCTGCTGTCATAGACGCGGTTTCGTCTGTGCGCGGCGTGAAGAACGTCAGGACGGATCGCGAGCGCCCGGACGGAACGTACGAATTCCTTGTCGAGGTGAACCGCGGCGAGGACGTCCGCGAGCCGCTTTTCTACAAGATGGCGGAATGCAGGCTGCCGATTCTCATGATGCAGAGCGCCGATCCGTCGCTTGAAGAGATCTTCCTCAAGCTCACGAATGACAACAATGCTTTCGCCGCACAAGGGGGTGCCGATAAATGAGAGCGATAATCAAAAGGGAGCTTTACTCCTACTTCTGTTCGCCGCTGGCTTACGTTATCATGGCGATCTTCCTCTTTTTCGCAGGCCTTTTCTTTACGCTGATCTGCCTGAGCAACAGCAATTCAAAGCTGACGTACGTTTTCACGAATATGTTCCTCGTTACGACGTTCCTCACGCCCATGCTCTGCATGAGACTGATGAGCGACGAGAAGCGCTTAAAGAC
This sequence comes from uncultured Ruminococcus sp., assembly GCA_902792115.1. GTDB lineage: Bacteria > Bacillota > Clostridia > Oscillospirales > Acutalibacteraceae > RUG592. The sequence continues at coordinate 576 of CADAYJ010000023.1, read as the reverse complement.
AGACCAGGCGCTTTTGCAGGAAGGAAGCGACCGTATGGGGATCCGTCTTTCAGGGGAAAAAATCGAATCTGTCTCGGGCACGGATATCCTCTCCGACGGGACCGTATTCGGCTCTGTCCAGATTACATCGTCCGGACAGCCTATTGTCCTGATGGCAGACCGGCAGACGACAGGGGGCTACGCCAAGATTGCGACTGTTCTTTCGGCCGATCTCCCGAAGCTGGCCCAGATGAAGCCGGGCGATACGGTCCGTTTTGTCCGGGCCTCCGTCTGAACCGGACAAAAAGCAGGGCATGGCACATTTTCCTGGTCTGAGCCTGAGAAAGGAGACAACATGCAGAAGATGGCGGAATCACTTACACCGAAAGAGGTACGGCAAAGGATCCGGAAGGGAGAGATCACGGGACAGACCTCCGGCATGTGCCCTGGCTTCGCCCAGGCCAACCTGGTCGTCCTGCCAAAGGATCTGGCATACGACTTTCTTCTCTTCACGCAGAGAAATCCCAGGTCCTGCCCGCTTCTGGAGGTGACCGACCTCGGATCGCCATACGCGAAGTTCATCGCCGATGCGGACAT
>CADAYJ010000022.1 GCA_902792115.1 uncultured Ruminococcus sp. | reverse complement strand
GCTTTACGAGCTTGCTCTCGGCGTAGTCCTTCAGCTCGTAGTCGAAGGAAGCGTAGCCCCGCGTGCGCGATTTCAGCGTGTCGAAGAAATCGTAAATGATCTCGGCGAGCGGCAGCTCATAGTGGATATCGACGCGGTCGGAGTCGATGTACGTCATATCCTTGAACACGCCGCGCCTGTCCTGGCAAAGCTCCATGATATTTCCGACGTACTCGCTCGGCGCGTAGATGTGAGCGTCCGTCATAGGCTCCTCCGCCTTCGCGACGAGAGCCGGATCGGGATAGTTCGTCGGGTTGTCGATCATGACGACCGTGCCGTCCGTCTTCGTAATACGGTAGATAACGGAGGGCGCCGTCGTTATGAGGTCGAGGTTGTATTCGCGCTCAAGGCGCTCCTGAATGATCTCCATGTGGAGAAGTCCTAGGAAGCCGCAGCGGAAGCCGAAGCCGAGCGCCGCAGACGTCTCCGGCTCGAAGGAGAGCGAGGCGTCGTTGAGGCGCAGCTTGTCGAGCGCGTCCTTCAGATCGGGGTACTTCGCACCGTCCGCCGGGTAGATTCCGCAGAAAACCATCGGCTGAGCCGGGCGGTAGCCGGGCAGCGGCTCGTCTGCGGGGCAGTAATCGAGCGTTACGGTGTCGCCGACCTGCGCGTCGCGCACCTGCTTGATCGAAGCGGCGATATAGCCTACCTCGCCGGCATATATTGATCCGACGGGATCGAGCGAGGTCGCTCTGAGGTAGCCGCACTCAACGACGGTAAACGTGCTTCCGGACGCCATCAGCCTGATCTCGTCGCCGACGTGTACCTGCCCGTCCATGAGCCGGACGTAAATAATAACGCCCTTGTAGCTGTCGTAGTATGAGTCGAAGATGAGCGCCTTTAAGGGCTTCGACTCGTCCGCCTCGGGGGAAGGGATATCGCTGACGATCTTCTCCATCACGGCGTGGATATTCGTACCCATCTTCGCGGAGATCTGCGGCGCGTCCTCGGCAGGAATTCCGATAACGTCCTCGACCTCCTTTATAACGCGCTCAGGATCGGCGCTCGGAAGGTCGATCTTATTGATTACAGGAACGATCTCAAGGCCGCCGTCAACGGCGAGGTACGTGTTCGCGAGCGTCTGAGCCTCGATGCCCTGCGATGCGTCAACGATCAGTACTGCGCCCTCGCACGCCGCGAGAGAACGCGAGACCTCGTAATTGAAATCGACGTGACCGGGTGTGTCAATGAGGTTGAAAACATATTCGTTGCCGTCGTCTGCCGTGTAGTTCAGCGTGACGGCGTGCGCCTTTATCGTGATGCCGCGTTCGCGCTCCAGCTCCATGTTGTCTAAGAGCTGATCCTCCATGTCGCGCAGCGCGACCGATTTAGTCTGCTCGAGGATCCTGTCGGCAAGTGTACTCTTGCCGTGGTCGATATGAGCTATGATACTGAAATTTCTGATTCTTTCCTTTGGATAAGACATTTTCTCACCTGCTGCTTCAAAATAGCATAAAGCGCCTACTCGCCCAATTATACACTATAATTATAACACAGCTTTCGCGTTTCGTCTACATTAAGGCGTAAAAAAATGCACACACAGATCGCTCCGTGTGTGCAAATCAATTCATTTAATCACAAAACTTCAATCAGAAGTTTACGTCCATCTCGCCCTCTGCGCCGTCTGCAACGTAGTAAGCCTTTCTGTCCTCGGGCTTAACGAAGATCTTAAGATCGTTAACGTCCTTGCCGATTACCTTCTTTACGTTCTCAACGATGTCAGCAACATTCTCCTGACCGCCTGCGAACTGGATAGCGACCTCGACCTTAGCCTCAGTCTTAGCCTTGAGGCCTCTCTTTGCTGCGGGCTTAGCCGGAGCTGCCTTAGCTGCCTTCGCAGCTGCTGCCTTTGCCTCTGTCTTAGCCTCAGCCTTGACCTCAGCCTTGACCTCTGCTGCCTTGGGAGCTGCCTTCGGAGCTGCTGCCTTTGCAGGAGCCTTAACCTCTGCTGCCTTTACCTCTGCTGCAGGAGCCTTTACTTCTTCCTTAACTTCTTTAACTGCCTTTGTTGCTGCCTTAGCTGTAGCCTTCTTAGCAGCTGCCTTCTTTGTTGCCATAGGAATAACCTTCTTTCTCAATTCTCTCTGAGAGGCCGCGGCATTTGCCTTGCCCCTGCTCTTTTCTTTAAAAAGATTACGGCGTATCAAGTATCTATAAAACACTATACACCCACGGCTTTGATTATAAACCATATTTGGGTAAATGTCAAATATTTAGATTAAGTTAGATGAAAATTCGGTATTCGTAACGAAGGAAGGGAAAGAAATGTTTTTGTTTTTGTGATAATTCGATACGATTTTTCGCCGTTTATCGGTATCAGCTCTTGATGTACGTTCCGTCCTCGCCGATTTTGCCCTTTACGGAATTGCCCGGAGTATCGAGAACGTATACGCGGATATTGCCCTGGCCGATGGAATCGGTGGAGAGCTTGCCGTCCGTAACTGTGACCTTATTGCCCGTAACAGCCTCGTAATACGTGCCGTTCTCAACGCCTGTAAAGGTCGCCTTGCCGGAAACTGCAACGAGAGCGTAGCTGTCAACGCCGGAGTCGGTGTAGCGGCGCTTGAACGCGAACTTGCCGCTGCAGCCGCTCGTGGAGTACTGCCCCTTCTGGAGAGCGGGAACGGCGCGCCTGATCTGGTTGAGGCGCTGCAGGTGCTTTGCAAGAGGCTTCTCAAGCGTCTCGGCTACGGTGCCGCTCGCCTTGTACTCGCCGAAATCGGAGGCGGTTACGTCGCCCTCAAGGTATTCGCCGAAGTATGCGCGTCCCGTTGTGGAAAGAGGCGCGTTCGGACCGACGTCGATATCCATGCCCTTCTGGAACTGCACCTCGCTGCCGTAGTAGAGGCAGGGGATTCCGCGGAAAGTGAACATGAGAGAGAGGTTCTCGGCCCATGTCGATTCGCTGCCGTTGAAGCGCGTCTTCTGCGACTTGTCGGGAGCGTAGTCGTGGGAATCGACGTAAACGACGTTCCATGTGGAGTCGTTGAAATACTTGTCCTCTTCGAGAGCGGAATTCCATGCGCCGGATGCAGTGTCGAAGTTCCAGTGCATAGTGAAGTCGATCGCACCCATTCCGGAGAACTGGCTGTAATCGGGCTTATGGTAGTCGTTGCCGTCGAGGAAGGCATTCTTGGAGGTCGGCTGCGCGCTGAAATTCTTGTCGTTGTCCGCCCAGTGCTGGAGGGTGAGATCCATGTTCGCGTTTACGCTGTCGGGATCTGAATCGAAGCTCCAGCCCTTGCCGTTTGCGTACTTCTCCTGAGTCTCCTTCCATGTGTAGAAGCAAACGGACTCGGAAGCGTGCTCGCGGTACCACATATTGTTGTAGCGGCAGCAGATCTCGCCGAACATATAGAAGTTATCTGCGACGCTCGAAAGCTGCGGAAGGAACATATTGTTGAGCGAAAGACGCGGAATATGTCTGACCGTATCAACACGGAAGGCGTCAACGCCCATGTTGATGTAGTAAGTATAGATATCTACGATCTTCTCGGCAACGGCGGGATTCTCCGTGTTGAGGTCTACGCAGTCGCCGGCGATCTGAGCGTACTTGCAGGTCCAGTCGTCCCAGTTGAGACTCTGCCAGTAGCCGTTGTGGTAGTAGTTGTTGACATTGTAAACGCCGTTTGTGGAAACCTTGTCCTTCACGCCGACGTCGGAGCCGGGCGCGTCGGTGGCGTTGTTAGCCTTGACGGTCGTGTCCTTCATGAGGTTGAGGCGCTCGTCATACTGGAGCTGATCCTTCTGCGCCCAGTAATCGGCAGGCGTTTCAAGGCCGTAAGTCTTGAGGAGGTAATCCGTCGGAACCATCGACTTCTTGAGGTCAGCGAGATCGGAGATGTCATCATACTCTCTTGTGAAAAGCTCGCAGAAATTAGCCTCGCCGAAATTGCCGGTGTGCTGCCAGACGACGTCCTGAACGATCTTCATGCCCTTTGCGTGAGCGGCGTCGATGAGATCCTGATATGTAGCTCCTTCGCTCTCGTAGCGCGGATCGACGTTAGAGAAATTGAATGCGTGGTAGCCGTGGTAGTCGTAGCCGCTGGCGTTCTCAACAACGGGAGTGATCCAGATCGCGGAGAAGCCGAGAGCCTTGATGTAGTCGAGCTTGTCGATAAGTCCCTGGAAATCGCCGCGCCAAGCGGGATCGGTGTCGGGGTTGTTAGCCTTTTTCCAAGCGGGATCGGTGTCGGGGTTGTTAGCCTTTTTGTCGTCCCAGCAGTGAACGTTGTTGCCTGTGTCGCCGTCGTAGAAGCGCGTTGTGATAACGAAATAGATCGAATCCTCGCGCAGGTCGGTGCGGTCATAATCCCCCACAGGGCCGGCATTCGGATCCTTTACCCAGCGGCCGCCCTTGTACCAGTATGAACCGGGCTTGTTCTTCGTAAGCTCGGGGCTTGTGTAGCTGCCGCATATGAATTGGAAGTTGATCTTCGTAACGTCCTTGAAGGTGTATGTATACCAGCCGCTGCCGGAGGACGTCATTTTAACGCCGGGATAGTCCGTCTCGATATTCTTCGGAAGGCTGTTCCAGTAGTAGACGGTGGGAGTTCCGTCCTCACAGTAAAAATTCACGGTAATGCCTGAACTATCGGTTTCGAGCGCATGGACGCTCAGTGCAAGCGACAGCGCCATAATGACCGCGAGCACCGCCGCTACTGCTCTTTTTATCTTCATTTCTGATTCCACCATTTCTTTAGATTTGAACAAAGATCTGAACAAAAGACGAGGAAGCACTCACCCGCCGCCATGCGGCCGCAGCTATAAACGCATGGATCACAGGCACTCGGGTGGGTGCTTCCTTCGGTTAAAGTCTTGTTCTGTTACTTAAGTACAACGAGACCTGCTCTGTACTGCTGGATAAGCGAAGCGTCCTTAAGGGAGATCTTGCCGTCGTGGTTGACGTCGCATCTCTGGACCTGCTCCGGTGTGAACGTCTTCTTCATAACGACGTCTGCCTGGATCGCATATGCATCCTTAAGCTCCGTCTTGCCGCTGCCGTCGTAATCGCCGAAGTCTGTATCGGGAACGTCAACGTCGGAGTGGATCGGCTTGTCGGAATCTGTTGCAACAGGCTTGTCGGAGTCTGTATCTGCCGGCTTGTCGGAGTCGGATGCAACGAGCTTGTCGGAATCTGTAACTACCGGCTTGTCGGAGTCGGTCACAACAGGCTTGTCGGAATCCGTTACTATCGGCTTGTCGGAGTCGGTCACAACGGGAACGTCGCTGTCAACGGGAAGCTCCTCAGCATTGGCTGCGCTTGCGTACTTGTACGTAACGGAAACAGTCTCGTTATTCACGGAGTTGCTCTGAACGTACATTGTGACAGTATACTCACCGGCACTGGTGGGCTTGAAGGTGAGCTTGTTGCTCGTCTGATAGTAAGGCGTGTTTACTGCTGCGCCGTTGGGATCCTTGATCTCAATCTTGTAGAAGAGGATCTTGTTGTTGATCTCGCCGCCTGCACCCTGAACCGAAATGGTGACAGGTGAATCCGTCTTGATCTTCGTGCCGTCTGCCGGCGTAGCGCCGAGAATGACAGGCTCCTTTGCGCCGCTTACGGACTTGATCGTGTAGGAGAGCTGCTTTGTGTTGGTCTCGCCGGAGCCGTCCTTGACGGTAAAGTTGATCGTATAGTCGCCTGCCTTATCAGGCTCCCAGACTACGCTCTTCTTGTCGGAGAAATCGGAGAGGATCGCGTCGCCGGCCATGATCTGATACTGGAGATTGCCGTCGCCGCCCTCAGCGTCCATGAACAATGTAACCTTGCTGCCGATGTACTGAGGAGAATCGAGATTTGCGCCGTAGCTCTTGATCTTGATCGCGCTCGTGTCATACATCGACCATGTCTTTGTGGAGAGGTCGTAGAGGTTGCCGGTAATGCCGGTAACGTTCTGAGTGAGCTTGCTGTCGTCGCCGCTGCCGCCGTCCTTCTTGAAGATAACGCCGTCAAGCGTACTCAGATCGGCGCCTATGTCGTAGGAATAGACATCATTTCCCTCGGACACCATCGGAACGCCCGGCCAATCGGAGCCTTTTCCGTTGGGATCCCAGTAGTGAAGATACGGAGTAGTTGTTTCTGTCGTCTTGAGGTAAACGGTCGTGCCGAGGTCACCGGCGGCGGATGCACCGAGTACGATGCTGTTTGCCGCGAAAAGCAGTGTCATCACGAGCAGCACTGCGATCACTTTGCGCGCGACCGTTGTCTTTTTGTTAATCATGATAGCATTTCCTCCTTTTATAATGCGGGTGTCCGCCCCCTTAAAGGGCTGATGCGTCCAAGCATATTCCTTATTAAATTATATTAAAATCCCGAATTGTAATAATTCTTTAAAAGAATATTAGCCCTCTCCGCGCTTCCAAATTTTCAGAGATCAATTTGTGCATTTTGCCACCCTGTCTCTGCCGATCGGGAACGCCTTCACAAGAGATACGGACTCCCCCACTTTTTCTTGTCCTTATTGTACAATGCTTATTTGTATTCTATGTAATGTTTTTCATGACATTTATGTGAAATTTTATCAACTTAAAGCAGGCGCTTGCAAAATTTCATAAAAAATGCTAAAATAGACACCGTGGTTCGCCGCACCTTTGCTGTGCATATTATACAAAAGCGAAAAATGCGGTAAAACACGCCCGAAAAAACGAAAAGGAGAGACAGAAATGTCAAAATACGACGGGATAATCTTCGATCTCGACGGCACCCTCTGGGACGCCGTTGAGACCGTTGTCGTGATATGGAACAAGGCGCTCGCGCAGGCGGAGATCGCCCCGACGATGAACTACGGCGAGATGCGAGCCTGCATGGGACTGCGTATCGAGCAGATCTTCGACAGAGTGATTCCGCAGGCGACGCAGGAGCAGCGCGAGACCGTAAGAAAGGCCTGCACGCAGACGGAGCAGGATCTCCTCGCCGAGCGCGGCGGCGTGCTGTACCCCGACCTTGAAAAGACGCTCGCACTGCTCAAAAAAACGCACCGCCTTTTCATAGTGTCGAACTGCCACGAGGGGTACATACGCGCTTTCTTCAAGGCGCACGGTCTTGAGAAATACTTTGAGGACTTCGAGTGCGCCGGCCGCACAGGTCTTTCAAAGGGCGAGAACATACGCCTTATCGTTCGCCGCAGAGGGCTTTCCGCGCCGGTTTACGTCGGGGACACCGTCATGGACTTCGATGCCGCGCGCGAAGCCGGCGTAGACTTTATCCACGCGGCGTACGGCTTCGGCGAGGTCGGGTGCAGCGTCAAAGCGGACAGCGTATCGCAGCTTTTGCAGCTTGTGTGACGCTCAGACGATGCGCCCGTCGGAGATCACGATCTGCCGCTGCGCGAGCGCCGCGACGGAAGGATCGTGAGTTATGAGGATCACCGTCCGCCCCGTTTCGTGAAGGCGCATCAGAGCCTTCAAAACAAGCTCGCCCGACGCTGAGTCGAGGTTGCCCGTCGGCTCGTCTGCGAGGATTATCGGCGGCTTTGCGGCGATCGCCCTCGCGATCGCGACGCGCTGCTGCTGCCCTCCCGAAAGCTCGTACGGCTTGTGATCCATGCGGTGAGACAAGCCTACCGCGCAGAGAGCGCTCCTTGCTATCCTGCGCCGCGTGCTTTGCGTCATTGAGCGGTAGAGCAGCGGCAGCATGACGTTTTCCTCCGCCGTGAGCGCGCTTATCAGGTTGAAGCCCTGAAAGACGAAGCCTATCTCGCGGTTGCGGACGGCGGCGCGGCTTTTCTCGCTCATCGTTACGACGTTCTTTCCGCAAAGGCGGTAGCTTCCGCTGCCCGGAAGGTCGAGGCAGCCGAGGATATTCATAAGCGACGATTTGCCCGAGCCGGACGCTCCTGTTATCGCGACAAGCTCGCCGCGGTCAACGGTCAGCGAAACGTCCTTCAAAACATGAAGCCGCGCGCCGCTGCCCTCGTAATACTTGTTTACATTGTCAAGAGAGATAAGATGCTGCATTGAGACACCTCGTTTTTCTATATTTTTTCGTTTCTGCTATCGACAATTCGTCAATTATCGTGTATAATATGAAACGGCAGTTTATATTATTATCTCCGAAAGGACAAACAATATAGCAAGGAGCGAGTGAAAATGGAAGAAAAATGGAGCCGCCTCAAAAGCGGTACCGATATACGAGGAGTCGCGACGGAAGGTGTTCCGGGCGAGGACGTGACTCTCACGCTTGACATCTGCGAGACGATCACGCAGGCATTCGTGCTCTGGCTCTCCGGAAGGACCGGCAAGGCTCCGGAGGAGCTTGTCGTCTCAGTCGGCAGAGATTCGCGAATTTCCGGACCGGCGATCGCGGAAGTTGCCGCGAAGGCTCTTTCCGGCTGCGGCGTCCGGGTGCTTGACTGCGGTCTTGCGTCTACGCCGTCTATGTTCATGACGACGGTAGACCTTTCGTGCGACGGCGCTTTGCAGATCACGGCGAGCCACCACCCGTTCAACCGCAACGGACTGAAATTCTTTACGCGGGAGGGCGGCCTGGAAAGCGAGGACATAACGGAGCTTTTGCAGATCTCCGAACGCCTCTCCGAGCTTTTTGAAAAAGGCGGCGAGACCTCTCTTCCGCAGGGCAAAAAGGGTGAGATCGTTCCGACAGACTACATGACGGACTACGCGGCGCGCCTTCGCAGCGAGATCAAAAAGGGCGTGAACGCAGAGGATTACGACCACCCGCTCAGGGGCTTCAAGATCGCGGTGGACGCAGGCAACGGCGCAGGCGGCTTCTACGCCGACAAGGTGCTGGCTCCGCTCGGCGCGGACACATCCGGCAGCCGCTACCTGGATCCCGACGGTATGTTCCCGAACCACATACCGAACCCGGAGAACAAGGCGGCTATGGACTCCATCTGCGAGGCTGTTCTCGAAAGCGGCTCCGACCTCGGCGTGATCTTCGACACCGACGTTGACCGCGGCGGCGCCGTAGACAGCAAGGGCAACGAGATCAACAGAAACCGCCTCGTCGCAGTTGCTTCGGCAATCGCGCTCGAGGGCAACGAGGGCGGCACGATCGTCACCGACTCCATCACCTCCGACGGTCTGAAGGAGTTCATCGAGAAGACTCTCGGCGGAAAGCATCACCGCTTCAAACGCGGCTACAAGAATGTGATCAACGAGGCTATCCGTTTAAACAACGAGGGCGTCAACTGTCCGCTTGCGATCGAGACGTCCGGTCACGCGGCGATGCGCGAGAATTACTTCCTCGACGACGGCGCTTACCTCTGCACGAGGATCATCATAAAGGCGGCGCAGCTCAGAAAAGAAGGCAAGACGCTTGAGGACTTCATTTCCTCCTTAAAGGAAGCGCGTGAGGAGCGCGAGGTGCGCTACAAGATCACCGAGCATGATTTCAGAGCTTACGGCGAAAGCGTTATCGCTAAGCTCGAAGATTACGCAAAGAAGCAGGAGGGCTGGACGCTTGCGGACGACAGCAGAGAGGGCGTCCGCGTATCGCTCGATAAAGATCACGGCAACGGCTGGTTCCTGCTGAGGCTCAGCGTTCACGATCCGATAATGCCCTTGAATGTCGAAAGCAACGACGAGGGCGGTGCCGACGTTATCCTTTCGCAGGTCGGCGAATTCATTAAAACGTGCAGCGGACTGACTCTCTGAGCAGCGCGCTTACAACAGGGAAAGAGGAAAAGAAATGGATATTACAGAGGCAAAACGGATCGTAGTCAAGGTCGGCACATCAACGCTGACTCACAAGGGCGGAAGACTCAACCTCAGACGAGTTGAGAATCTCGTCAAGGTGCTGTGTGATCTTTCAAACTCCGGCAAGGAGATAATCCTCGTTTCGTCGGGCGCGATCGGCGTAGGCGTGGGCAAGCTCGGGCTGAAGCACCGTCCAAAGGAAAACAGAGACAAGCAGGCAGTAGCCGCTGTCGGGCAGTGCGAGCTGATGTTTATTTACGACAAGTTCTTCGGAGAATACAACCACAACGTCGCGCAGGTGCTTCTGACGAAATTTGCTCTCGACACGGAATTCAAGAAGACGAACGTCATGAACACGATCGACTCTCTTCTCGAGATGGGCATTATCCCGATCGTAAACGAGAACGACACCGTAGCTATCGACGAGCTTGAGGGCGAGAACATCGGCGACAACGACCGTCTCTCCGCATGGGTGGCTGAGATCGCTCACGCCGATCTGCTGATCCTGCTCACGGACATCGACGGTCTTTACACGACGAATCCGCGCGAGGATCCGAACGCTGTAAAGCTCGACGTCGTTGAGGAGATCACCGACGAGATCCGCACAATGGCAGGCGGCACCGGCTCGAGCCGCGGAACGGGCGGTATGCGGACAAAAATCATCGCCGCCGAGATCGCGACGGCTGCCGGGATAGATATGTGCGTAATGAACGGAGAGAACCCGAAGCGTCTTTACCATCTTCTCGAGGGCAGCCAGGTGGGAACGGTCTTCAAGGCGAGAAAGGTCTGACCGATCCGCACGAAGCGGCGCTTTTCAGGGCACAATACTTTGGGACACTCTATTTGAAGTGTCTCCATAATGCAACACAAAATAACAACGGGGTGATTCGATTGGCAACATTGGAACAAATGGGAAAGAACGCTAAGGAGGCGGCTCGCTTTCTGCTGACGGCAGGCGAGCTTAAAAACAAGGCTCTCCTCGCGATCGCGGACGCGCTCACGGCTAACGCCGGAAAGATCGTCGCTGCGAACGAGATAGATCTCAGTGCCGCGCGCGAAAACGGCACGAGGGCGTCTCTTANNNCAGAGGGCGTCCGTCAGGTGGCGGCGCTGCCCGATCCCGTGGGCAAGGTACTCGACGGAACGGTGCGCCCGAACGGTCTTAAAATCGAGAAGGTCAAGGTTCCGCTCGGCGTTATCGCGATAATTTACGAGGCGCGCCCGAACGTCACGAGCGACGCGGCGGCTCTCTGCCTGAAATCCGGCAACGCCGTTATCCTCAGAGGCGGCAAGGAGGCGATCAACTCCAACAAGTGTATCGCCGATATCATGAGAGCGGCGATAAAGAGCGCAGGGCTTCCCGAGGACTGCATCGCGCTCGTTGAGGACACGTCGCGCGCGTCGAGCGTCGAGCTTATGCAGCTCACAAAGTACGTAGACGTGCTTATACCGCGCGGCGGCGCAGGTCTTATCATAGCCGTCGTAGAGAATTCCAAGGTTCCCGTTATCGAGACGGGAGCAGGCAACTGCCACGTTTACGTTGACGACACAGCCGACGTCGATATGGCCGTAAGCATCATCAACAACGCGAAGACGTCACGCCCGTCCGTATGCAACGCGATCGAGACGATCCTCGTTCACAAGGATATCGCTGCACGCGCGCTCCCGGCGATCAAGGCGAAGCTCGACGAGAAGGACGTTACGCTGCGCTGCTGCCCCGTATCGGCGGCTATCCTCGGCGGCGAGGTCGAAAGCGCGACTGAGGACGACTGGTACACGGAGTACGGCGACTACATTCTCGCCGTGAAGGTCGTCGATTCGATCGACGAGGCTATCGCTCACATTGCGAAGTACAGCACAGGCCACAGCGAGGCGATCGTGACGGAGAGCTACAAGGCGGCTCAGAAATTCACCGACGAGGTCGATTCCGCGGCGGTCTACGTAAACGCCTCCACGCGCTTCACGGACGGCGGCGAATTCGGTCTCGGCGCGGAGATCGGCATAGCTACTCAGAAGCTGCACGCAAGAGGTCCGATGGGCTTAAACGAGCTTACCTCGATGAAATTCATAATCCGCGGAGACGGACAGATCAGATAAAAACAAACGGCCGCTCGCACCGGGAAATGATCCGGTACGGGCGGTCGTTTTTTCAAGTTTTATCCAATTCTTATCAGCGGCTCCCCAACGCGAGCCACACCCACACTCCGGCGGCAGCGCAGACGGCGGCCGCAAGGGAGATCGCGAGGATCACCGGCAGCGACGCGCGGTGCTTCGTTTTCAGGCGTTCGGCCGTGCTGTCGTCCGGCTCCGGCGCGAAAACGACGGTGTGGTTCACGACAGGCTCGGCAGCCGCCTCTCCCGGAGGGTTCGCCGTCCTGATGTTTTTCAGCAGCTCGGCGCCGAACATCCTCTCGCACGACTCGGGATCGTCGGGCAGGACGAGCACGTACTTTTCGCCGGTGCTGATGAGGTATCCGTCGTCGCCGTCCGTATTGACTACGCGCTTGCTTGAGCCGACCTCAAGACGTTCGCGCGTGAAATAGCCCGAAAGTACGTCCATCACGCTGCTGTCTCCCGGCGCGGAAAGACCGCCCACGACGATCACGAGCTGCGACTCCTTCATTGCCCTGCGGAACTTGTCGCAGAGATCCTGCGGTGATACGGCAGCGTAGCCCGACTTCACCGTGATGTTCGACATCGTGCGGAACTTTTTCGTGAGGCTTCTCTGGATATAGCCGGTCTTGTATGAGATATAGTAAACGATAGAACAGTCCATCTTCTCACCCTTACTTCACGAGCGTAACGTCGGTCACAACGGGATTGTGGTCGCTGTACGCAAAGAGAGTGTCGATCGTCTCGGTGTTCTCTACGATCGTATTCGGCGAGGTGATGAAGCCGTCCGTGACGAATGTCTTCGCTTCGCTGCCGAGGGGCGCCTCCGCAAGACGCATCGTGGCGGTCGAATCGTCGGTGCAGTATTTCCAGCCGCCCGTGAGGTTATCCGTCGAAAGCGGCAGAGTGGTATAAACGTCCGTCTCGTCGTCGGGGCCTGCGGAAGCGGAGGGAAGCGCCGCGTTGAAGCTGCCGCCTGCAATGACGTAATTGCCCTTTGCGAATTCCATCTGCATAAACTCACACAGCGAGGTGTACTGAGCCTTGCGTACGGAGCCGTCGTCATATTTGCTGAGATTCAGGTTGATGAGAACGAGCTGCTTCGTGCTGTCTCCGAGCTTTGTGCGGCTCACAAGAAGCCCGGGCTTGCGGCTCCAGGTGCCGGACGGCCAGCCGGAATCCTCGGGGAGCGCGACTCTCTCGGCGCTGTCGGGGCCGAATCGCGTGAGCGTGAGGCTGCCGGAGGTCACGCCGCCCATGCCTACGGGCAGCGGAAGCGGAACCCAGGTGCATTTAAAGTCGTAAGCGAATGTGCTCGCTCTTCCCGGAACGGCGCCGGAGAGGAAGCTCGCCTCGTCCGTGCTGTATGAGCGCCGCGCGTCAACGTCAGCCTCCTGGAAGAAATTGACGTGAGCCTTTCTGTCGGTGCAGAGCTTCGCGATCGCTCCGAGCGTCTCGTCTACACTGTCCTTCGACTCAGCCCTCACGCCGCTGCCGCCGTCCTCATACCAATCGCTGCCGGCAGTCTTAACGGCAGATCCGATGTTGTACGTCATGACCTTGATCTTATCTCCCGGAAGAACCTCTGTCGTCGGCGTACCGAAGACGTCCACATTCTCGACTGTCTCCGGCGAATACTCCGTCACCGTGAGGTATACGACGCCGCCGCAGACCGCAATCACAATGATGATAAGCAGCGCGAGGATCGTATTAAAAAACCTCTTGAATGGTTTTTTCATGCTGGGATCAGCTCCTTCTCTCCAAACTTCTGCGCCCTGCGGCGCGGGATAACTATTACATTATACAATATCCGGTGTACAAAAAGCAAGTATGCGCGATACATTTTCACAAGCCTTCATATTCTGCCGATGAAGAGCATATGATGATACTGCGGCAGACGCCGCAAAAGGGGGTTATCATATGAACGGCTTTAACAGGGGCTACGGCGGAAATCAGCGCCGCCGTCCGGCGCAGCAGCAGCGGGCGCCGCAGATCTCCGAAAAGGCAGCGCAGGCGCTCAACGCCTCGCCGGAGGATGTTCGGCAGGCGGCTCAGAACGGCGACCTGACGGCGCTGACGAGCAGGCTGACTCCGCAGCAAACGCAGCAGCTGAGGCAGATCCTCGCCGATGAAGCCGCGACGAAAAGGCTGCTCGCAACGCCGCAGGCGCAGGCTCTTCTGAACAGCCTGCGAAAAGATGAGTGACCTGACGCAGGAGCTGGGGCGGCTTCTTTCCGATCCGCAGACGATGGAGCAGATAAAAAGCCTGAGCGGGCTGCTCGGACAGCCCGCCGCCCCGGCGAACAGCGCGCCGCCGCCTTCCGCTCCGCCCTCTCCTCAGAGCGGAAACGACCTTCTCCCCGCCGTGATGAGATTCATGCCGCTGCTGAATTCACTGCGCGAGGACGACGACACGATCCGCCTTCTGCGAGCAGTTGCGCCCTTTCTCAGCGAGCCGCGCCGCGAGCGTCTGGAGCAGGCGATAAAAATACTTCGCGTGATCCGCCTCGTTCCTCTCCTGCGCGAGCAGGGCGTGCTCGATCTGCTCGGAGGAGGAAATCTGTTTTAGGCTTTAAAAATTCACATCTGCTGTTTTTGACACGATACAGAGCGCTTTACGCACTACGCACGAGGAAGAGGGTAGTATTATGACGGAGATGGAGAGAATGCAGGCCGAAGCCGTAAACCATGCGCGCGCGATGTACCGCAGGAGAACGCCGGCGCAGACGCAGCAGCAGCCGGCGGAAACGGCGAAGGAAAGCGCGAAGCAGGAGGATCTGCCCCTGCCGCCCGAAGCGCAGGAAGGCTCTGCGAAAAACGACCTTCTTGCGCCGCTCTTTGAAGACAAGGAGCGCACGCTTATCCTGCTGCTGCTCATACTTCTCGGAGAAGAGGGCGCAGACTCCGGCGCGATGATGGCTTTGCTCTACTGCATTTTGTAAGCGTATAAAGTTTACGGTTTTTTCATAAAATATTACATTTTGTTCATTTAACATTCAAACGAAAAATACATATCCGTGCAACAATAAAGGAAGCGCAGGGGACAACTTGCGCTTCCTTATTGTGTTTTTTTCTGTTCATCGTGCAGCGCCGCTCGCCGCGAGGATCACTCCGTAGATCACGCCGGCGAGCGTGCCGTACACGATCACGGGACCTGCGATCGTAAACATCTTCGCTCCGAGTCCGAGGATAAAGCCCTCGGATTTGAACTCGATCGCCGGACTTGCGACGGAGTTCGCGAAGCCGGTTATCGGCACGAGCGTTCCTGCGCCTGCCTTCTTCGCTATCTTGCCGTAGAGGTCGAGCGCCGTCAGAAGCACGCCGACGAAAACGAGCGTGATCGACGTCCACGTTGACGCGGCCTGCTCCGTCTGCCCGAGCCGCTTGTAAAGCTCGGTCAATCCCTGTCCCACAGTGCAGATCGCTCCCCCGACGAAAAACGCCCAGAGACAGTTTACAAAAAGCGTGCTGTTCGGAGATTTTTCCTTCGCAAGCTGCGAATACTCCTTCTTTGATATCTCCATCGGCCGTTCCTTTCTAAATCGGTGTCAACACACCCTAATAAATAAATTTTTCTTATGCAGAATTGTTTGTTTGTTTTGCACATTGCTATTATTCCGAAAATGTGAAATAATATACACTGTACGAGCATAATCTCCGGCATTTTGGAACAATATAGGGAAAATAAAAAAATGCTGGATTTTTGCTTTATTTTGTAACAGATTTGTTGTATAATGAATGTTGGCAAATTTGGAGCATATACGGAGGTGCCCCTTGGAGGTTTATCTTGACAACAGCGCGACGACGAAGATCTCGCAAAGCGCAGCCGAGGCGATGGAGCGGATAATCCGCAGCGTCTACGGCAACCCCTCCTCCCTTCACGCAAAGGGACTTGAGGCGGAGCGCGAGCTGAAAGCGGCAAGGCGCGCCGTTGCGGATTCCGTCGGAGCGGAAGAAAGCGAGATCGTTTTCACGAGCGGCGGCACCGAGGCGAACAACCTCGCCGTTCTGGGCGCTGCGAGAGCGCGAAAAAAGCGCGGCAGCAGGATCGTTACGACGGCGATCGAGCATTCCTCCGTTTTTGAAGCGTGCAGACAGCTTGATGAGGAGGGCTTCGAGGTCGTCTTCCTGGAGCCGGACGAGAGCGGACACATTTCCGAGGACGCTTTCTCCGGAGCTATCGACGAAAACACGATCCTCGTCTCGGCGATGCTCGTCAACAACGAGCTTGGAACGATACTTCCCGTCGAGCGGATACAGCGCATCATCAAAAGAAAAAATGCTCCGGCGCTCTTTCACTGCGACGCGGTGCAGGGCTACGGCAAGCTGCCGATCCGCGTCAAAAAGCTCGGCTGCGACCTCATGACGGTCTCGGCTCACAAGATACACGGTCCTAAGGGCTGCGGCGCTCTATTCATCAAAAAGGGCGTTTACGTAAAGCCGCTCGTTTACGGCGGCGAGCAGGAGAGACGGATACGCCCCGGCACGGAGGCGCTGCCGCTGATTTGCGGCTTTGGCGCTGCTGCCGGAGAGATCGGCGGTCTCTCGGAAAAAATGAGCAGCGTTACGGCGCTGCGCGACTACACTCTCTCGCAGCTTCTTGCGATAGACGGCGTTGAAAAGAATTCTCCCGACGACGCGCTGCCGTACATCATCAACGTATCGGCGACGGGCGTCAGAAGCGAGACGATGCTCCATTTTCTCGAAGGCAGGGAGATATACATATCGAGCGGCTCGGCGTGCTCCAAGGGTAAAAAAAGCCACGTTCTGAGCGCGATGTCGCTCCCGGACAGGCGGATAGACTCCGCGCTCCGGATCAGCTTCTCATACGACTCCTCAAAGGAGGAGGCGGACGCACTCACGGCCGCCGTCAGGGAAGGTATGGAGACGCTTGTAAAGGCTTATTGATAAGGAAAGAAATACGGTATGAAGGAAATTATTCTTGCAAAGGTCGGCGAGGTCGTTTTAAAGGGACTGAACCGAAAGAATTTTGAGGATCTTCTGATAAAGAACATCAGGAGGAAGCTGCATCCGCTCGGCGCGTTCGAGGTCAAGGCTTCGCAGTCAACGATCCGCATTACGCCTCTTGACGACGATATCGACATGGACGAGGCGGCAGAGAAGGTAAGCAAGGTCTTCGGCGTCGTCGCCTACTGCAGGGCGTGCGCCGTAGAGAAGGATATGGAAAAGATCAAGGCGGCCGCCGTCGAATACCTTTCGGACGTGCTCGAGGACGCGAGATCTTTCAAGGTGGAGTCGAAGCGCTCCGACAAAAAATTCCCGTTCGGTTCGCCGGAGATATCAAAGATCGTCGGCAGCCACATCGCCGACAGCTTCCCGGAGCTTGAGGTAGACGTTCACACGCCTGAGGTCACTGTAACGGTCGAGGTGCGTGACATGGCGGCGTACGTTCACGCGAACGCCCTGCCCGGCGCAGGCGGTCTGCCGATCCCGAGCGGCGGCAGAGCTGCAATACTCATCAGCGGCGGCATCGACAGCCCCGTTGCGGCTTACATGATGGCTAAGCGCGGCGTGGAGCTTACGGCGATACACTTCGCAAGTCCGCCGTACACGAGCGAGAGAGCGGAGGAAAAGGTACGCACGCTGCTGGAGCTTGTCTCCGACTACGCAGGACGCATCGAGATGTACACGGTGCCGTTCACGCAAATTCAGGAGGAGATCAAGAAGAACTGCCCCGAGGATCTTTTCACGATCATAATGCGCCGCATGATGATGCGCGTTTCGGAGAAGATCGCGCGCGAGCACGAGTGCCTTGCACTGATCACCGGCGAGAGCCTCGGTCAGGTCGCGAGCCAGACGCTCGGAGCTATCGCCTGCACCGACGAGACGGTCACAATGC
This sequence comes from uncultured Ruminococcus sp., assembly GCA_902792115.1. Classification (GTDB taxonomy): domain Bacteria; phylum Bacillota; class Clostridia; order Oscillospirales; family Acutalibacteraceae; genus RUG592. The sequence goes on along the minus strand of CADAYJ010000022.1, from coordinate 13,607 downwards.
CCGTTTTCCGTCCGCTGATCGGAATGGACAAGAAGGAGATCGTCGCGATCTCCGAGAAGATAAATACGTTTGAGACGTCGCTCCTCCCCTACGAGGACTGCTGCACCGTCTTCACTCCGCGCCACCCGCGCACGAAGCCGAAGCAGGACATGGTGCGCAGAGCCGAATCGTCCGTTCAGTGGGACGAGATGATCGAACAGGCAGCGAAGAACGCGAAGGTCACAGTGATCTATCCGAAGGATTCCGCGTGACGGTCTGTTTTATTTGGTATATGTTTTAAAGAAAAGAAATGACGACCGACAGGAGGTTTGTTCCACATTGAAAGCTGAGATTTATTCTATTGTAGACAGATCATTCAACCCTAAGAGTCTTGACAAGAAAATGAATATCGTCACCAACCACCTCAAAGAGGCCGATATCGAGATCCTTTACAAGACAGATCTTGAGGACGATAAGATAAAGCTGCTGGAAGCGCTCCGCCAGAGCTACGCAACGGACGAGGGCATTCAGCTCATAATCATCGCAAACGCGCTCGACGGCACGGCGGACTGCGACACCGTAAAGCTCTTCAAGAAGCTCTGCCCCAAGCACAACGAGAGCGAGGAGGGCAGCGCCTCACGCAAGGCTGCGAAAAAGGGCGCCGAGCTTGACGACGTAGCAAGCGAATTCGAGAGCAAAAAGAGCAAAAAGAAAAAGCAGGAGAACGACGAAAAGGTCGTTTATGAGATATGGTCGGCAGGCGACCTCGGGCGCGGCTACGAGGGCTGCTTCATGCTTTATGACGACAAGCTCGTTCTCGCGCTGCCGAAGGAATCACTCACAAAGGTTCCCACGGCAGAGATGATAATCACAGGCGCAAAGAAAGCGACCTCGGCGCGCGGCATCACGACGGGCTACCTCGTCGGCGGCAAGATCACCGACCACTTCGATTACTACGCTGTCGCTCAGGAGAACACGCCCGTAAAGAAGAAAGGCTCGTTCATTTCAAACTTTATCCCTGCGAAGGGAGACAAGCCGCTTGAGGTCGTAAGAAAGGTCGTACTTATGGTCGCGACGATCACGTTTATCGTAACGGCCGTTATCCTGTGCAAGCTGCTTTTCATCGAGCCTGCTCAGGTCGAGAAGAATTACGACGATCTGCGTGAGATCGTCCACCCCGTCAAGGTCAACAGCGACACAGACGTCGATCCGAGCGAGCCTACGCGCTTTGAAAAGCTGCAGGCGATCAACCCGGAGATCGTTGGCTGGATTTATATTCCGAAGACGACGTACATCGACTACCCCGTTCTTGAGCACAAGGGCGACGGCGACTATTCGCAGTATTATCTCCACCGCGACTACAAGAAGAATTCTTCAAGCTACGGCTCTATCTTCGTAGATTACCGCTGCACGAAGAGCATTCAGTCCAAGAACGTGATCCTTCACGGTCACAACATGGACAATGGTCAGGTGTTCCACCAGCTTCTCAGCTACGCGGACATCAATTTCTACCGCTCGACTCCGGTCATTCAGTTCGACACTCCGGATTACGACGCGGACTGGAAAATCATTTCCGTATTCAAGACGAACACGCTTCCCGAGCATGGCGAGTTCTTTAATTACCTCAGAGGCTCGTTCTCAAGCGAAACCGACTTCATGGATTTCGCATACAATATTATGGAACGCTCGCTCATCGACACGGGCGTCACAGTCAACGAGAACGACCAGCTTCTCACACTTTCCACCTGCTCCTACGAATTTACGAATTTCCGTACCGTTATCGTAGCGCGCAGAGTCAGGAAGGGCGAGTCCTCGGAGGTAGACGTCTCCAAGGCTAAGCCGAACACGGACGCCGTTTGGCCGCAGTGCTGGTACGCAAGAAACGGCGGTCAGCGCAAGCAGCTCACAGACTTCGGCACGGCTTGCCGCTCCGGTCAGACTCCGTGGTATGACGGCGACTACAAGCTCGACAAGCAGGATCTCCGCAAGGTAAAGCCGAAGCACGATTACAGCCTCGACGAGGTCGAAGAGGAAGAGGAAGAAGAGACGGACGAGGAGGAGCGCGAGGAAAGCGAACGCCTCGAAAAAGAGCGTGAGGAAAGCGAGCGCGAGGAAAGCGAACGTCTCGAAAGAGAGAAGGAAGAAAGCCGCCAGCGCGAGGAAAGCGAGAAGGAAGAGAAGAAGCGCAGAGAGAGCGAGCTTGCAGAAAGCCGCCGTCTCCAGAGCGAGCGCGACGAAAGCGAAGCGCGCGAGTATGAACGCCTCCTCAGCGAAATGGAGGAGCGCGAACGTCAGGAGCGCGAGCAGCAGGAGCAGCCGAGTGAGGACGAGCAGCCCTCCGATACGCCGCAGCCGAGCGAGGACGAGACCACGCCCTCTCAGGACGAGCAGAGCGCGCCCGACAGCAGCGAATGGTACAGCGACGGCGAATAAACAAACAGCAAAACAGCCGCAGGTCATGAGCCTGCGGCTCAGCTTGTCGAAAAAGATCCTCTCGTCGCCTTGGAGCGGCGAGGAGGCTTTGTTTTAACTTTTGGTCAGGGGCATTTTCTGCCAAAATGCCCCTCTTCCAAAAACAGTCCACCGGACTGTTTTTGGAATTCACCCCTAAAAGAGCTTTGGCGTGTATGCCTCCGGAGGCCCGCTTTTTGAAAAAAGCGGGGCAAAAACTTTCTGATGTGATAACCTTGGCTTTTTCGACAGACTAAGCCGCAGGTCATAAGCCTGCGGCTTAGGTTTTTTCGGGAGTTCATCTGTTTCAGCGATCAATCACAAAAGAATCGCAAGATCCCCGGCAGGCTATGTGCTTCTGCCGGGGATCGTTTTATTTGTAATTCTCGGTGACGACCGTAGTATTCGGCTGAGCCGTCAGGCGGCGCACTTCCTCCTGCGTAAGGTCGCGCCACTTGCCCTGCGGCAGCATTCCGAGCTTGACCTGACCGATCTGCGTCCTCTTGAGCCTCGCGACCTCCAGTCCGAGCTTCTCGCACATCTTTCTGATCTGGCGGTTGCGGCCCTCGCGGAGGATAACCTCGATCACGACTCTGCCCTCTTCGCGCGTTATTACGTGGACGTCGCAGGGCTGAGTTTTTCTGCCGTCGATCACCATTCCCGAGGTCATTTCCTCGACCTGCTCCTTCGTGATCGTCGGGCGGACGGTTACGCGGTAGACCTTCGCGACGTGCTGCGCCGGGTGAGTCACCTTGTTGGCGAAGTCGCCGTCGTTCGTCATAAGAAGAAGCCCCTCGCTCTCGCGGTCGAGCCGTCCGACAGGATACACGCGCGCCGGAACGTCGCGCACAAGCTCCGCCACACACTTTCTGCCGCGCTCGTCCTGCATTGTCGTAACGAAGCCGCGCGGCTTGTGCAGCATGATGTAGTAGTATTTATTTTTTGCGGCCGCGCTGATGCGCCTGCCCTTGACGGTGATCTTATCCTTCTGAGGGTTGACCTTGTCTCCGAGCTGAGCCGTCTTTCCGTTGACCTTAACGCTGCCCTGCTCGATGAGCGCCTCCGCCTTTCTCCGCGAAGCGACGCCGCACTGGGCGAGCACCTTCTGAAGCCTTACCTTTTCCTCCACTTTTCCATCCTCCGTTGCTGCACTTATTTTCCAGGACTGCTGCGGTGCTTTTTCAGACGGCTTGAAAGCGCGCGAAAAAAGCTCGCCGTGTTCTCAAGAAACGACGTCGCCTCGCCTGACGCGCCGACGCTCTCCGCTGCCGTAAGATCCGCCTTTCCGGCGTACACTCCTCCGGTGTAATACCGCAAAAAACCGACCTTTTGCCCCTTCTCCACGGGCGCGTACAGAAGCTGCGGCGCCTCGCATTTGACCGTTACGTCGAGCAGGCCAGCGCTGCCGGTACAGACGAGAGGCGGCTCTCCTGCCGAAAGCGAAATACTTTCCTTCTCGCCCCCGACTACGGCCGTGCTGTACTGCGCGGTGCTCTGCTCCGGCTTTTTCATGCTGCACGCTTCAAAGCCGTAATCGTAGAGCGCGATGTGGTCGTCCCAGTCGTCGGGATCGTTGAGCGTTACGGCAATGAGCCGCACGCCGTCCTTTTCGGCGCACGATACGAGCGTCCGCCCCGCCTTGTCCGTATAGCCGGTCTTGCCGCCGATGCAGTGATCGTAGCGCGAGAGCAGCTTGTTTTCGTTGTAGTACGTCTGCGTCTTGCCCTGCGGCTCGACGAAATCAACCGTCACGCTCGCGCTGCGCTCGATCGAAGCAAAAGCCTCGTTCTCCATGCAGTACGCCATCAGGAGAGCAAGCTCCTCTGCCGTCGTGAAGTGACCGTCGGCGTCGAGACCGGACGGCGTGACGAAATGAGTCCGGTGAAGACCGATCTCCGCCGCACGGGCGTTCATCATACGCGCGAATTCCTCGCGGCTGCCGGCGACAGTCAAAGCGACTGCGTTCGCCGCGTCGTTGCCGGAGACCATCATCATACCGCCGACGAGGTCGCGCATTTTCAGCGTCTCCCCTGCCGCAAGGTACATCGACGAGCCTTCGGCGTACATTTCGGGTGTGACAGTGACGTTCATACCGCCGCTTTTTTCGTCCGCTTCAAGCCCCAGAAGAGCCGTCATGATCTTCGTCGTGCTCGCCATCGGCAAGCGCTCGCCGCTTTGCAGCTTCACAAGGAACTCTCCGTTGTTCGCGCAGTAAAGGCAGGCGGCGTGAGCCGAAAGCTGCGGCACGTTCGCCTCCTCCGAGAACGCCCTCAGAGAAGCGGAGAGCGCAAAAAACAGCGCCAACACGCAGACCGCCGCCGCGCGAACCGCACGGTACACCCGTTTATTCAAACCGATCACTCCCGTAGTTTTAAATATAATAAAGCATATGACGGGAGCGGTTAAAAAATTCTGTCAGATATCAGAACACGGTGTCGTCAACGTCGGCTGCCTCGTCGAGTGAGGAGCCTTTTGTGAGATCCGCCTTTTTCGATACGGGCTTTGCCTCGGGAACGTCGTCCTTCTTCCTGCCCTTGCCGGTCTTCTTAAAAAGCTCGCCTACCTTGTCGGTGATGTCGGGGATCATCGAGATAACGCGGTCAACAGCGCCGTCAAACTCCATGTTGAGCATCTTGACGTTGCCGTTGTTCACAACGAGGAACGCCACCGGCTGGATCGAAACGCCTGCGCCGCTGCCGCCGGCGAAGTTGTCCTTCGAGTTGCCGTTTTTGTTCGGAAGGTCGGAGCCGCCGGAGGCGAAGCCGTAGCTAACCTTTGAAACGGGAATGATGACCGTTCCGTCGGGGCAGATGACGGGCTCTCCGATGATCGTGTTGACATCGACCATCTGGCGGATCTTCTCCATTGTTGTATCCATCATATTTTCGAGGTGGTTTGCCATAGTATTACAACCTTTCCGTTATGTATTGGCCGATCACTTGCGGCCTTTGCTTTTTGTTTTCGGGCGAGGTCAAAGCTCGCGCTTTATCTTAAAGGCGACGAACCGGACGAGCGCGTGGAGCGCGCCTGCAAGCGCAATCCACGGCACGAGCGATATCTCGGCGGAGATATCCGGCTCAAGCGCCTTCTTGTCAAAATCGGGGCGTATATTCACGCTGTAATCGTCGTATTTCATGACGCTCAGCAGCACCGTCAGCGCAGGGTAAACTCCGGCGCACAGCCTGCCGTAATTTATTGCCGTATCGGCAGCGTCCTCCGACGCGACGATTATATTTATATCGAGCCTTCGTATGCGAAGGTGACGAAATACGGGCTTCAGCACGTTGCCGGCGAGGCTCGCGAGACGCTTGAACGCTTCGATTATCGCCTCGACTCCGCCGCGCCTGTAAAGCCCTTTGAGCCATTTCACGGCGGCGTTCGGCTTTTTCTTCTTTTCGCCGCCCTTTTTGCGGACTTTTCCGCCGCTATCAACGGACTTTTTTGCGCCGCTCTCAGTTTTTTTATTCTTCCCGGCTTTCTTTTTCTTCTGTTTTACCGGCTTTCGCGCCTTCTGCTCCTCAGTCACCGGGATCGTGAATTTCAGAAAGAGATAGCGCACCTGGAGCGTCGGCTCGCCGGTGTAGCGCACGAAAAGTCTGGTCGGCACTGCGAGCGCCGCAGCAACGATCAGCAGCAGCGCAAGAAGCGTCCACAATATGATCTTTACAACGATCAACGCCGCACCCCTCCTGTCCGAACCGCGCGTTCCCCGTTACCGAGGCTCTTCCTCCTCGCTCTCGGTATCGTCCTTCTTCTCCTCTATCGGAGGAAGCCCCTCGAGGCTTTCGATCCCGAAGCAACGGAGAAAATGCTCCGTCGTGCCGTAGAGCAGAGGTCTGCCGGGAAGCTCGAGCCTGCCCTTTTCCTCCACAAGCCCCTTCTGGCAAAGGCTCCCGATAACGCCGGAGCAGTCAACTCCTCTGATCTGCTCTACGAAAGCCTTCGTCACCGGCTGATTATATGCAACCACCGCGAGCACCTCCATAGCGGCGCCCGACAGCGGCGTGTTCTTCTTCATATCCATTACCTTGCGGACGTACTGTCCGTACTGCTTGTCGGAACACATTTGCAGGCTCTTGTTCAGCCTGATTATCCTCACGCCGCGCTTCTCGCTCTCGTACTGCGAGATCAGCTCGTCGGAGCATTCCTTAACGGTCGCTGTGTCAAGCTCCAGCGCCGCGGCGATGCGTTCCGTTTCAACGGGCGAGCCGCTTGCGAAAAGAATCGCCTCGACAGCCGCCTTTATCTCATCCCTGTTCAAGCCTGCTGCTCCTTCCTCTCGATGATGTGCACCTTTGCGGTGTCGCCGTCTCCGTCAACTCGGATCCTCTTGCCCTTCACAAGCTCGAGTATCGCAAGGAACGTCGCGACAAGCTCGCTCTTGTCCTCGCACTCCGCAAACAGCTGTGCATACGGCGACGTACCTCTGCGGCGGAGCGTTCGCAGCACCTTGATTATCCTCGTTCCGACGGGAACGACGCGCCGCGCGACGATCCCCTTGAAGGCGTCCGCAGGCGGCGGCAGCTTTCTCTTTCCCCTGCCGGCAGCCCTGATATACGCCTCGGAAAGTACGATCGCGTTGTGCTTTCTCGTGTACGTCATATCGTAATCGACCTTCGACGGCTCTCTGCAAAAGCTGTCGAACGAGACCATCTCCGCCATCACGGCGGCGAGCCGCTTGCACTCCTGATATTCGAGCAGCTGTCCCGTCAGCTCCTTTTTAAGCTCCTCCGCTTCCTCCTCGTGCTTCGGCAGCAGCATCGTCGATTTTATGTAGACGAGGCGCGAAGCCATCTCGAGGAACTCTGAGGCGACGTCCATCTGCGCCTCCTGCATCTCCTTTATCTTCTCCGTATACTGCTCAAGCAGCAGCGAGATCTCGATATCGTAGATATTCAGCTTGTTTTTTGCGATGAGGCTGAGAAGCAGATCGAGCGGCCCCTCAAAAACGGGCAGCGTGTACGTTATCTGTTCCACGTCGCTCCCCCTCAGATAAAAGGTCTGAACGGCAGGCTCGCGATCAGGCTGATCACGACTCTCAGCGCCGCGTACGGGATCGCGATTATCTTATCAACGATCCCCAGCATAACGAGACCGACGAGAATAAACGACAGCCGGCGCTCGTTTTCAAGCTGCTTTTCGTAGAGGTCGTTCGGAAGGAACGCGCCGAGTATCTTCGAGCCGTCGAGCGGCGGAAGGGGGATCAGGTTGAACACGGCAAGACCGATATTCACGCTGACGATATATTCAAGGAAGAATTCCACAGCCTCAAACCACATCGTATGACCGAACGATACGACTAACAGAACAGCCCAGAGGTTTGAAAGAAGCTGCGCCGCAAGAGCCGCGATGAGATTCGCCATCGGGCCTGCGAGAGCGACGAGCGCCATGTCGCGCTTCGGCTTGTTCAGCCTGTTCATATTCACGGGAACGGGGTTCGCCCAGCCGAAGCCTACAAGGATGAGGCAAAGTGCGCCCATCGGATCGAGGTGTGCAAGCGGATTAAACGTCAGCCTTCCCATGCGCTTGGCGGTATCGTCGCCGAGCTTGTTCGCCACAAAGCCGTGCGCAAGCTCATGAAACGGCAGCACCAGCACTATCACGACGAGCGTCGCGAGAATGTGCATAACTATCTCCAGAAAGTTGATATTGCCGCCGCTGTTCAGTATTGTATACAGCATTACATTCGTCCTTTCCTTTTCTTTTATTGGAACCGAATTTTCTCCGTCACATAGATTCACACTTTACATTATATAATAAATCCGGAAAAATTACAAGGGGAAGTTGAGGCAATCTCTGCGCGCTGCTGTTTCGCATTGGCGCATTCGTCAGATATCACGAAATATCTCCTCTACGAGCGTGAGCCTCCTTACCGTTCTGACGCGGACGAAGCCGGGAGCACGTGAGACGGAAACAAACCGGAACGCAAAAAGGGCAAAGACGAGCCAAATGCACGCAAACGCGACGAGAGCCGCGAGTGCGAGGACAACTGTTTCCGCGAAGATACCGGCGCGAACGGCAAACGGCAGCGCGGCGGCACACAGCGCCATCAGAAGCCCCGGAGCGGCGACGTACCGCGGAAGCTCGCGCGGCTTCGGTCTGCTAACGACGGTAAAGCGAGGCAGGTCGCCGCCGAATACGGCTCTGCACACGCTCCGAGCCGTATCCCGGTCGGCAGCAGGAGCTACCGTCACGCTGCCTCTCCTGCCAAGCTCTCGCGGAGACAGCGCGCAGCCGCGCAGCCGCAGAGGAAGCATCGGAAGCGTGCGTAAGACAGTTACGCGGACATCGCAGCCAAAGGGAACGATCGTCTCGCGGCGCGTCACAAGCCCACGGCGGACGACGGCGCCTCGCTCGTAGATATCGGCGCGCAGAGAGTACGAGGCAAAAAAAGCCCGGAGCGCCGAAACGAGGCTGAACGCGATAAACAGGTATGTCAGGAAAGCCGCAGCAGGCGGTATCCCTATCAGGACGAGAAGCTGCGAGAAGTCGAGCGAGCTGACAAGCTCCGAGCGCGCATTCTCCCCTGCCGCCCTGCCTACGCCCCTGATGAACGGCGCAGCAGCGGCGAATCCGCCGAAGGGATTTGAGAGAAGCGCCGCGGCGAGCAGGGTGCGTCCGTTTCTTGCTCGAAAGGAAGATATCTTCTTCCCCAGCCCGGAAAGCATACCGCCGCGCAGCTCGCCTGCCGTCTCATCAGTGAGGTAAAACGCGCTCATTCCGTTTCCGAAACGGCACGCCGAGAACGATACGCGCACGGCGGAAAACAGCCGCATCACCGGAGACACGGCAAAAGCCGCACTTTGCAGCCTTGCGTATGAGGCGCGGTACGTTCGCCGTATGAACAGACCGCGCCGCACGCTCACGCCCGTTTCGTCCGCGCTTATGTGCTGCCCGAAATACCCGGCAGCGGAGACAGCCGCAGCGCCTGCGGTAAGCAGCAGGCTCACGGCGTATGAGGCGATCCGCTCGAAGAATCCGCTCGGATCAAAAAGGTAATTCTGCACCACGGGTATCATGATCAGGTAGATGTACGTCGGGATATTTGCAAAAACCGTGTATACGCTCGGCGGCGCCCAAGTGTCGCGCAGAGCATTTCGCCTTGTCATTTACAGATCACACTCCCGGCAAAGAGCCTCGGAAAGCTCCCTCGCATCATTTACGGAAATATCGGCAAGCACGGCGGACGAGGAATATGTTCTCACCACGACGGTGCAGACGCGGAATCCCCTTTGCAGCGGCGTCTGCACGCGCAGCACCGAGACGATCTCACGCCGGCGCAGCCGTGTTTTCCGCTCTGCGAAGACGCCGCGGCACACGCAGAGGCTCCCGCCCGTGAGACTCGCCGAAAAAGCGGCGCAAAACCGCCCTGCCGCTGCGGCAGCCGAAACGGAAAGCACAGCCGCCGAACCGAAAAAGAATGCGCCTGCCCCCGGCGAAAACACAGCCGCCGCACCGCCCAAAAGCGCCGCCGCCAGCATAAGCATATAAAAACGCAGAACGAACAGCGCCGAAGCGCACCGCGCACGATGAATGATCATAGTTCCCCCAAGAATTTATGATTTGAATCTGCGGAATGCTCCGCCCTTTGAGCAGATTAATAAATAGATTCTTCCCCTTCCCGGCGCAAATATTCCTCCCTCCAAGTCCGGAATTCGACCGAAAAAGTGCGAAAAATACAGGGCTGAAAGTCGGAGTGTCCGAAGATGTTACACTTTCAGCAATAATTCGTAAAAATTTAGTAACTTTACCTTTTTCTCTAAATAAGCACTTTACAAATTCGTCGATATATGCTAAAATAAACGATGATATAATATTCAGTTAGGCGCTGATTTTATCAGTATTTCTATTGTCCTAAGCAAGCAGGTATCCGGAGGTGTGAGGCAGCTCCGCTCTTTGGCGCGCCTGTTCGGAAATATTATCACTATTTCTTCAAGGAGGAAAAAACCACATGGCAAAAATCGAAAGAAAAATGAAAACCATGGATGGCAACAACGCTGCTGCTCACGTGTCCTACGCGTTTACAGACGTTGCCGCTATCTACCCCATCACGCCGTCTTCCGTAATGGCTGATGAGACCGACAAGTTCTCTGCCGCAGGCAGAAAGAACCTCTTCGGCAGAGAGGTTCAGGTCACGGAGATGCAGTCCGAGGGCGGCGCAGCAGGCGCAGTTCACGGTTCGCTTTCCGCAGGCGCTCTCACAACGACATACACGGCTTCTCAGGGCCTTCTCCTGATGATCCCGAATATGTACAAGATGGCCGGCGAGCTCCTCCCGAGCGTTATCCACGTTTCGGCACGTGCTCTTACTAGCCACGCGCTCTCCATCTTCGGCGACCACTCCGATATCTACGCTTGCCGCCAGACAGGCTACGCTATGCTCTGCTCCAACTCCCCGCAGGAGATCATGGATCTCGCAGCAGTAGCTCACCTTTCCGCTATCAAGGGTAGAGTTCCCTTCCTTCATTTCTTCGACGGTTTCCGTACATCTCACGAGATCCAGAAGATCGCAGTATGGGATTACAAGGATCTCGGCGATATGCTCGACTGGGACGCAGTTGACGCATTCCGCCGCCGCAGCCTGAACCCTGAGCACCCGGTTATCCGCGGTACGGCTCAGAACGACGATATCTTCTTCCAGGCTCGCGAGGCCTGCAACACCTACTACGACAAGATCGGCGAAGTAGTTGTTGATTACATGAATCAGGTTAATGACAAGCTCGGCACGGATTACAAGCCGTTCAACTACTACGGCGCTCCCGACGCAGAGCAGGTCATCGTTGCAATGGGCTCCGTCTGCGACTGTGCAGAGGAGGTTGTTGATTACCTCAACGCCGCAGGCGAGAAGGTCGGTCTCCTCAAGGTAAGACTTTACAGACCTTTCGTTGCAGACTATATGCTCTCCGAGCTGCCGAAGACGGTCAAGTCAATCTCCGTTCTCGACAGAACTAAGGAGCCCGGCTCCATCGGCGAGCCTCTCTACCTCGACGTTCTCGCAGCTCTCAACGGCTCCGACTTCGCCGGCGTAAACGTATACACAGGCCGTTACGGTCTCGGCTCCAAGGACACAACTCCCGGCGACATCGTTGCTGTATACCGCAATATGCAGGGCGACGCTCCGAAGAGACGCTTCACGATCGGCATTGTTGACGACGTCACGAACCTCTCTCTCGACGTCAAGGAGAACCCCGACACAACACCGGCAGGCACACATTCCTGCAAGTTCTGGGGACTCGGCGCAGACGGTACTGTCGGCGCAAACAAGAATTCCATCAAGATCATCGGCGACCACACCGATATGTACGCTCAGGGCTACTTCGCATACGACTCCAAGAAGTCGGGCGGTCTTACGGTATCGCACCTGCGCTTCGGTGACAAGCCGATCAAGTCCACATACTACATCAGCAAGGCTGACTTCGTAGCCTGCCACAACCCGTCATACGTTGACAAGTACGACATGGTTGACGATCTCAAGGACGGCGGCTCGTTCCTGCTCAACTGTGCATGGGACGTAAACGAGCTTTCCGAGCGTCTCCCCGGCAAGATGAAGAAGCTCATCGCCGAGAAGCACATCAACTTCTATACGATCGACGGTATCGCTATCGGTAAGGAGATCGGTCTCGGCGGCCGTATCAACACGATCCTCCAGTCCGCATTCTTCAAGATCGCAGATATTATCCCGGCAGAGCAGGCTAAGGAATACATGAAGGCTGCTGCCGAGAAGTCCTACGCTAAGAAAGGTCAGGCTATCGTTGACATGAACTTCGCAGCTATCGACCGCGGCATGACAGACCTCAAGAAGGTCGATGTTCCGGCTGACTGGGCTGACTGCGTTGACGATTCCGTAGCAAAGGTCGCAACGGGCGACAGAGAGGACGTTGTGAAGTACGTCAACGGCATCCTCAACCCCGTAAACGCATACAAGGGCAACAAGCTCCCCGTTTCCGCATTTATGGATCACGTAGACGGTACCGCTCCTCAGGGCTCCGCAGCTTATGAGAAGAGAGGCATCGCGGTAGACGTTCCCGAGTGGGATCCCACAAAATGTATCCAGTGTACATTCTGCTCCTACGTTTGCCCGCACGCCGTTATCCGCCCCGTCGCTATGACGGACGAAGAGCTCGCTGCTGCTCCCGAGGGAACGAAGAGCGCGAAGCTCAAGGGCATGGACGGCTACAACTTCGTAATGACAGTTTCCACGCTCGACTGCACAGGCTGCGGCTCATGCTCAAGAGTATGTCCGGGCTTCAAGGGCGAGAAGGCTCTCACAATGAAGCCGATCGACAGCCAGATGCCTGCTCAGAAGACATTCGACTACGCTGTAAAGCTCGACGAGAAGACAGACGTTATCGAGAAGTTCAAGGAGACGACGGTAAAGGGCAGCCAGTTCAAGCAGCCGCTGCTTGAGTTCTCCGGCGCATGCGCAGGCTGCGGCGAGACTCCGTACGCTAAGCTCGCTACTCAGCTCTTCGGCGACAGAATGTTCATCGCCAACGCTACGGGCTGTTCCTCCATCTGGGGCGGCAGCGCACCGGCTACTCCGTACACAGTAAACAAGAAGGGCTTCGGTCCGGCTTGGCACAACTCCCTCTTTGAGGACAACGCAGAGTTCGGTTACGGTATGGCACTCGGTCAGAACGCGATCAGAGCAAGACTCAAGGAAGACGTTACGACTCTCCGCGACATGGTAGACAAGGACGACGTCAAGGCAGCTTGCCAGGCATATCTCGACACACTCACAAGCTCCGCAGAGAGCAGAAAGGCAACCGACGCTCTCATCGCTAAGCTCGAAGAGATCAAGACTTGCGACTGCGAAGGCGGCAAGCTCGCAAACAAGATCCTTGCAGACAAGGACGAGCTCGCTAAGAAGTCCATGTGGATCCTCGGCGGCGACGGCTGGGCATACGATATCGGCTTCGGCGGTCTCGACCACGTTATCGCTTCCGGCGAGGACGTAAACATTCTCGTATTCGATACAGAGGTTTACTCCAACACGGGCGGACAGGCTTCCAAGGCTACTCCGATCGGCTCCGTTGCTCAGTTCGCTGCAACAGGTAAGGGCCAGAAGAAGAAGGATCTCGCGGCTATCGCAATGTCCTACGGCTACGTATACGTTGCTCAGGTAGCAATGGGCGCTAACTACAACCAGTGCATCAAGGCGTTCGTAGAGGCAGAGA